>JANNDM010000101.1:0-18612 GCA_031387725.1 Verrucomicrobiota bacterium | reverse complement strand
GATCGTCAGGCTTTCTGGCAGCACGGTGTGGATCCGGACCGACACGGACTCGGCGGCACGCTGAAGCTTGATGAAGGCATTCAGGGCGTTGATCTCTTCGATTGTGCCGCGATGGCGTGTTCCCATGAACGCGGACGCTACGCAGCGATACTTTTATGTCAAAACAATACTATGCTAAGCGATGATCAGCATGCTAAACCATTAATAGGTATCAATTTTCTGAATCCGACCGAGATGTCGCCCACCTTCGAATGGCGTCGAAAGCCACACCCTGACGATCTTCAAGGCCTCTTCTTCGGACACCGTGCGCTGGCCAAGGGAGAGGCAGTTTCCGTCGTTATGCGAGCGATTCCAGATTGCGACCTGCTCGTTCCAGCAAAGACCGCAGCGCACGCCTTTCACGCGATTGGCGACGATCGCCTCGCCGTTGCCCGAGCCACCCAGCACGATGCCGCGCTCGAACTCGCCGCGCGCGACGGCTTCAGCGACGGGCCGGATGAAGTCCGGATAATCGCACGCCGCATCCGAATTAGTGCCGCAGTCGCGCACGATGTGCCCTTCCGCGAGGAGCATGGCCTTGATCTTCTCCTTGTAGGCAAAACCGGCGTGGTCCGAGCCGATGGCGATGGTGAATATTTTCATCCTGATGAATAAATTGCCGGGATCGGGGCGGGCACGCAAGCGCGGAGCCCGGTCAGGCATCAAGCACGCGCAGGAATGCTGCGGGGTCGGCGAAATTGCTGAACACCGCGGTCGGGGCGTGCGCCTCCAATTCGGCTACGCTGTAGCGGCCGGTGGCCACGCCGATGGTGCGGGCGCCAATGACCTTGCCGCACTCGATATCATGAGGCGTGTCCCCAATGATAAAGGTGTTTGCGGGTTCAAACTCCACGGCGTGCCGCTCCTTCGCGCGGCGCAGCGCGTGCGGGCCCAAGTCGTTGCGCCGCGGGCTGTCATCGGCGAAAGCTCCAAACTCGAAGTAGTGCCAGACCTTGTAGTGGGTCAGCTTGAGTTCGGCTCCCCGCCGCAGGTTGCCCGTCAGCAGTCCCTGCGCGAGATCCTTCCGGTGATGCAGCTGCTCGAGCAATTGCAGGACGCCCGGCAGCACCTGGCCCTGGCGACCTTCCCGCAATTCGGCGGGCAGCAGCTCGAGGTAGGTTTCAAGGTAGTCGTGGGTATTCTGCGGCGTGTCCGGCAGCCCGACGTGCCGGAAAACCTCCCCGGTAATCCAGCTGTCCGTGCGGCCGGCCCAGTCGATCTTCCCCAGGTCGCACGTCACGCCGAATCGCTTGGTCAGCGCGCGTTCCATGGCCCGCACGCCCGCGCCATGCGAGACGATCAGGGTGCCGTCGATGTCCCAGAGGATGAGTTTTTTCACTCAGAAGAGGAGACCACGAAAAACACGAATGACACGAAAAAAAGCTGGAGGGAAGGTTTGCCCTGTCATCGCGAGCCCGGCGACAGCCGGGCGCTCGACGACCTTAACCGCTGCCTGCGCGGGCACCGTGCCGGTGACGATCGAGGTGCTTGCCCCCAACCAGCGGCCCATCCAGGTCACCGATGATCTTAGCGCCTTCTGGCGCGACATGTATCTGAATGTGAAGGCCGAACTCTCCCGCCGCTACCCCCGCCACGAGTGGCGGTGACTCACTGCCTATTGTTTCGCCTTGAGCTGCCAGAGGAGAAATTTGTCCTTCGAGGCGGAGGCGTCTTTCGCGTCTGGCGCGAGCACAAGATAGCGGCGCATGTGCTGGGCGGCCAATTCGTAGTCCTTGGCTTCAGCGGCCAGCAAGGCGGCGTTGTAATGACCTTCCGGCCACATCGGATGCTTGTCCAAGGCATCACAATAGGCTTCCAATGCCGCAGTGTAATCCTTTCGTTTGAAGGAGTCCTCGGCCAGTGCCTTGTAAGCGCGGGCCTCGTCGGGCATCTCCGGATTGGGTGAAGCCAATAGCCAGACTTTCGCGCTAATGGTGAATGCGGCGAAGTCGGCCTCTTCCGTGTCAGGTGCCATCTCGGCGGCCTTCAAGGTGAGCAGGGCGTCAACCCACATCCGGGCCGAAGCCAGGTTGTGGAAATTCTTGCTGTAACTTTCCACCGACAGCCTTTTTATGTCGGTGAATTTATAGATGTGGGTCGCGGTATCCTGCGGACGCGGGTGGTCTACCCATGAGAATCCGTGTCGATCGATTTTCACGTCGGACGCCGGCAGGACCGCATCCGTGAGTGCTTCCTTCAGTGCATTGCGGGCTTGGCGGACGGTCATTTGCGTGCGAGGCGCAGTAATTATGTCCCGGTCGGTCAAACGGCGTTCGCCCTGACCGGTGACTGGACCGGCGACTTGCGCGGTGACGCACACAGATCCAATCAGGAGGAGTGTCACCGCGAGCGGTTTGAAGTGATGCATGATTATGTGGGTGTGGTATTGTCGAGAGCGATGCACGCTCATGGCTTCGCCTTGTGCTGCCAGAGGAGCAACTTGTCCTTGGCGGCAGCAGCATCCTTCGCATCAGGCGCCAGCACGAGGTAGCGGCGCATATGCTGGGCGGCTAATTCAAAGTCCTCCGCTTCAGCAGCCAAGACGGCGGCGTTGTAGTGGCCTTCGGGCCACATCGGAAACTTGATCAAGGCGTCACAATAGGCCTTCAGCGCGGCGGCGAAATCCTTCCGTTTGAATGCGTCTTCAGCCGACAGTTTGTAGGTGCGCGCCTCGTCGGACATCTCCGGCTTAGGTGTTACTACGAGCCATGCTTTCGCCTCAATGGTGAACGCAGTGAAGTCAGCTTCTTCCGGATCGGGCGCCAACCCGGCTTCTTGCAAGGTGAGCAAGGCGTCGACGAACTTCAATGCAGCGTATTTTGTATCGAAACGCAGCATGAAGTGCCCATTCGACAAGACATCTATACCGTCGACCGAAAGGTTGTTGACCTCAGCAAAAGACACGGATTGGTCGCGGGTCTGTCCAGCAGAACTGCCATAAAATTCGTCGTTGGGTAATTCGTATCTGAAGGTAACCCTGTGTCGGTTGAATTTCACTTCCCTCACGTTGTTCCTGGACCACAGATGGCTGAGTGACTCTCTCAGCATCTGTCCGGCTTGGAGAACCGTCATCTGCGTGCGAGGCGCATCAACGCGCTCCACGCTGGAACACCCAGACATAATCGAGAGGAATGTCGCGACGAGAAAGAGACGGAGCGGTCGATTGCAAATGCTCGTAAGGGGTTTGTCTTTCATTGGTTTTTTGGGGGGATCCGATTTGATCCATTGCATTCTAGTTTAGTTTGAAAATAGACCGCTGGGGTGGCCAAGTTCGCTGCGGATATTGTCGTAGTAGCCGGTCGTCAGGTAATGCGGCTTGAGCAGGCCTAGGCCCCGGTTGGCGGTGAGTTCGGCCAAGCTTTCTCCCGGGCCCACCATGAAGTGATATTTAACGCGCGAGTCCCCTCCGGCCAGATCGCCGGTTATTTTGCGGGCGATATGCTCTATGGCGTTATTGGTCCGCTCGGCGGGCTTCAGCTGATCAATTGCCGTAAGCATGATTGGATCGTTTACATTGAGCCACACCACCACTCGCTTGACCTTGCCGGAATCGAGGAGCTTTTGATACATGTGCCCATTGAGCAGCGAACGGTCGCCACCCACGACATTCAATTCATTCACCTTGATCAGGTTTCGTTCATCTTGAATCAGCGCTTCTGCTATGGGCGTCCCATTGCTGTGGACAATCAACCTGCCGATCTCCTTGCCAGATAATGCCTCGACCACGGCTTTGCCCTGAGGGGTGTTCAGGGAAATTTGTCCTTCGGTAAAATGGTCCCCGGCAACACGGACCACCTCCGTCGCTACTTGTTCAGCCGTCCCGGTTTTGAGCGTGCCGAAGGAAACCACCATGGCTCCACCCACTCCCTCTTTTCCATTCTTCCTCGCCTCTTCCGCGGCTTGATTCATCTCGGGCGGAGTTTTGTTGGTCCAGGGGCTTTTCACTGATTCCATTTCCCGGACGGATCCCGCATCCGTGTCCGCGCCCAGGATGACTACTTCGTGCACGCGCTCGTAGGCCAGCGGAACAGGGATTTCCATTTGCTGGAGTTGCAGCTGAACACCTGCTTTTTGGCGGTCAAATTCGATGCGCTCAGCGATCATTTTCTCCTGAACCTGAAGCCAGGTTTTTTCGTCCAAGCCTGGCAGACTGGCGATGGGGGGATGAAAGGAAGCCGGGTCCTTCCCGGCGGCGGCCGCACGCATGACGCGCACCGCTTCTTCCTTCGCCGCGTAGTTTCGGTTTCGGGCGGCTTCCACCTCCGCCCGAGCCCGGGCATAAGCCTCATCCAGGGCTTTGGTGGCCGCGAATATCTCGGTCATCTGCTGCTGCTTCCCTTTTAGCGTGACCTCATTCGTCAGCCTGGTCTTCGCCAGTTCCAGATCAGCCCGTGCGGCCTGGGCAATCCGGTCACCCAATTCGCGTCTTTCCTGGGCCAATTGGAAAGTCTCGGTGCACTTCATCTCAAAATCATTTGCCTTCCGGTATTCGCCGTTCGCTTTTTGAAAAGCCAGGAAGCCATTTTCATCGATTGGCGGCAGGGCAGTGTCGGAGGGAATGCCGCCGGTTAGCGATTGGTCGCCATTCGCGGCATTCAACGCCTGCTCGAGCAAGACCGGGGCATTCTCTGGTGCCGCGGTTTCGAATGAGCGGATAAGATATGCAGACTTCTTGAGATTCCGGAGATCAACCACCATCGGGTCAGTGTGGGGGGCAGGTGAGTTGGCCGGCCCGCTATTTGCCGACGCTCGTGTGCTCAGTGGCTTCAAGTCATCATCGAACTTGAGTCCAGGTTCGTTACCAGAGTCGTCCAGTTTGAGCGCAAGGCCGCCACCCGAACCAACATCAACCCCTTTCAGCACCAAGCCGCCGCCGCTGTCACCATCAAAGCTGTCGAGCTTGAGCATGCCTCGGAGGCGCGAGAAGTCTTCGTTTTTTTTGCGGGCGGCTTCAGCGGCTGCGATTTGCGCCGCTCTTTGCTGTTCCCGGGCACGAGCCTGTGCCTCGGCTGCCAGTTGGGCCTCCCTTTGCGGATCACCCCGCAACCATTCTCCAATGGCGGTGCCCAGCATCCCAGCGGCGGCCATGGCCATTTGGTTTTGGGGTGAGGCGGAGCTGCCAGTTGCTGTGCCGCCACTTGCCGCGCATTTGGGGCAGCCAGCCCCTTTGTAATTCAATCGGTGCAAGGGGCAAAACCCGTAGCCCATGTCCTTGCCTTGTTGTCCATAAGCCAGTGTCGAAACGAAACCAATCGCACACATTGCCGCCGCCAACCAAGTGGTTTGCGTCCATCGCAAGCCGGAGATATCGGAGTGATGCATGATTTCGGGGGAGCGGCCCCCCACTAAACCGCGCGCTCCACTCTGAGGCAAGGGGCAATTGAGCCGTGTTCGCCCGGCGGTCACAGACCGCCGCTACAGGATGGGCTCTTAGCCCTTGCCGCCATCGGCCCACGGGCTAGTTCTCAACGGCATAAAAAAGACCGCCAGGTTAAGTCACTCCGCCTCGGCGTTGGCGGTCGTCGCCGTGCGCACGGCGGTGTAGGCGGTGCCGCCGAGGATCAACGCGGCACCGATCGCTTCGTGCAGGGCAAAGTGCTCGTGGAAAAACACTATGCCGCCGAGGGCGGTGCCGAGCGGCACCAGCATCTGCAGGAGTGATCCCTCCGCCACGGGCAGATCGCGGAAGGCGCGGGTCATGGTCAATTGCCCGGCCCCGGCGGTCAGGCCCACCAGCAGGAGCACGCCCCAGGCGGTCGCGGGCAAAGCATCAAATGTCACCGCCGCCGGGCCCGCGCAGATGAGCAGGGCATAGACACATTGGGCGGCGAAAATGGTGGACGTGTGCTCGGTGGCGTGGAGTTGCCGGATGGTGACGACGACCCAGGCCGACATCAGCGCCCCGACCATGGCGAGGAATTCGTAGATCCCGGGATGGGCGTCGGCGGCAAAGACGTTGGTCAACAGACCGATGCCGGCCAGCGCGGCCACGCCTCCGATGAGCACGGCGGTTTTGAGTTTTTCCTTCAAAACCCACGCCGCCAGCAGCGCGCCCCAAATGACGTAGGTGTTGCCAATGAAAGTCGCCCGGCCGGCACCAAGCTTCACGACAGACAGGTAGGTGACATAGACGCCGATGCCGCCCACGATGCCGCGCTCGATGACCTTGCGCCGGTTCCAGAGGTGCGTGGGCTGAAAGTCCCGCCAGTAAACCGCACAGATCATGACCAAGCCGACCAATCCCCGGCTGCACGCGATCAACCAGACATTGGTCTCCCCGAACTGGCCCAGCGCGCGGACGAGCAACACGTTGGCCGTGAAGCTGGCGGCGGACAGCAGCATCAGGCTGACGGCGCGGCGGTGGGTGAGGTGGGCGGACATGGTTGAAAAAGACCGCGCCGTGGGCGACGCGGTCAAGAGAAGTCAGGCTGGGTGCGCCAAAATCACATGCCGTGTATCCGCCTTCGCCATCCGCCACCGCTTCACAAGGGCGAGACTAGAGGCTACGGCGGACAAGTCGCCGGGTTACAGCGCATGGATGGCGGATTTATTGACGGCCAAGCCGGCTTCCTTGATCGCCTCGCTCATGGTCGGATGGGCGTGGATCGTGCGGCCGAGGTCCTCGGCGCTGCCACCGTATTCCATGTGCGTGACGACCTCGCTGATGAGTTCGCCGGCGTTCGCGCCGAGGATCTGCGCACCGAGAATCCGGTCGGTCTGGGCGTCGGCGACGATCTTCACAAAGCCGTCGGTGGCGTCGGCGGCGATGGCGCGGCCATTGGCGGCAAAGTTGAACCGACCGACGCTGACCGCGCGGCCGGCGGCCTTGGCGGCGTCCTCCCCCAGACCGACACTGGCGACCTCCGGATGGGTGTAGACGATGGCGGGGACGAGATCCCAGTTGATGTGGCCGGCCTTGTCGGCAATCCACTCGGCGACTGCGGCACCGTCCTCCTCGGCCTTGTGGGCGAGCATCGGGCCGGCGACGACGTCGCCTATGGCCCAGATGTTTGCGACGTTGGTGCGGAGGTGGGCGTCGACCTTGACGCGCCGCTTGTCGTCGAGTTCGACGCCGGCCCGGTCGAGGCCGAGCGCGTCGGTGTAGGGGCGGCGACCAACGGCCACGAGGATCTTGTCGGCCGGGAACTCGAGCACCTTGCCGTCGCGCTCGGCGGTGAGCACGCCCGTTGATCCCGCGGTCGCGGGACCGCCTGCGGCGGCCGCGGTGCCAGGCTTAAAGCCTGTCACCTTGGCGCCGACCTCGATCTTGAGGCCCTGCTTCTGCAGGAGGCGGGTGAAATTGCGGACGATGTCGTCGTCGTAGGTCGCGATGATCTTCGGCAGGAACTCGACGACGGTGACGTCGGCGCCGAGGCGCGACCAGACAGAGCCGAGTTCGAGGCCGATGGCGCCGCCGCCGACCACGACGAGTTTCTTCGGCACCGTGGGGAAAGCGATGGCGTGATCACTGGAGACGATGGTCGAGCCGTCGAACTTCATGAAAGGCAGCTCGACCGGCGCGGAGCCGGTGGCGATGACGATGTTTTTCGCCGTGACCTCGGTCCACTCGCTCACGCTCGTAGCTACACGAACGGTGGTGGCGGAGGTGAAGGAGGCTTCGCCGGTGAGAACGGTGACCTTGCGGCCCTTGGCCAGCAGCGTCAGGCCGCCGGTGTTCTTGGCGACGACCTCGTCCTTGCGCTTCAGCATGGTGGCGAGGTCGATCTCGACCGAACCGAATTTGATGCCGTGCGCGGCGGCGTGGGTTTTCGCGAAAGCGACATGCTCCGAGGAGTGGAGCAACGCCTTGCTGGGGATGCAGCCGACGTTGAGGCAGGTGCCACCGAGGGTCGCGCGCTTTTCAATGAGGGCAACCTTGAGTCCGAGCTGCGCGGCGCGAAAAGCGCAGACATAGCCGCCGGGGCCGGCGCCGATGATAACTAGATCAAAATATTCAGAAGACATTTTACAGGAGGAAACAGAGAGAACGGAGGAGAGACCAAACTCTGTTTACTCCGTTATCTCCTGTTCAAGGTTTGCTGGTTCAGACGCCGACGACGAGGCGGGCGGGATCCTCGAGGGCGTTCTTCACCGCCACGAGGAAGGTGACCGATTCCTTGCCGTCCACGAGGCGGTGGTCGTAGCTGAGGGCGAGATACATCATCGGGCGGATGACGACCTGGCCATGGAGGGCGACCGGCCGATCCTTGATGGCGTGCATGCCGAGGATGGCGCTCTGGGGGGCGTTGATGATCGGGGTGGCGAGCAGCGAGCCGAAGATGCCGCCGTTGGTGATGGTGAACACGCCGCCTTCGAGATCGTTGAGCGTGATCTTTCCCTCGCGGGCGCGCTTGGCGGCATCGGCGATGTCCTTCTCGATCTCGGCCATGCTCTTCTTGTCACAGTCGCGGATGACCGGGACCATCAGACCCTTGTCGGTGGAGACCGCGACACCGACGTCGTAATAGTGGTTCGAGATGACGTGGTCGCCGTCGATCTGGGCGTTGATGCCGGGGACTTCCCGGAGGGCGTTGACCACGGCCTTCACGAAGAAAGACATGAAGCCGAGCTTCACGCCGTGCTTCTTGACGAAGTCGTCTTGGTATTTTTTCCGCAGCTCCATCACGCCGGACATGTCGGCCTCATTGAAGGTCGTGAGCATCGCAGCCTCGTGCTGGGCAGAGACCAAGCGACTGGCGATGGTTTGCCGGAGACGGGTCATTTTCGTCCGGGTCTGGCGTTCGCCGGGCGCGCGGGGCGTGGCAAGCGGCGCCGGTGCCGGCGAGGGGAGAGGAGGCTTGGTGGTCGCCGCGAGCATGTCGCCCTTGGTGACGCGGCCAGCTTTGCCGGTGCCGGCGATGGACTCGGGGTCGACGCCGGTCTCGGTGGCGAGGCGGCGGACGGCGGGCCCGTCTTCGCCCTGCGGGCTACGCCGAGGCTCGTCCTGTGGCTTGGCCACAGGCGAGGTATGTGTGGTGTCTGTGGCGGCAGCGGATTCATCGATGGTGGCCACGACCTGGCCGATCTTCACGTCGGTGCCCGCCGCCACGAGGAAGGTGATGCGGCCCGCTACTTCGGCCGTGCCTTCGGAAGTGATCTTGTCCGTCTCCAGTTCAAAGAGCGGCTGGTCCTTCTGGACAAGGGCACCGTCCGCCACGTGCCATTTGGCGAGCACGCCGGAGGTGATGGATTCGCCCATCGGGGGGATTTTAACTTCAAGGGCCATGGCGGATTCGGGACTGGGGGTTATAAAGTGAAGGCATTCTTCAGGAAGGTGGCGAGCTGCAAGCGGTGGAGGGCCAGCACGCCGACGGCGGGCGAGGCGGCGGCCTCGCGGCCCGCGTAGACGGACTTGCGGCCGAAGATTTCCTCCAGCTGGGGCGCGAGGTGGCTCCAGGCGCCCATGTTCTGCGGCTCCTCCTGGCACCAGATCAGTCGGGCGTCGCGGCTGAACGAGCCCGCGATTTCGCCCAGCCGCTCGCGATGCAGCGGATAAAGCTGCTCGATGCGGATGAGGGCGGTATCTACGATTTGATTTTTCCCCCGGTAGTCGAGCAGATCGTAGTAAACCTTCCCGGAGCAGAGGATGATGCGCCCGGTTTTTTCCGAAGCGGACGGATCGGCGATGATTTCCTGGAAGGAGCCTTTGGTGAAATCCTCCAGCCGGGACACCGCGCCCGGGTGCCGCAGGAGGGACTTGGGCGCCATGATGATGAGCGGCTTCTTGAAATCACGCTTGGTCTGCCGCCGCAGGGCATGGAAGAGCTGCGCGGGGGTCGTCAGATTGGCGACCTGGATGTTGTTTTCGGCGCACGACTGCAGGAAACGCTCGAGGCGGGCCGAAGAGTGTTCGGGGCCCTGGCCCTCGTAGCCGTGCGGCAGGAGCAGGGTCAGGCCGGTGCTGCGCTGCCATTTGGATTCGCTGCTGGTGATGAACTGGTCGATGACGACCTGGGCGCCGTTGACGAAGTCGCCGAACTGCGCCTCCCAGAGGCAGAGCATGTCCGGGTAATCCATCGAGTAACCGTAGTCGAAGCCCAGCACGGCGGCCTCGGAGAGGAGGGAGTTATAGACGCAGAAATGCGGCTGCTTTTCCGCTACGTGGTTGAGCGGCGTGTATTGCCCGCCGGTCTCGATATCGGTGAACACCGAATGGCGGTGCGTGAAGGTGCCGCGTTCGCAGTCCTGGCCGCTCAGGCGGATGGGCAGGCCGTCTTGGAGCACGGTGCCGAAGGCCAGCGCCTCGCCCATGCCCCAGTCGTAGGGGCCGCCGTTCCTGTGCGCCTCGGCGCGGCCGTCGATGAAGCGTTTGATCTTGGAATGAACCTTGAAGCCGTCGGGCACCGTGGTCAGGGCCGTGACCACCCGGTCGAGGGCGGCGGCGCTGACGGCTGTCGTGACCGGGGCATGCGTAAAGTCGGGCTGGAAGATGGCGGTGGAGCCCTTGAAGGCGGCGGTCACGGTTTGCGCGGCGGCCCTGCGCTTCTCCACCTTCGCGGTCTCGCGGGACCTGGCCTTGCCGAGGTTCTCTTCGAGGGCGGCCGAATACTCGGCCTTGATTTCCTCTCCCTCCCCGGGGGTGAGGCTGCCGGCGGCGATGAGCCGCTTGGTGTAGAGCGCGGAAACGTGCGCGTGCGCCGCGATCTTGCGGTAAAGGGCGGGCTGCGTGAAGGACGGCTCGTCGGTCTCGTTGTGGCCGTGCTTGCGGTAGCAATACATGTCGATGAACACGTCGCGCTTGAACTGCACGCGGAAGTCCACGGCGAACTGCGCCGCCATGCAGACGGCCTCCGGGTTGTCGCCGTTCACATGGAAGATGGGGGCCTCGATCATCTTCGCGATGTCCGTGCAGTAACGCGTCGAGCGGGAATCCTCCGGGTCGGTGGTGAAGCCGATCTGGTTGTTGATGACGAAGTGCAGGGTGCCGCCGGTCCGGTAGCCCGGCAGTTGGGAGAACTGCAGGGTCTCGGCCACGATGCCCTGGCCGGCCACAGCCGCGTCGCCATGGATGAGCAGCGGCATGACCGTGCGGCGCTCCACCATGTCGCCGCGGATGCGCTGCCGGGCCCGGGCTTTGCCCTCGACGATGGGGTTGACGATCTCGAGGTGCGACGGGTTGGCGGCGAGCCGGACCTCGACTTTCTGGCCCGACGTGGTGGTCAGGATGGACTCGTAGCCGAGGTGGTATTTCACGTCTCCGTCGCCGGCGACCGTGTCGGGGACGTAGTTCTCGGAGAATTGCTCGAAGAGCAGGTCGAAGGATTTGCGCATGACGCTGCAGAGCACGTTCAGGCGGCCGCGGTGAGCCATGCCCATGACGATCTCCTCGATGCCCGAGCCGGGACAATGGTCGATGACGGCGTCGAGCGCGGCGATGATGGTCTCACCGCCCTCGAGTGAAAAGCGTTTCTGCCCGACGTATTTCGTGTGGAGAAACTTTTCGAACAACTCCGCCTTGTGGACGCGGCGCAGGATGCGAACTTTCTGTGGCTTGGTGAACTTCGGCTGCAGCCGCGTGGACTCGATCCGCTCCTGCAGCCAGCGGCGGGCGTCCTGGTCCTGGATGTGAGCGTATTCGACGCCGACGTGGCCGCAGTAGGTCTGTTCGAGGAGGGCGAGCAGGTCGCGCAGCTTGACCAATCCGCCGCCGAAGCTGTTCCCGATGTCAAAGGCGGTATCGAGGTCGGCCTCGCCGAGGCGGAACTGCTTGAGCTGGAGCTTGGGCGAAGCCGGGGGCGGGCCGCTGAGCGGATCGAGGTGCGCCTGGATGTGGCCGATGGCCCGGTAGGCGTTGATCAGGTAATAGACGCCCGACTGCTTGACGCTGTCCACGACGGCACCGGCGGGGACAGCGGTCGGGGACTGGCCGCCGCCGCCGAGGGTGAAGCCCTGGAAGAAAGCGCGCCAGGTCGGATCGACGGAGTCGGGATTGTCGAGCCAGCGCTGGTGGTATTCCTCGATCACGCCGGCATTGGCGCGTTCGGAAACGGAGACGGGATTCATGAGGGGGCGGGGGAAAAGGAGAAAAACTTATCACGGCTTGCCTATCACATCGGGTAATAGTAACCGTGGGAAGTGAATGGGAGCAGCGGAGTCTGATTGAGACAAGTTGATTCAGATTCCGAGGCGGCGGATGAACGGAAAGCATGTCCGGGGCATCCGTCAGGTAAGAAAATTTAATGCCAGACCTTGAAATGACCGAAGCCAAAATCAAAGCAGCGCTTATCCGGTTGCACACCGGCATTAAGAACACTGATGGCCCGGCCATCTCGGCGGCCCTGACCGAAATCGAAGCCCTGCAGGTGAAGCACGGCCGGGAACTGGACGACCGGTTGCAGCACTTCCTCGCCGGTCGCAGCTATGCCAAGGCGCTCGCCTGGCTCGGCGGCGGAGATGAGCTGACCGCCAAGCCGGCTTCACCGCCCGGAGGCTGCGGAGGTGGGGGCGGGCAGCACTGATCAATCGGGAATTCAGGAACGCAGGTATAAACCGGATGACAATTCCCTGAGTGCCAGATTTCCACATTCATTGCATGAGTTCTGGGAGCAAAATATCGACCACCGGCGGGCAGGGTCTCGGTCAGAACCCATTTGGGGCATTGAGCGGGGCGGGACTGCCTGTCGCTTCTCAGCCCGTCGCGAGCAAGCTCGCTCCCACAAATTCGCCGGCCAAGAACCGGGGCCGACTGGACCTCAAGCGCACCACGGCCGGACGCGGCGGCAAGACCGTGACGCTCGTCACCGGTTTCGTCGGCATCGGCCTGCCCGAGAAGGAATCGCTCTGCAAAAAGATGCGCAACGCCTGCGGCTGCGGCGGCACGGTGAAGGACGGCGACATCGAGATCCAAGGCGACCAACGCGAGAAAATCGCCCAGATCCTGACCGGGGCCGGCTTCCGGCCGGTGTTCGCGGGCGGGTAAGCCGCTCGCCGCTCTGGCGGCCTCGCTGCGATCGTTCGCCAGGCGCGGTGGCTCAACCGAAGTAAGAATTATCTCGCCCCGGTAGATGACTTCACTTCGCGTATTTTGCAAAAACACCCATGCGTTTCCTCGCCTTCCCTGCATTCGCGTTCGCCACCACATTGTCCGCCCACGCCGACTCGGTGTCGGACCTGAAGACCGTCCTGAACAGTCTCACCGACGAAGGGACCATCCGGGCGCAGGTGTCGTTCACTTTTTCAAGCAAGAATGGGAACGACAAGAACCCAGTGGCGCCGGAAGCCACGATCAAAGTGACGGCTGATGATGGTGCCGAGGGACTCCGTGTTACCTGGAGCCACGAACTCCTCAAGGCGATCGCCGACGAAGCCAAGGCCAAGAGCAAGGACCCTGAAAAGCGCACGCCAACGGAGCGCGCCCTCCGTGAGCTTGGCGCCGGAAAACTCAATGGCTACCTCAGCGCTGCGCCCGAAATCCTGCGGAGCCTTGAGCACGCCAAGCTTGTCGAAGAGAAATCAGACTCATGGCAGGGCCGCCCGGCGCGGTTGCTGACCTTCAATCTCGACGTGCCCATGAGCGAGCGGGACAAGAAGATCATCAAGGAGGCCAACGCGACCGCGAAGATCTGGGTCGGAGCCGACGGTCTGCCGCTGGCAGCGCAACGCGTGTTGCATTTCAAGGGCCGGGCCATGCTCGTCGTCACCTTTGAGTCGTCGCAGGAAGAAAAATTTGAATACGCCCGGTCGGCAACCGCCTGGTGGTGGCGCATCACTACGAGGAGCAAAACACCTCGGGCGCCGGGGAGAGTGGCCAGCAGAAGTCCACCGCAGTCCTCACCTTCATCAATTAGGCTCAGAGTTCATCCGCCACCTCGTCGTCGCGGCCAATGCACGCGGTTAAGCGGCCAGGCCCGCCGCCAGGGCCAGGGCGCTTTTCGCGCGGTTCATGATGTAGAGGTGGTAGCCAGGGGCGTCGTGCGCGAGCAGATCACGGATTTGCGTCACGGCCCACTCGTTGCCGACGCTCTCAACGATCTCGGGTGCATCACCGGCGGCCTCGAGGCGCTTACTGAGTCTCTCCGGCAGGGAGGCGCCGCACATTTCGGTGAAGCGTTTGATCTGCTTCAGCGACAGCACGGGCATGATGCCCGGGACGATCGGCACCGTGATGCCGCGGGCGCGGCATTGGTCCACGAAACGGTAATAGGTGGCGTTGTCAAAAAAGAGCTGGGTGGTGACGAAGGCCGCGCCCGCGTCCACTTTGCGCTTCAGGTTATCCAGGTCGGCGTCGAGCGACGCGGCCTCGGGATGCTTCTCAGGATAGCCGGCGACGCCGAGACAGAAGTCGGCCTGACGGGACTTGAGCAGGGCGACGAGTTCGCTGGCGTAGCGCAGGCCGTCAGTGGCGGTCATGAAGTGGGTCGAGCCCTTCGGCGGATCGCCACGGAGGGTCATGATGTTGCGGTAGCCCTCGTCGTGGAGCTGGTCAGCGACGACCTTTAGTTCGTCGCGGGTGTGGCCGACACAGGTGAGGTGCGGCATGACCGTGCAGCCGAGCTCGGTGCGCAACAGCCGGCTGATTTGCGCGGTGCGCTCGCGGGTGCTGCCACCGGCGCCGTAGGTGACCGACACGAAATCCGGCGCGATGCGTTTCAGTGCGACGGCGGTCAGGCGCAGGGCCTCGACGCCGGTGTCGTCCTTGGGGGGAAAAAACTCCAGCGAACGCACCGTTTGCTGCGTGGAGAATTTTTCCGAAATGGGCCGGTCGGGGGTCATGGACGACCAATCCATTGCTGGGCTTTCCGCGCGGCGTAAAGCGCGGACTGCGTCTTACTTTGGCGGGCCGGACGCGACGATGGCCTCAAGGATCACGTGCGTGTCGGTCTCCGCCACGGACTGGAGCGTGAAGTAGGGGGCCCGCCACCGCGCGTGGGTCTGCGCGAAGTTCGCGGCGGCCCCGGTCTTGCCGAGCACGAGGTAACGCAGCCCGGACTTTCGCCAGCGGCGCGCAATCTCCTCGGGTGGGAGCTTTTCGTCGAACAACCACGCCACTTCCGGACTCCACAGCGGCAAAACCTCGGTGCCGATCGGAGCGAAAACTCGCGACAGGCCCGCGTGGTCAGAGAGGATCCGGCGCCGATGGGGCAACGGCTGGAGTTTGACCAGCAAGGCGTCATTGACCGTGCGGACGACCGTGGGGAATTGGGCGGCGGCCTGCGGCCAGTCGCGCGCGGCGAGGCGGTAGGGATTCTCCGGCAGCACGAGGGTCTTGGGCAGCGACTCCAGCACCACGAGGGCCACCGCGGCGGTCAGGCCGCGCACCGCCACCTTGTGCTGCAGCACGAAGCCCAGACCGTAACTCGCAATAAACGCCAGCAGGGCCAGCGCCGGGCTCAGCACGCGCAGCGAATAGAACAACCCCCCGGCGGTGAAGGCCACCGAGACAAACCAGAGCACGATGGGCAGGGCCACGAAGAGGGCCACGATCCGCGCCTCCCGCAGGCGTTGGACGAGCAACATGATCAACGCCGCCACCCCGGCGACAGCGGGCAGCCCCCACAACAGGATGTAACGGCCAAGTGCCGCCCAGTTTTCCCCTGAAGCCAGGGCGTGACTGGCCGGGCCACGCAGGGTGTCATTCCAAGCGGTGAAGACGGGATTGGTGGAGAAAAGCCCCGCGACGTTGAGACTGTAGAACGGATTGCCCGTCAGCACCCACACCCGCAATGGCCAGGCCAGGGCGACGGGCAGGGCAACCCAGGCTAGCAGCCAAGTCTGCCGGCGGGGGGCGCGAAGCCAGACGGTGGCGGCGACCGTGCTGACCGGAAAGATGGCGCCGTATTCGCGCGTGCTGGCGGCCACGATCGCAAAGAGGCCCGCGAGCACCGCCCAGCGATTGCCGTTTTCGTCGCGCAGATGATGCAGACTCCAGACAATACCCGTCACGGCGACGGCAGTCAGGCCGGTCTCCTGGCCCAGTATGACGGACCACGTGAGCAACGGACAGGCTGCCGCGAGCAGCACGGCGCGGCGCGCGACGACCTCACCGCCCCAGCGGCTGGCCAGCCGCCAGATGAGTTCGTGCACTGCGAGCAATTGCAGGGCGACCACCGGCGAGGTCCAGAGCGCCTGCTTGCTGCCGGCGCACGCATAGGCCCAGGCGTAGAGGCTGGCGACGCCGGGTGGGATGCTCTCGGCCCAGAAATAGCGCACAAAGTCCTCCGCCCGGCGTGGCGGATAGAAATCCAGCGAACCGAATTGCAGCATCTGCTCGGCGAGCCAGCTCCAGCGAAAGGAGACATCCGGGCCATTCAGCGGATGGAAGCCGAGCCGATAGGCCACGATGAGCCAGAACGCCCCATAGAGCGGCAGCCACCAGCCCATTTGCGCGAAGTTCGCGAAGGACGAACTGATTTGCGTCGGGCTGGGGCGCACCGGGACGAGGGCAGCGACGAGCGTTACCAGAGCGAGCGCGGCGGTGAGTGGGAGCAACGATATCACCGCTCCGGTCCACGCGAAGACCAGCACGATCACGTAGAGGGTGGCCGCGGAGGTGGAAAAAGCCGCCGCCAGGGACCACGGCAGTCGCAGCGCGCGCAACAGCATCGAACCCGGCAGCAGCACCCCGGCAAGCAGCAAAGCCAGGCGGAGGGCGGTTAAGATTAAGGCTGACCAATCCATGCGACGCACCGACCGCTAGCAGGTGACGTCGGCATGGCAATGGTGGAGCAAGGCTGATCTTGCCCGAAATCTGTGGGAGCGAGCTTGCTTGCGACTTTCGCCCTCGCAAAGCGTCGCGAGCAAGCTCGCTCCCACAAGAAAACAGTCGCAAACTCAGCCAACTTCGGCCTCGCGGGCCTTTTCGGTTTTCAACCGCAACTGGCCGCAGGCGGCGTCGATGGCGTGGCCTTTCTCGCGGCGGAGCGTCACCGATACGCCGCCCCGGTCGAGGACCTGGGCGAACTTCTCCTGCCGCGTGAGGCTCGGGCGCTTCCACGGCAGACCCTCGACCGTGTTGTAGGGGATGAGGTTCACGTGGGCATGCAGGTCGAAGGCGATGTCGCGGAGTTTCCCGGCCTGGTCGAGGGAGTCGTTGATGCCCTCGATGAGGATGAACTCGAGCGTTACCATGCGTCCGTGCTTGGCAGAAAACTCGCGGATGGCGGGGATGAGCTCCTTGAGCGGCCACTTCTTGTTGATCGGCATGATCTGCTCACGCACCTCGTCGGTGGCGCCGTGCAGGCTGATGGCGAGGCGGAGGCCAAGCGGCTCGTCGGCGAGCTGCTTGATCTTCGGCACCAGGCCCGAGGTGGAGAGGGTGATGCGGCGCGCGCCGAAGCCAAGGCCCCACTCGGCGTTGAGGATGGTGAGCGCGCGGATGATGGCGTCGTAGTTGTGCAGGGGTTCGCCCATGCCCATGACCACGAGATTGTCGAAGGAGACCAACTCGGTGCGGGCGCGGGGCGTGCGGTCGTCCTCCTGGCGGCAGACTTGGATGAGCTGGTGGACGATCTCGCCGGCGGAGAGGTTGCGCTTGAGCCCCTCGAGACCGGAGGCGCAGAATTTGCAGCCCATGGCGCACCCGACCTGGGTGGAGATACAGATGGTCTTGCGGGAATTCTCCTGACCGACGCCGAGTTGCGGCGCCCGGATGATCACAGTTTCGATCAGCGCTTGATCCGCCAGTTCGAGCAGGAGTTTGTCCGTCACATCCTCCGACTGCTTGGTCAGGACGAATTGGGTCGGTTCGAGCTCGAAGGTGGCGGCCAGCCAGGCCCGGAGCGGGCGGGAGAGGTCGGTCATCTCGGCCCAGGTTTTGACCCGTTTCTTGTAGAGCCAGGTCAGGATCTGACGCGCGCGGAAGGCCGGGTGGCCGTGTGCCGTAAGCAGCGCGGTGAGCGAATCGAGGGTTTCGCCGTAGATGGTCGGTCGGCCGGGCAGGGGGCGCATCAAGCGGAGGGGAGAGAAGAGGGTTGAGAGTTGGGCGAAACGCAGCGACAAAAACTCGGCGTTGCGGTCGGACTCTCAACCCGCAACGCTCAACATTCAACTCATCTGATGAACCTCATCCACCGGCACATCTTCGCCAACGTCGTCCTGACGTGCGGGGCGGCCGTGGGGTTGTTCGCCTTTGTGCTGATGCTGGCGAATGCCTTGAAGGATCTGCTCGGCTACATGCTGCAGGGACAGATCGAGGTGGACACCTTTGTCCGGTTGATCGGTCTGCTGGTGCCTTTCGTGGTTTCGTATGCCCTGCCCATGGGCATGCTCTCGGGCATCCTGCTGGTGCTCGGGCGCATGTCGTCGGACCGGGAGATCACGGCGCTGCGCTCATCGGGCCTGAGCGTGGCGTGGCTGTCGGCGCCGATCCTCTGCTTTGCGCTCATGGGCGTGACGTTGGCGGCTTTCGTGAACTTCCAATTCATGCCGACGGCGCGGCTGGCCTACCAGCGCGAGCTGGCCGGCGCCGTGCGCGCCAACCCGTTGAGTTTCATCGTGCCGAAGACTTTCATCCGCGATTTTCCGGGCGTCATCATTTATGTCGGCGAGAAACAGGGCGATATGCTCAAGGACATCTGGATCTGGGAGCTCGACAAGCAGAAGCGGGTGATCAATTCCGGCCGGGCCGCCCTCGGT
>JANNDM010000097.1:0-24015 GCA_031387725.1 Verrucomicrobiota bacterium | reverse complement strand
CATCAGCTCTCATCATCACATGTCAGAAAACAACAAGCTCTACGTGGGGAACCTTCCCTTTGCCAGCACCGCGCAGGACCTCGAGGCCCTGTTCGGCCAGGTCGGCACGGTCAATGTCGTCGAGATCATCTTCGACAAGTTCACGGGGCGCTCCCGTGGTTTCGCCTTTGTCACGATGGGGAGCGGCGACGAGGCCCAGAAGGGTGTCGAAAAATTTCACGGCCACGAGATCGAGGGCCGGGCCCTGGCGGTCAATATCGCGCGTCCGCGCGAAGAGCGTCCGCCCGGTGGTGGCGGTGGCTTCCGCGGCGGTGATCGCGGGGGTCGCGGCGGCGGCGGCGGCGGCGGTTATCGCGGGGGTCGCGGCGGCGGGGGTGGCTACCGTGGAGGTGGCGGCGATCGTGGCGGCGGCGGCGGATACGGCCGCGAATAAGTTTACCTGCCTGGGCAGGCACCCGCTCAGTTCAATTTCAAAAGCCGGACACTTGTCCGGTTTTTTATTTCCCCTCACCGCGCCAGAAACCGTTGCTCCCATTCGGGGTCCGGCAAAGGCACCGGGCGGGATCGGCCGAATAGCGCATAGCGCAACCGGGCGACGACCCGATAGACCCCGTCCCGCAACCCCGCAGGTAGAAAACGCATCCATCCCGCCGTCCGCCACAATTCGCCGCCCACCACGGCGCACGCCCCCAAGGCGCCGTCCGTGCGCAGCCGATACCCGCCGAGCGTAGGCTGGTTCCAGTCCGGCACGAACACCAGACTGTTGAAATCTGCCGTCGGCAATCCCTGCGCCCGCAGATAGGCTTGGGCCGGTTCGCTCTGCAACGGCGCGTAATGCAGCCGCCCGGCCCGGTCCGCTTTGAGCAGTCGCCGCACGACCCGCTGGCACAAGCCACAGTCACCATCATAAAGCAAAACGGGCCGGGGCATCGCTTCCTCGTTCATAGCATGATGAAGAGCGCGACCGTGAAGTAGATGATCAGGCCGGTCACGTCGACAAGGGTTGCGACGAAAGGGGCGCTCGAAGTTGCGGGGTCGAAGCCGAGCCGCTTTAGGATCAGCGGGAGCATCGAACCCATCAGGGAGCCCCATAGCACGATGCCAACCAGCGCGGTGCCAACTGTCGTGGCCACCCGCAGCGGGCTCGGGTCGTAGATGTGGGAGAAGCGCGACCAGATGATGATGCGGAGGAAGCCGATGACGCCGAGGATCAGGCCGAGCAGGAAACCGGCCGCCAGCTCGCGGCGCATGATCCGCCACCAGTCGCGCAGCCGGAATTCCCCGAGCGCCAGCGCGCGGATGACCAGCGTGGCGGCCTGCGACCCGGCGTTGCCGCCCGAGCTGATGACGAGCGGAATAAAAAGCGAGAGCACGATGGCCTTGGCCAGCTCGTCCTCAAAATAGCTCATCGCTGTCGCCGTCAACATCTCGCCGAGAAACAGGACCACAAGCCAGCTCGCGCGCTTCTGCACCATCTTGGAGAGCGCAATGGTGGTATAGGGCTCGTCCAACGCTTCGCTGCCGCCGAGCTTCTGGATGTCTTCCGTCGCCTCTTCCGCCGCCACGTCGAGCATGTCGTCCGCTGTCACGATGCCGATCAACTTGCTGTCGTAGCCGGTCACCGGGAGGGCGACACGGTCGTATTTGCGGAAGATCTGCAGCGCCTTCTCGCGGTCGTCGGTGGGCGCAAGGGTGGCGAAGTTGCCATCCATCAGCGTGCTGACCTTCGTTTCGGGCGACGCCAGCAGGAAGCGGCGCACGCGGATATCATCGAGCAGTCGACCGGCTTCGTCGGTCACATAGACCATGTTGAGCGTCTCGCGATCGTAGCCGTGGGTGCGGATGTAATCGAGCGCCTCGCGCACGGTCCAGCCGGGGCGCACGGCGACATAGTCGAGCGTCATCATCCGGCCGACACTGTGCGCCGGGTAGGCCAGCAGATCCTGGGTGACCTTGCGCTCCTCGGGCGATAGCAGCGAGATCAGCTGCATGGCGAGCTCGAGCGGCAGGTCGTTAAGAAAGGTCGTGCGGTCGTCCGGCGGCAATTCGTTGAGCAGGGCGGCCGACTGGGCCTGCGTGAGCGTCTTCAGCAGCTTATATTTTGCGTCGTGCTCCAGATAGGAGAATACCGCCGCCGTCAGCTCCGGCGGGCACCCGCGGAAAAGCGCGGCCAGCTGCTCGGTCGGCAGCTCGGCCAGCAACGGGGCCGCATCGGCCGGCAGCCAAGGGGCCAGCACGGCCTTCAGGCCCGCGAAATCCTTGTTCGCCAGGAGCGTGGCGACCTCGGTCTTGAGGTTGGTTTGGGCGGGAATCATTTCATTGTTGGGATTCTTCTTTTCTTGGCAACCGGCGAATCCCCTTTGCGCTTGGACCCGACAGGCCGGCGGACCATATTTGCCCCATGAATGACCGCTCCTGGCGCTTTGGCGCCTTCACGGCCCTCGCCGCGTCCCTGCTCCTCGCCCTCGGCTGCGCGCGCCGCGAGGCCGCCGGCTATCAAGGCTACCTCGAAGGTGAGTTCGTCTATGTCGCCGCGCCGCTCGGCGGCCAGCTGGAGAAACTCTCCGTTGCCCGCGGCACCCGCGTCGAGGCGGGCGCGCCCCTCTTCACCCTCGAGCAAAGCGCCGAACTCTCCGCCCTGCGCGAGGCCGCCGAACGGTTGCGCCAGTCCCAAGCGCGGCTGGCCGACCTGAAGAAAGGCCTGCGCCCGACCGAACTAGCGACCCTCGACGCCAGACGGGCCCAAGCTCACGCCGCCGCCGAGCTCTCGGCCCGCGAACTGGAACGCGCCAGCAAGCTCCACCAAACGACGGTGCTCTCCGATGACGATTTCGATCGGGCCCGATTGAAGCATGAAGCCGACACCAAGCAAGTGGTGGAGATAACATCGCAACTTGAGACGGCGCAGCTCGGCGGCCGCGCGGATGTCATCGCCGCCGCCGAGGCCGATGCCGCCGCCGCGCAGGCCACCCTCGATCGCGCGGGCTGGAGCGTGGCGCAGAAAAACCGGTCCGCCCCGGCGGCGGCGCTGGTCTACGACACGCTGTTTCGCGAGGGCGAGTTTGTCGCGGCCGGGCAGCCGGTCGTCTCGTTGCTGCCGCCCGCGAACATCAAAGTGCGTTTCTTCGTCCCCGAGGCTGATTATGCGAAACTCAAAACCGGGGCCCTGGTGAAGGTGACCCTCACCGGCCTCCCCACCCCGCTTGAGGCCCGGATCAGTTACTTGTCGCCGAAGCCCGAATACACGCCACCCATTCTCTACAACCGCGAAAACCGCGCCAAACTCGTCTTTCTGGTCGAGGCCGTGTTCGATCCCGCCGCGGCGCGCGATCTCCACCCCGGCCAGCCGGTGGATGTGACGGTGGCGAAATAACCCCCCGTGACCGCAACGGACCATGTCATCGACGTCACGGGCATCACCAAGCGCTTCGGCCCGAAGACGGTCGTCGACACGGTGGATCTGCAGGTGCGGCGTGGCGAGATCTACGGTTTCCTCGGGCCCAACGGCTCGGGCAAGACCACGTTCATCCGCATGCTCTGCGGCCTGCTCACCCCCGACAGCGGCACCGGCACCTGCCTCGGCTATGACGTCCGCACCCAGCAGGCCGAGATCAAGCGTCACGTCGGCTACATGACCCAGAAGTTCAGTTACTACGAAGACCTGAGCATCCGCGAAAACCTCGACTTCATCGCCCGGGTTTACCACGTGCCCGACCGCGCCAACGCCGTGCAGCAGAGTCTCGACCGACTGGGCTTGGCCAACCGCAGCCACCAGCTGGCGGGCCAGCTTTCCGGTGGTTGGAAGCAACGCCTGGCGCTCGCCGCGTGCCTCATCCACTCGCCGCAGCTCCTGCTGCTCGACGAGCCCACCGCCGGGGTGGACCCGAAGGCCCGGCGCGATTTCTGGGACGAAATCCACCGGCTCGCCGCCGACGGACTGACGGTGCTCATCACCACGCACTACATGGACGAAGCCGAACGCTGCCACCGGCTCGCCTACCTCGCCTACGGCAAGATGCTGGCCCGGGGCACACTGCCGGAGGTGCTGGCGGCCACGGCGCTCACGACCTGGTCCGTCAGTGGCCCCGGTTTGCGCGCCCTCGCCGACACCCTGCGCGGCCGGGCCGGCGTGGAGCAGGTCGTCGCTTTCGGCAACACCCTGCATGTCAGCGGTCGCGATGCGCCGCAGCTCGCGGCCGCCATCGCCGCGGTGCGTGACCCGCGACATGACTGGAAGAAAATCACCGCCGGACTGGAGGATGTATTCATCAGTCTCATGGACAACGCGCGGGACAACTTCGCCTGACCATGCCGCGTTTCACCTTCCATCGTTTCTGGGCCATCGTGCTGAAGGAATTCATCCAGATGAAGCGCGACCGCGTGACATTTGCGATGATGGTCGGGATCCCGCTGATGCAGCTGCTGCTGTTCGGCTTCGCCATCAACTCCGATCCCAAGCATCTGCCGACCGCGATCCGCTCCGCCGACCAGGGACCGTTCGCCCGCACGCTTGTCGCGGCGCTGAAAACCAGCGATTATTTCCGTTTCGTGCGCGAGGCCGCCACCGAGGCGGAGGCGCAGCAGCTCCTCCAGTTGGGCGAGGTGCAGTTTGTAATCAACATTCCGGAGGATTTCTCCCGGCGGCTCCTCCGCGGGGAACATCCCAGTGTGCTGATTGAAGCCGACGCCACCGATCCGGCGGCCACCGGCCCGGCTTTGGCCGCCGCGCGCACCATCGCCGCCACGGTCCTCAACCGCGACCTGCCCGGCCCGCTGGCGCGCCTGCGCGGCACGGACGGTCCGGTGAACTTCCAGATCCACGCCCATTACAACCCGGAGAACATCACCCAATACAACGTGGTGCCCGGCCTGATGGGTGTCGTGCTCACGATGACCATGGTCGTCATCACCGCGCTGGCCATCACGCGCGAACGCGAGCGCGGCACCATGGAAAACCTGCTCGCCACCCCGGTGCGGCCGGTCGAGGTGATGGTCGGCAAGATCATTCCCTACATCGTGGTCGGCTACATCCAGGTCACGCTGATCCTGGTCGCCGCGCGTTTTATTTTCCATGTGCCGTTGGTGGGCAGCCTGCCGCTGCTCTACGCGGTGGCTTTCCTGTTCATCGCCGCCAACCTCGCGGTGGGCATCACGTTCTCGACCTTGGCGCAGAATCAGCTGCAGGCGGTGCAGATGGCGTTCTTTTTTTTCCTGCCGTCCATTCTGATCTCCGGTTTCATGTTTCCCTTCCGGGGCATGCCGGAGTGGGCGCAATGGCTCGGCAGCTGTCTGCCCAACACCCACTTCCTCCGCATGGTGCGCGGCATTTTGCTCAAGGGCAGCGGGCCGGCGGAGATCGCTCCTGAAATCTGGCCGTTGCTGGCCTTCCTCGCCGTGGCGATGACCATCGGCGTGAAACGCTACCGCCAGACGCTGGATTAAACCGGGCGCTGGTGGGAGCGACCTCTTGTCGGGCCATAGCGCTTGGGCGACGGCTGATGGTCGCGACTGTCGCGCGCAAGCGCGCTCCCGCAGAAATCACCCCTTCTTCTCCGGCAGCGTGGCGACGTGCACCGTCTGTGTGGGATAGGCGAATGATAACCCGCGGCCCGCCACCGCCCGCATGATCCCTAGGTTGATCCGCTGGCGCAGGGCCATGTGCCGGGTGAAATCCGGATCCTTGGCCACAAAGACAATCCAGAGTTCCAGCGACGATGGGCTGTAATTTTGAAACCAGACGTGAGTGTCCGCGGCGTTAACTTCGGCCTCGGCGTTGATGAGCGTCCGGATGTCACCGACCATCGCTTCCATCTGCCCGGGTGTCGTGCCGTAAGTCAGCCCGATGACTTGCTCCACCCGGCGCGAGGTAAAGCGCGAGAGGTTTACGATCGCCTCCGAGGAAACCAGTTTGTTCGGGATGATGATGAGCGAGCGGTCCACGAGGCGAATCTTGGTCGAGCGCAGGCCGATATCTTCCACCGCACCGGTGTGGACGCCGATCTTCACCGTCTCGCCCAGCTTGAAGGGCTGGTCAATGGCCACGACGATCGAGCCGAAAAGGTTGGCGAGGGTGTCCTGCGCCGCGAGGGCGAAGGCCAGTCCGCCGAGGCCGAGGCCGGACAGGATGGTCGAGACGTTGTAGCCCAGGCTCTGCACCGTGAGCAGCACCCCGATGATCACGAACAGCGCCACCAGGGTCTTCTTGATCCACGGCATGAAGGCCGCGACGCCCATCTGCCTTGCCCGCGCCACCTCGTGGGCGTGGTCGAGGGCCGCATCGAGCCCGCGCAAAAGCGCCCAGAAGATATTCAGCGAAAACGCCACGGTCGCCCCGGCCGAGATATAGTGGTCCGTGCCGGCGGAAAGCTTGAGCACATTCAGCGCGCTGAAAATGCCCGCCAACATGATGAAGGTCGCTGCGGGGGCCTCCAGGGAGGGGAACAGCTTGTCGTCGAGCGTGGTCTCCGTCTTGGCCGCGATCAGCTTGAGCCGGTGGAAGAGCAGGTTCGTCACCAACCGCCGCAGCAACAGGGCGCCGAGGAGGAACAGGGCGCTGATGCCGTAGTGGGCCAGGGTGTTTTCATTGCTCGCCATGTCCAAACGCACGAGCACGACATCGACCAGATGTTCGAGGAAATCCGGCGCAGCCGGTGGAAGAACGGCCGCGGCCGATGCGGGATCGTTCGTGGCTGTGTCGACCGCCTTGTCCTGCGCCGGCGTGTTCAGCGCGCCGCCGAGGCACAGCAAGCTGACAATAATGACGCGAAGTTTCATGGCGGGAAGGCGCCCTTGGAATGATTTCCGGGCGGGCTTGTCAACGGTTTGCTGGCCGCCGCGCGCGCCGCCAGGCCAGCGCGGTGAGGATCACCCCGAGCGCCAGCAGGCCCTCGACCGCGTGGATGAGCCAGGGCTCGGGATGAAAGATTTCGGTCATAAACCTGTCAGTCATGATCATGTCGCCGCCTACTTTGCCGAGCATGGCCGAGCCCACGTAAATGATGACGGGGTAGCGGTCCATCAGCTTGGCCAGCACATTGCTCGTGAAGACCACCAGCGGGATGCTCAGGCCCAGCCCGAAGAGCAGCAGCCCGAAGCTGCCCTTCGAGGCGCCGGCCACGGCCATGACGTTGTCGAGGGACATGGTGATGTCGGCCAAGGTGATAAGCCAGACCGCATGCCAGAGGTTACTGGCCTCGCCCTTGCCCTCCGGCCCGCCGGTGTTCTCGATCAGCATTTTCACTGCGATCCACAGGATCAACAGCCCGCCGACCAGCTTGACGTAACTGATCGCCAGCAACTGCGAGGCCACAAACGTGAGCCCCACCCGCAGGATTACGGCCATTCCCGAACCGATGATGATCCCCCACAGGCGTTCTCTTTTCTCCAACCGACGCACCGCGAGCGCGATGACCACGGCATTGTCCCCGGCCAGCACAATGTCGATGAGCACGATGCTCAGGATGGCAAAGAACCAGTCGAGCGGCGTGTGCAAATTGGCGGTCGTGGTGCTGACGGCGATGAGGGCGGGCATTTTCGGTTGTCCGGAGTTTTCCCGCCCGTTGACTCAGGTCAACGGCAACTGGCCGGAGCGCGCCACAAATCCCGCCCGCCCATGGCCCCACAAAAAACAAACCGCCGGGCGCAAATGACGCCCGGCGGTTGCACCCATGCTCCCCGCAGTCCACGGGGAAGTTTCCTGAGTGGACTTAGCTAATGGCGATTTGCCGCGGCTTCACAGCCTCGGCCTTGGGGAGTGTGAGCCGGAGGATGCCGTTCTCGTGGGTGGCAGTCACCTTGTCGGCCTGCACCGCATAGGGCAGGCTGAAACTGCGCTCGAACAAGAGCGTCTGCTCGCCCTCCTTGCGCGTGGCGCTGAGACTGATCGTGTCGTCGAGGAGCTCGATCTTGATATCGGCGCGAGCGACACCCGGCAGCTCGGCGCTGACGAGCAGATTGTCCTTGTCCTCGTGCACCCGCACGGGGATGGAGCGCTCCGCGTCCGGCGCGTAGTCCGCCAGGGCAGAGGCAAAGAGGGAGTTGATCTGACGGTCGAAGCCCGTCCAGGGCGAGTTATACGCGCTGGTGGCGAGGGGCTGGTTGTAACGGATGAGACGATACATGGTTTGTTTTCTGGTTGGTTGTTGTGATTGAACTGTGTGTCACCCCGGTGCAGCCCGCATGCCGGAACCGGCCGCGGTGCAAGCCCGCGCCTTGCCGTGACTTAATCTGCGCCGCCCCACAGCGGCCGTGCCGGATTGCCCCGGAGTGTGACGGCTCACCCGGGAAACTCCGTCCCGCCGGTTTTTTTCCGTGGCTTCGGGGTGCCCCGGGGCTTCTATTGGACTCACCTCATGACCTTCGATTTTGACACCGGCATCGACCGCCGCGCCACCGACTCGCAGAAATGGCAGAAATACGCCGGCCGCGACATCCTCCCGTTGTGGGTGGCGGACATGGATTTCAAATCGTCGCCGGCCATCATTGCCGCTTTGCAGGAGCGGGTGGCGACGGGCCTGTTCGGCTACGCCCGGCCGGTGCCGTCATCCGTCGATGCTTTCGTCACCGCGCTCGAGCAACGCTATGGCTGGATAATTGATCCCGCCTGGCTCGTTTGGTTGCCGGGACTCGTCGTCGGTCTCAACGTCACCGCGCAGGCCTGCGCCGAACCCGGCGACGAGGTGCTGACGCTCACCCCGGTCTACCCGCCGTTCATGAGCGCACCGAAAAACAGCGGCCGGGTTTCGCGGCCGGTGCCGCTCCGGCTTGATGCGGTGGCGCATCGCTGGGAAATCGACTGGGTCGCACTCGAGGCTGCCGTCACCCCGCGCACCCGGCTCTTCATTCTCTGCAACCCGCACAACCCCATCGGCCGCGTCTGGCGGCGGGACGAGCTCGTCAAGCTCGGCGAGTTCTGCGGGCGCCACGACCTCGTGCTCTGCTCCGACGAGATCCATTGCGATCTCATCCTCGACCCGTTGCCGCACATTCCCCCGGCGCTGCTGGGCCCCGCGGTGGCCCGGCGCACGATTACCCTCATGGCCCCGAGCAAGGCCTACAACATCCCCGGCCTCGGCACGTCCCTCGCCATCATCCCCGATGCCGCGCTCCGCGCCCGGTTTGTCCGCGCCACCGCGGGCATCGTCGCCGAGGTCACCGCGCTCGGCTATGTCGCCTGCGAGGCCGCCTACCGTGACGGTGAGCCGTGGCGGCAGGAATTGCTGGGTTATCTGCGGGGTAACCGTGATTTTATTCTCGATTTTGTCGCGCGGGAAATGCCGGGCGTGGTTATCGAGGCGCCGCTCGAGGCCACTTATCTGGCGTGGCTCAATGTCTCCGCGCTTAAGCTCGCCGACCCCATCGCCCACTTCGAGGCCCATGGCGTCGGGCTGAGCGACGGCGCGTTCTTTGGCGTGCCGCGCGGTTCGCACGTGCGCCTGAACTTCGGCTGCCCCCGCGCCACGCTGGCCGAAGCCCTGCAGCGGATGCAGCGCGCCCTCGCGGCGCGCTGATCTCCGCCAGCAAAAAATTGGGCTCGCCCCGAATATTTGTAACCTATTAGGTTACAAGTGTGGCCACGCCACCCGTCATCCTGCTGCGTCCGCCGGTTCATCCCCGCATGCGCCTTTGGCTTGAGCTGGGAGAGGCCCTGACCGTCGCCGCTGAAACCGGCGCCAAGCGCCTCCACCTCGCCATGCGCCCGAAGCGCAAAGGCTCCTATCGCACCCGTCGGCCCGGCTACGATACACCGCTGTGGAATGTTTGCGCCACCTTGATCAAGGCCCAACTGCTCCCACGCGGCGCCAAGGTCCGGCTGGCCCGCTATCTCGGCATCCCGCGGCAGCGGCTTCAGGACTTTTTGCGTGGCCGCTCCCGGCTGCCCGACGCAGAGGTGCTGCTCCGCATGCTGCACTGGCTCGCCGAGAAACAAGTCGGTCGCGACCTGAGTTTGTAACCTAATAGGTTACAAAGGCTCCGCCTTGCGCGGGCGGGAAAAACCGCCCACGTTTTGCCCATGCGCATCGGGCCCTACGAGTTTGGATCCAACCTGTTCCTCTCGCCGCTGGCGGGTTACACCAACCTGCCCTTCCGTCTCACGGTGCGCGAGATCGGCGGACTGGACTGGACCACCACCGACCTCGTCAATGCCCGCTCCCTGATCGAAAAAAATCCACGTGCCCTCCAGATGATCCGCACCGCCCCGGCCGAGAAGCTGCTCGCGGTGCAGCTCTTCGGTGCCGTGCCGGAAGAGATGCGCGACGCCGCCCTGATCGTCGAGTCGCTCGGCATCGCCTCGGTGGACATCAACATGGGCTGCCCCGTGAAGAAAGTCACGGGCATCGGGGGCGGCTCCGCCATGATGACCGAGCTGGACAAGACGGCGAAGCTCGTGCGCGGCATGGTAGGAGCGGTGAAGATCCCCATCACCGCCAAGATGCGTCTCGGCTGGGACGAAAACAATCTCACCGCGCCCGACCTCGCCCGCGTGCTGGAGGATGCCGGCGTCGCCGCCATCTTTGTGCACGGCCGCACGCGCGCCCAGGGTTTCAGCGGCACCGTCAACCTCGCGGGCATCCGCGCGGTCGTGCAGGCGGTGAAAAATATTCCGGTCATCGGCAATGGCGACGTCACCACGCCGGCGGCGGCGAAGCACATGTTCGCTGAGACCGGTTGCGCCGGCGTGAGCATCGGCCGGGGCGCATTCTACAATCCGTGGATTTTCACGCACACCCAGCACTACTTGAAGACGGGCGAGCTGAAACCCGACGCGGGTTACCCCGAGCGCGTGCACGTCATGCGCCGCCACCTTGACCTGATGATCGAGGTCTTCGGGGAGGATCATGGCTGCCGGTTGTTTCGCAAACCGGCGTCATGGTATGCGAAGCGCTTCGGCCCGGCGAAAGAGTTCAAGAAGGGCCTCACCCAGTTCCGCACCCGCGCCGAGTTCGAGGCGTTGCTGGCCAGTTATGCGAAATGGCGCGCGCCCTTCCTCGATGCCCAGGGTGAACTGCGCACCCAATACCAGCCGGCCGCGATGGTCGCCACCTTCATGCTCGATTCAAATGACCCGGCCGCGCGTCGCCGCGATTCCATCCCCGTGCCGAAGGGCCCGGTGGATGTGTGGTGAGTCACGGCTCGCCAAGCCCACCACGCCTGTTTGACTACGGCGGATGTCCAACGTCACGCACCTCTGGGCGATTTTTCTCGGCACCTTTATCGGCCTGCTGCCGATCATCAATCCGCTGGCGGCCGCGCCGACCTTCCTCGCCATCACCGAGGGCGACAGTCCCGAGCGCCGGCGCGAGCAGGCCCGCAAGGGCTGCTTCTACATGGTGGGGATATTGGTGTCCTTCCTCATCGGCGGCACGTTTATCATGAATTTTTTTGGCATCTCGATCCCCGGCCTGCGCATCGCCGGCGGCATCTTGATGTCCGGCATCGGCATGGACATGCTCCTCGCGCGGAAGCTCGCAGCCAAAACCGAGGACGAGGAGGAACGGGCCGCCGCGGTGAAGAAGCCAGATATCTCTTTCTCCCCGCTCGCCATGCCGATGCTGAGCGGCCCCGGCTCCATCGCCGTGACGCTGGGCTTTACCTCGCTGGCCAGCGACTGGCTTGACTACTTCGCCATCATCGCGGGCATCGTGACGGTGGCGTTTATCACTTACCTCGTGCTGCGGCTCTCCAGCCGGATCGTGAACCTAATCGGGCCGGTCGGCGTGAACGCCATGACGAAGATCATGGGCTTCCTCATCATGTGCATCGGCGTGCAGTTCGTGGTCAACGGCGTGCTCGGCATCGCCACCGACCCCGAATTGCTGCGTGGTATCCGCGAGGCTCTCGCCGTCCGCTGATTTGCCGGAATCAGGGATCGCGCCGAGCGGTGGAACCCGGCCTCCGGACGGGTTGGCTTGGACGGCAGGGAATCAAAAGCGGCCGGAGGCCGCGTTCCACCTAGCTCAACGGCTCAGTGGCGGCGCTCGACCTTGGCGCCCGTTGCATCCTTGAAAGTCAGCAGACGGGTCTCGTTGCTGTAGCCCTCAAAATTGATGCCGAGCTGCGGATTGACGAGATCGCCCTTTTGGAAGGAAGTGCCGCCGATGAAGACGCGAGGATTGGCTCCCCCGCGCACGCCGCTGATCTTAAGACCCTCGACCCAAGCCTTGAACTGAATGCTCGGGGGGGGAGGAGGAGGGGGCGGTGGCTCGACCGGAACTTCGACCACCGGGGCGACCACCACCACGGGGGCGGGTTTCTCCGTCGGCTTGGTCTCGGCGGGTTTGCTCTCCGCGGGAGCCGGGGTTGTCTCGGCCGGTGTGGTCTCAGCCACGACCGGTTCTTCAGCCGGCTTTTCTTCGGCTGGGGCTTCAGGGGTGACGACCGGCTGGGCCATGGGGAGCGGGGGCGGTTCCGATTTTTTCCGGCTGAGGCCAATGGCCACGACCACCACGAACAGCACGGCAACGCCGCCGCCAAAGAGAAGTTTTTGTTGCTTCGGGCCCAACTTCGCCGCCAAGCCGCCTTTCTTTTTTTTTGCACCCGACGGCGGGAAACCTCCGCCCGGCGAGGGGGGAAAGGGCGTGGCCCCCGGCGGCGGAGGAAAGGGAGTGGCACCGGGTGGGGGCGGAAAAGGCGTCGCCCCGGGCGGGGGTGGAAAGGGGGTGGCTGCGACGGGAGGCGGCGGAAAGGGTGTCGGGCTGGCGGTTCCGCTGTCCGCTTGGGCCGCAACCGGAGGCGGCGGGAAGGGCGACGGTGCTTCCAGGACCGGTGGTTCAGCAACCGCCGGGGGCATCGCGGCGGCCGCAGGCTCGGGGGCCGCGGCGGCTTTGGGTTTCAAGCTGAATTTAGGTTTTTCCACTGCGACGGGTTCGGCCGGGGGCGGGGGCGGAGGCTCGGACGCCGGTTCAGGTGCCGGCTGGGCGGCAACGGGCTCCGGCTCGGGGGTCGGGGTGGCCTCTTGTTCCGGTGCGACGGACAAACGCGGTTTCAGGCGAACCGGCGGCGTAGCTTCCGCTGTCGGTGCGACGGGTTCGGCCGGGGCGGGCGGGGTGGCTTCGGCCGGCACCGCGGGTTGCTCGGCAGAGACAGAAGGGTCGGCAGCCAGCTTGGGTTTCAGTCGGAGCTTGGGTGCGTTGTCTTCGCTCATGCCCCTTGCCTAGCAGTTTCGCCCCGCCGCGGAAACAAAAAGATTAGCCCCCGTAACAGACTTGTGGCCGGGCCGGGCACCCCCTACATACCGTCCTCACGTTGATAAAGCGCGCACTATTCAGCCTGGCCTGGCTCCTCGCAACCACGGCCCTTGTCTCAGCGCAGGAGGTGCAGCAACACGGCCTGGTCTTTGAACAATGGGTGCGCGCCACCTTCTTCGACGGTTACAAGCCCGCCAGTTACACCCAGCGGTGGGACATCCCCGCCGCCGCGAACAAGAGGCACGGCGGCATCCCGGTGAATCCCAAGGCCATCAAATACGGCACCGCCGTGGATCTCGGCGACGCCCTCCGCCAGTATGAAATCGACGAGCCCTTCATGCTTATCATCGGCTTCTGGCAGCAGGACGGCGACGTGAAGCGCATGGTGAACATCATCGCGCCGGAAATTTCCCCGGCGCAGTGGCGCAAATGGTGGGGCCCGGTCACCTACGCCGACCTGCTGCGCCTCGACGCCCTCATCAAGGACACCGGCCCGGCGGTCGAGGAAACCCGCAAGCGGGCCTTGGCGATGAAAAACTCCCCGCCGTTCACCGAGGCCGTTATCCAGGTGAATCCGAAGATCGATACGCGCGGCCAACGCCGCCTCCAGTGCTCGATCCGCTTTGCTGATGCCTTTAAGTATCTCGCCCCCGGCTCCGATCCCAAGCCCCAGGAGCACCCCACTCTTTTCGGGGTCGAGTATCCCGGTCCCATCGCCTCCGCCCCGCGGGAGTTGAAAAAACCCTGACCCCGCGAGACCCGCATGACCGTTCCCGCCCAACCCCAACTCGTCCGCGTGCTCGGCCGTTGGACGATGGTCGGGCTCGTCATCAACGGCGTCATCGGCAGCGGCATCTTCGGCCTGCCCGACGATCTGGTCCGATTTGTCGGCCCCGCGGCGCCGTGGGCCTATCTGCTCGCGACCCTCGGCGTCGCCATCTTCATGGGGGTCTTCGCCGAACTTGGTTCGCAGTTCCGCGAGGCCGGCGGACCCTACCTTTTCGCCCGCGAAGGCTGCGGCCGCTTCTGGGGCATCCAGATGGGCTGGTTCATCTGGCTGGTGCGACTGACCGCGGCCGCGGCCAACGCCAATCTCTTCGTCGTTTACCTCGGGGAATTCTGGCCCGGCGCCACTGCGCCCGGGCCGCGGGTCGCGCTGCTCGTGCTGCTGCTTGGCGGCCTCGTGCTCACCAATGTGCGCGGCGTGGGCAACGGAGCGCGGCTCTCGAATTTTCTCACCGCCGCCAAGCTCGTGCCGATCGCGCTGCTCATCATCGCCGGCTTCCTTTGGACCGGCACGCCGGTCACCCAGCCTGCCGTCGCGGCCACGCCCGCCGGTTGGATGAACGCCGTGCTCGCGCTGCTCTTCGCCTTCGGCGGCTTCGAGGCCGCGCTCATGCCGCTGGCCGAAGGCAAGGATCCGCGGCGCGACATCCCCTTCGCGCTCTTCACCGGTTTGCTCGTTATCGCCGGCTGCCTGCTGCTCACCCAGATCGTCGCCATGCGCACCGTGCCCGATCTCGCCGCCAGCGCCCGCCCCCTCGCCGACGCCGCGCGCGCGCTGGTCGGCCCCGTCGGCGCGGGTTTCATCGCGCTCGGCGCGATGGTCTCGACCTCGGGTTACCTGAGCGCGCAACTCGTCGGCGTGCCCCGCCAGACCTACGCCATGGCCGAGCGCGGCGATTTTCCCAGAAGCTTCGGCCAGGTGCATGCACGCTTCCGCACCCCGTGGGTCTCGATCCTGATCTGGGGCGGGCTCGTGCTGGCCCTCGCGATCTACGGCAACTTCATCTGGAACGCCATCATCTCGGCCGGCGCGCGGCTCGTCACCTACGGCATCGCCTGCGTGGCCCTTCTCCGGCTGCGGAAGTTGCGCCCGCAAGCCGACGCGTTCCGCCTGCCGGCGGGACCGTTGATCGCGCTCGCCGGCCTGGCGCTGTGCGCGGTGCTCGTCTCGCAGATGAGTTCCACCCACGCGGTGGTCATCAGCCTCATCGCCACCATCGGCACGGCCAACTGGCTGCTGGTGCGGCGTGATCGGACTTAACCGGTTTTGGGCTCTTCGGCTTTCTCCTCGGCCGGTTCTTCGGCCGATGCTTCATCCGCGGGTTTCCTGGGCGCCGGGCGGATGATCGGCTTGCCGGAATTTTCCTTCCACCAGCGCAGCCAGCCGTTGCTGCCGCCGTGATCCTGCCCCGTGAGATTGCGCAGGGCCTCGCGAATGCTCCCGGCCAGCTCGTTGTTGTTGTCCTCCGCCGGACGCAGCGCGGCGATCAGCGGCCCGACCGAGCGGGTATGGCTCATCCCGCCGAGGATGCGCACGGCAAGACGCTTTGCTTCCTGGGCCCCTTGCCGCACCACGGCAAAAAGCGGATCCAGCAACGCCGGGTCATCGAGTTTGGCGGCGGCATCCACCAGCAAATAACCGTAGCGCAATTCTCCGGCGCGATTGAGCTGGGCCACGACCAACGGGGTCGCCCGCCGGTCGCCGCGCCGCGCCAGCTCGATCACCATCATCTCGCAGAAGCCCGCTTTCACGCCGTCGCGCTGCGCCGCGGCGAACAAGAGGGTGTTCACGCCGTCACCCTGCACCCGCTCCAGCACATGCCAGGCCGCCTCCGGCGGTGCCTCTGCGTCCATCATCGCGAAAAGGGACTTCGCGGCGGACTCCGGCAGGGGTGGACGCGCTTTCCGTTCCTCGTCACCATAATTTTCCGGCGGTGCATCCAGTGCGGCCAGCGCCCGACGGGCGATGCCGGGGTCCGGATCGGCCAGTGCGCGCGCCAGCAGCGGTTCCAAATCGGGCCGGTGTTGCTCGATGAGAATTTCCAGGGCCGCCTCGCGCACGACTGGCACCGGATCGGCCTGAAGCAAGCGACTGAGCGCGACGACCAATTGGTCACCGCCATACTGTCCCAGCCGCACGGCACCGAGCCGCACCAGCGGATCGGCGTGCTCCAAGGCGCTGGCCAGATGCTCGTGCGCAAGGGCCTTGCCGCCGTAGGTGGCCCTCACGTGCTGCGCCAGAATCTCCGTGGCCAGATCTCCCAGGGCCGCGCGCGCCCGACTCCGCACGAAGGCCTGCGGGTCCGTCGTCAACTCCAGCACGGCGTCCGCCACGCGGCGCTGCCCCTGGTAATTCGCGTTGTTCAGCGCGGAAATGGCCGCAGCACGGACGACGAACGTCTCGTCGTGCAGGGCTGTGAGCAACGCCTCCGCGGCCACCGGGTCCGGCAGCAAACCTAGCACGAGCGCCGCCCCGCGACGGGCCATGGACGGAGCCTGCCGGTCGCGCAAGAGTGCGGCGAGACGGCGGACCTTGTCGGGGGCGGAATTTTGCAGGAGCGCCCACTGCACGGCCTCGTGCCGTTCGAGCGCGACGACATCCCTGGCCTTGTTGCGCCGGGCGTCGGTGTTTTTTTCCATCTCGTGATCAAACTTGGTCAGATTGGTGAGCTGCTCCTCTCCCAGCTCCGCCGGATCGGCGGTATAGCCGGGATCGTCGCGCAGGGCCGCGAGCAAGGCGGGGATTGCGTCGGCCTCGCCGAACACACCCAGGGCCGTGGCCGCGATCGTGCGCAGGTTTTCATCCCCCGTCTGCAGGAGTTTGACCAACGCGGGGGTGGACGCCGCCTCGCCGCGGGCAAACAACACCCGCGCGGCGGCGGTGCGGTGCTCATACTCGGGGTTTTTCAAGGCGGCCAGGATCGGCGCGCAACCGAACACGGCTTCCTCCGTCTTGTAGATGGCTTCCAGGTAGTCCGGCAGCAGTCCTTCGTAGGGGGCGTCCGACGGCCGGCTGTAGAAGCGGGTGATGCTCGTCGGCGGATGGACCGTGCCTTCAAATTTTTCGTGGAGCATTTCCTGACCATGGTGAAATAGCGTCACATGGCCGCTCAGCACCGCGCCGCTATAATTATGGCCCGTGACCGTGCCGACATAGTCGGCGCCCAGCGCGCTGCCATAGGTCTCAATCACCAGCCTCACGTCGGCGGGCTCATCCGGACCCACCACTTTCCAGCCCGCAAACCCCAGCGCCTGCGTCGTGGATTCCGCCAGCGGCAGCGGGTCGTGCGGCTTCTTGTCTCCGGCGGTGGCGTCTGTCGTTTCGTTTTTCTCCGCCTGCTCCTCGGCACCCCAGGCCCAGTCCTGCTTGATCTCGAGGCGCACGGTCCGGGCCTGGCGCAGGAGCTCCGCCTCTTCCGGCGTGAAGGCCCCGGTGTCGGCTCCACGCCCCGTCGCCGCCAATGTGAAGACGAGGAGCGGTAGGATGGCGCGCTGCATGACTCGAGTTAAGCCGTGGCCGGCGCTTTCTTCGCGCCGAAGCCGAACGCCTCGCGCAGCCAGCTCCAAGCCCGGCGCAGCCCGACGTCGCAGGTGCCCGAAATGCGGTAGGTGCGGGCGAACAGCTCCTCATGGCCGACATAACGCGGCGGCAGCAGGAGCAGGGTGGTGTTTTTGTCGGGGCCTTTTTCAAAGCCGAGCACTTCGGAGAAGAAGATGTCCTTCCCCACCACGAGCCCGTCGCGCGGCACCTCGACCGTGCGCTCGGGCATGACCAGCCACGGGCGGAATTTGAAGAGCAGTTTTCCGTCCGCTTCCTGGTGCAGCCGGCCGTAGGTCCGCAGTGGCGCACCGTTGATGTCGCGTGCGGTGAAAAGCTTGTTGCCGTCGGCCAGCAGCTGGAAGCGGCGGCGGCGGAGCGTGAAGAAATCCCAGCTGAAAACGGAACCGAAGATCATCAGGCGGAACGCCCAACCGGCCATGAAATACGCCAGGATGATGATCGCCACCGACAGCGTCGCGCCCACCACCGGGTCGATGTAGGCGGTGGCGGCCACCAGCGAGAGCACGCCGGTGCGGATGCCCTTCAGCGCTGTGTCCAGTCCGCCCCAGGGACTGAGCAGGATGAGCACGTTGATCGCGTGACCCACCACCCAGACCACGGCAAACACCGCGATGGACAGCGGCACCATGAGGATCGTCAGCAGCCACGACAGATCGACGGCCGCCAGCGGCAGCACCCCGAAACCGCCGGCCAGCACCGGCGCGTGTTCCAGCGCGGTGGACTGCATGATGAGCTTGGAGCCCAACGCCACCAGCGAAGGCACCACCGCCCCGGCGGCCACGAGCCCGCTGATCTTGTTCTCCACCGTCTCGGCGATATCGAGCGGCTTTTTCCAGCCCGGCGGCGCGACGGCGGCAATGGAATCTTTGAACGCGCAAACGCCCACGAGCAGCAGCGCCGGGAGCCAGAAGGTCACTTGCGCGAACCAGGGTAGCGCGGCTTTCTCCTCGGGCGTGCTCGCCTTGAAATACTGGTAGGCACCGACGCCCCCGACGCCCAGCAACGGCGAGATGGCGATGCCCGTCACCTGCGAGGCCATCGTGGCCAGCTCGATGCCGGGGGTCTTGGCCGGTTTCTTTGTTTCCGCCGCCGGGGCGGGAGGCGCCAGGAACAGCACACTGCATACGGCGAGGATCAAGGGCGCGGATCGATTCATGCGCTTACCATACCGCCCGGTGGCTTATTGAAAAGCCCGCAAATGCTGCGGCCCGGCTCCCACCCCTGGGAACCGGGCCGCGATCTACCCCAACAAACACGTATGAACAAAACCAACTCCGGTCGACCCGGCTCACCCCGTCAAACCGCGAACGCCGGCGGCACTTGTTCTTAACCCAGCTGTGACCTTCCCGTCACAAAGCTTTGCCAACCGGGGCCGACCTTGCTGATGTGGCTCCATGCCGCTCACCAAAGCCGAACTCTCGCGCCTGCGCGACCTGCGCGACAAAAAGCATCGCGAGACGGCGGGGCTCTTTGTCATCGAGGGTGATAAGGTCGTCGGCGAGCTGCTCGCGGCGAAATACCCACTATTGGAAATCTACGCGACGGCCGCGTGGATCGAGGTGGAGCGCGACCTCCGGACGCGCTTAGAACCCGTCCGGAGGCCGGGTTCCACCATCACCCTTGTCACCCCCGACGAGATGGCCCGCGCCAGCCATTTCCCCACGCCCTCCACCGTGCTGGCGGTGGGAAAGATCAACCGCGTCCCGCTGCCGGCCGGCGTGCTCGACCGCGGCCTCACGCTCGCGCTCGACGGCATCCAGGACCCCGGCAACGTCGGCACCTTGCTTCGCATCGCCGACTGGTTCGGGCTCGACCGCGTGCTGCTCTCGCCCGACAGCGCCGACCTGTTTGCGCAAAAGGTCATCAACGCCAGCATGGGCTCCTTCGCCCGCGTGACCGTCCACACCGCGCCGCTGGCCGCTGCGCTGACGGGCGTGAAAGCGCCCGTGCTGGGTTGTGACCTCTCCGGCGACGACGTGCACACCCTGAAACCGGTGCGCGACGCCGTGCTCGTCATCGGCAGCGAGGGCCGTGGCCTGTCCCCGGCGGTGCAGAAACTCGTCACGCAACGCGTGACTATTCCGCGCTACGGCCACGCCGAATCACTCAACGCCGCCGTCGCCGCGGCCATTGTCTGCGACAACCTGCGGCGCGTCTCCGCCCCTCCAGGACCCTGACCCGGTGGCCCCGGGCTGATGTCAACTATTGGTTGACATCAGCCGGAGCACGGCAACGGCGAAAAGCCTCAGGATTTTCTCCGCGTGATCCAGGCGCGGACGTTTTCCTCCAGGATGTCCAGCGGCACGGAGCCGTTCTTGAGCACGAGGTCGTGGTATTCGCGGAGATCGAACTTCGGCCCGAGCTCCTGCTTCGCCCGCTCGCGCAGCTCGAGGATCTTGAGCATGCCGATCTTATAGGCCGTGGCCTGGCTGGGCCAGACAATGTAGCGGTTGGTCTCGGTGAAGATGTCGCGCTCGGGGTTCGGCGTGTTGGTGCGGAAATAATCCATGACCTGGGCGCGCGTCCATTTCCTGGCATGCAGGCCGGTGTCGACCACGAGGCGCACGGCCCGCAGCAGCTCATCGTAGAGGCGGCCGAAATCCTGGTAGGGATCCTGGTAGAAGCCGAATTCCTTCGGAAAGTATTCCGCGTAGAGCGCCCAGCCTTCGATATAGGCGGTGTTGCCGCCGAACTTCCGGAACTTCGGGATGCCCGTCAGCTCCTGGGCAATGGCAATCTGCATGTGGTGACCGGGGATCGCCTCGTGGTGCGCAAGCGTCTCCATCTCGAAGATGGGCACGCCGTGCATGTCGATCGTATTGACGTAATACGTGCCGGGCCGGGAGCCGTCGGGAGCGGGTTCATCATAAAAGGCGCCGGCACTGCCCTGCTCGCGAAACGGCTCGACCTGCTTGACGATCAGCGGGGCCTTGGGCTTGGTGATGAAGAATTCGTCGAGCCGCGCCGTCATGTCGTCGATGATCTGCTGGGCGCGCTTCAGGTAGGCGGCCTTGCCTTCCGGCGTCGTCGGATAATAAAATTTCTCGTCCTCGCGGATGTATTTGAAGAAGGCCGGCAGGTCGCCTTGGAAGGCGACCGTCTTCATGATGGCCTCCATGTCGTGGTGGATGCGGGCGACTTCGCGCCGGCCAAGCTGGTGGATCTCGTCGGCGGTCAGGCGGGTCGTGGTCGAACCGCGCAGGGCAAAGGCGTAATAGTCGAGACCCTCCGAGAACTTCCACGCGCCGTCATCGTCGGTCGCGGTCTTTTCCTGCGCTTCGAGGAAGGCGATGAGTTTGGCATAGGCCGGTTGCACGGCCCCGGTGAGCGCGGCCCGGGCGTCGGTCAGGAGCTGCTGCTTCGTCGCGGCATCCACGTCCTGCAACGCGCCGGCCTTGCCCTCAAAATCCTCCAGCAGCGCGCTCTTTTTGCCGGAGTGGTCGAAGGGCTCGCCCTTGATCACGTCGCGGCAGGAATCGATGACGATCGGGAACACGAAGCGCGGGGGGATGATGTTCTTGGTGGCGCGGATTTTCGCGCCCTCGATCAACTGGTCGAACATCGGCCCGAGGCCGCGCAGGCGCGCGATATAGGCGCGGGCGTCCGTGACCGTGTCGACGCGATGGAAATTGATGAGGAAGGCCGGCGCCTGGGAATGCAGGCCTGACATCTGGTTCAGCGGATAATTGTGATAACGCCAGCGCCAGCCTTCGATCGTGCGCTCGGCATCGCGCACGGTCATCCGGTAGCTGACCTTGGCCTGGTCGTCGAGCAGGTCGAAATTGATGGTGCGCTTCAGTTCCTCGTAGTTTTTCGCGCTCAGCACGAAATCTTCCAGCGCGCGTGACTCGGAGAGGTCGTCCCATTTGTCGTAGTCCTGTTTCATCCCCAGCTGGGTCATGAACATCGGACTGCGGGCGACGGCCTCGTCAAACGTGCGGTCGAAGAAGGCGTTGGCCTTGGCGGACTCAGCGGTGACTTCAGCGGGAACGGCGGAGCGGAGCGGCCCCGCGGCGAGCGCGGCGGCCGCGCCCGCGAGGAGTAGACAGGTGCGAATTTGCATAGGGGAAAATGTGATTTGCCGCGAAATTCTTCCCGGCGCAAGCCTGCGGCGCTCAGCCCTCGCCTTCGTAGCGCAGGCCGACCTCGGCCCGCCAGGCATCCAGCGCAACCATGTTGCCCAGCGTGTCGTCGAGGCCCATGGCGCGCACCTCCAGTTCACCCTGCCGCACGGCATCGGCGAAGGCATCGGCCTGCTGCGCGATGAGCGGCCGGGGATCCGCCGGGAGGATCTCCTCCACCGCGGCACCCGCCCGATGGATGACCAGACGCGCGGGCTTGCCGTCGCGGCCGGGATGATACGGTTGCGGCACCTCGATCCAACCGTCCGTGCCGCCGAGGCGCGCGGCGACGGCATGGGGCCCGGTGGTCCCGCAGCTGACCTGGGCGGCGAGTCCGCCGGCGAAGAGCAGGGTCGCCGCCGCAAATTCATCCGCACCGGTCACGGCATGCAGCCGGCCGCCGCCCTTCACCGCGAGCGGGTCGGCAAATGTGCGGCCTTGCGCAGCCCCGGCCAGCCGGCGCGCAAACGACACCGGATAGCAGCCCAGGTCGAGAATGCCCCCGCCGCCCAACGCCTTGTTGAAGGCCCGGTGGGCGGGATCGTAGTCAAACCGCACCGTGAAATCGGCGTGGATTATCCGCAGCTCGCCGATCGCGCCGGCCGCCACCAGTGCGGCCAGCCGGTCGGTCTGCGGATGGCAGCGATACATGAAGGCCTCCATCAGCACGACGCCGTGACGGCGGGCCGCCGCCACCATGCGAACCGCCTCGGCCTGGTTCAGCGCCAGGGGTTTCTCGCAGAGGATATGCTTGCCCGCCTGCGCCGCGCGCATGGTCCACTCCAGGTGGCCGGGATGCGGCGTGGCGACATACACCGCCTCCACCGCCGGGTCGGCCAGCAGCGCGGCGTAGCTGGCGTGAGCCCGGATGCCGCCAAAATCTGCGGCGAACTTCTCCGCCGCCTCCGCGGTGCGGCTGCCGACCGCCACGAGCCGGCCGGCCCGCGCCACGGCCAGACCCGCGGCGAAATTCCGGGCGATGCCGCCGGTGGCGAGGATGCCCCAGTTGAGCCGGCCGTCCATCAGTGCTCCCACTCCCGGCGGGCGTCTTCCACCATCTGCTGCAAGACCGGGAAGCGGACCTCGCCGTAGTTGAAGGCGACCCGCAGCCGGCCCTCGCGAAAGATCCACGTCGTGGGCACCCAGGTGACAGGCAGCCCGAGGAAGCGGCTCAGCCGGTCGGCCGCGAGCCGCGAGGGATTCGGGTGCGTGAGCAACAGCAGATTGGGTTGCGCGCCCAGACCCGCCGCGGCCAGGCGCGCCGCCGGATTTTGGTCCTGGTGCCAGATGTTGAGGAACACCACCTCCACGCCGGGATTGTCGGCGAGAAATTTGGCCCAACCCGTCGCGGGGTCCATTTCCGCCAGGCTGTTCTGGCACCACGGCGCCCAGAAATGCACCACGGTCACTTGCGGCCGGGCGACAAGCTCGCCCACCTGCATTTCCAGCGGATCGGTGGCGGGGATCACCGCACCCAACGGAACCACGGAGGCAAGCAGGAGCAGGCCGAGCGAAAACTTCATCCCGCAACAGATGCCCGGAAAGGGACAATATTCCAGCCCGGAAACCGGCCGCTCCGCCGCGGGCTTGAATCGACCGCCGTGATTGTAAGCAACGCCGGACAAACCGGCGCGTCTAACCCACACCATGTCAAATCACCCAACCCCGGACAACTCCTCCACTCCCATCATCGTGCGCGGCATCCACCTCGATCTGACGCCCGCCCTGCGCCAGGCCGCCGCCGACAAGTGTGCCCGCCTGCTGCGCCATGAACACGGCATCGTCCGCCTCCGCGTCGACCTTGAGTTGGACAAAACCCGGGGGGCCCGCGACCTCTTCATGGCCAAGGGACGCGTGGAGATCCGGGGCCCCGATCTGCTGGCCCACGCCGCCAGCGAGGATGCCTACAAGTCGCTTGATCTGCTGGTCGATAAACTCGACGAGCTCCTGCGCCGGCGGCATCAGAAGCGCATCAACTCGCGGAATGACGAAAAGCGCCAGACCCCCAGGCAAATCGAGTCGTAACCCTCCCGGTCAAATCCAGGTGGAGATGTCGCCGAGCGGCTTCTTCTGCGTGGCGGCGACGGGCACCCTCGCCCCTGCCGCCGGATAGCCGACCACCAGCAGCAGAAACGGCTTCTCGTGCGCCGGACGGCCGCAGATTTCATTGAGGAAATTCATCGGGCTGGGCGTGTGCGTGAGCGTGGCCAACCCGGCCTGGTGGAGGGCGGCGATCAGGAACCCGCAGGCGATGCCGGTCGACTCCTTGGCATAGTAGGTCGGCTGGCGCGCGCCCGCGGCATCGGCAAAACTGTTCACCGTAAAGACGGCGATCAGCCACGGCGCTGTCTCCAAAAAC
>JANNDM010000051.1:0-2321 GCA_031387725.1 Verrucomicrobiota bacterium | reverse complement strand
TCGGCGCCAGGCTGGTCGCCATAGGCCAGCAGCTCGATCGGTGTGTCGCCCATCAGGTAAGAGGCGAAGTTGTCGATGTTGGCTGATTTCAATCCGGCGCGGACCGTCTTGATGTCTTCTTGTGAAGGAAGGCTTTCTGGGCGCTGACCGCTAATCTCGAACATTGTATCCCGGACTGTCTTTCCGACACCCTCCGCCGTTTCCTCTAGAGCTTGTTGTCCAAAAACGCCGCCCGCTTCTTTCTTAATCTTGTACCGCGCCCGGTTGACTGGACACTGGATAGGAGGATTTAAGCAGCTAAGGGCAGTGTGGAATGGAAGGCAAGACGGGCTTCAGCGGGGGATTGGTAGCGGAGTTTTTCGAGACGCCAGTGGTGGTTGTAGGTGGGGATGAAAGTGGCGAGGGCGGTGCGGAGCTGGGCGAGGTTCTGGTAGGAGCGGCCGTGGATGATTTGCTCCTTGAGGGTGCGGTGGAAGCGTTCGACGACGCCGTTGGTTTGCGGTTCACCGAGGAGGGCGAAGCTGGGGATAAAGCCGTGGAAGCGGGCGTTGGACTGGAAGTAGTCGGTGAGATATTGGGAGCCGTGGTCGTGGCGCAGCTCGATGCCGCGGACGGCGTTGGGGACGCCGCCCAGGGTGTTGGCGATGGCTTGGGCCAGAGGCTCCCAGGCGGCGAAGCGGTCGCCGATTTTGCAGACGTGCCAGCCGAGACATTCGCCGTTCCAATGTTCGACGAGGTCGAAGAGCCAGACCCAGCCGTCTTCCACGGTCCAGATTTTGGCGCCGTCGGTGGCCCAGCGCACGTTGGGCGCGTCGGTGATGATGCGACCGTCGTGGGCCTTGGCCGGGGCGAAGGCAGCGCGGTGCGGGGAAAGCAGGCGGTGGGCGCGCATGAGGCGCAGGACACGATTGCGGCCGACCTTGTGGCCGGCGACAAAGTGGAGGCGGGCGTGGACCTTGCGATGGCCTTCGCCGATGAAGGGAGAGGCGGCGAGATCGGCGCGGATGAGAGCGAGCAGGGCGTCATCATCGAGGGCGGTCTTCGGGCCGCGTTTGGCGTGGCTTTTCGCCGGAGGCAAAAGGGGATCATCGGGCGGTGCGGCTTGCGCGTAAAAGGTCGAGCGAGCAAAAGCCCACGCGGAGCAGACACGAGCCAGACCGTAGCGGCACCGGGCGAGCGGGGAGATCGAGCCGCTCATTTGAGAGACCTCCTCGCGGGAAAAGGCAGGGCGCGTGCGGCCCTGATGCGGAGCAGTTCGTTTTCCATGGAAAGCTCGCCGATACGGCGGTTGGCGTCGTCGAGGCGGAACTGGACGGGATCGGCATCCGGGCGGGAACTCAGGCCGGCGTGAAGCCCCGCGAGGCCCTCCTGGCGCCAGGCTTCCAGACGGGCAATGGGCAGGGCCAGCTCGCGGCTGAGCGCATCCAGAGACTCGCCGCGCAACAGGCGCAGGACGGCCTCGGCCTTGCGCGCGGCGTGCCAGCGGCGCGGGGGTGGTGGCGTTCCGGCCCCGCCTGCGGCGGCTCCGGTCGGGCTACGCCCTCCCTGCGCCGCCGCAGGCGGGGCCGGAAGGTTTTCGTGGATGGTTAACGGGTCGGTGTTGGACACAGGGTTCATGGTGTTTGGGTTGCCCTATCCCGTGTCCAAGAAATTCGGTGGCGGCATACGAGAAGTAGTCGCGGCTGATGGCGACGGTGGCGGAAAGTGCGGGCTGGCCGCGACCGAGCAGCGGCATCCATGTGTCCGGGCAGGTGACGAAATGCAGTTGGCATTTTCCGTCGGTGCCGCGGACCCAGCGGTGGACGGTGAGCGCGGTGATGCGTTCGCCCGGAGCTCCGATGAGCCTCCATGTTTTGCCGCTGTCTTCACTGCGGAAAAAGCCGCGCGTCTCGCATCCGGCGAAGAGGATTTCGGGATGCGCGGGGTCGAAGCCGACGACTTCGCCGCACAAAGCGGACGGGCAGTTTCATGGATTGCCGACTGAAGTCTCTGCTACTTTTGGCCATTCACTTCCCGTCCCACAGGCGGCGGAACTGCTGCCAGCTCGCCTGTTTGTTTGCGACTTTCACCGTGACTTCCGCGAGGCGCTGGCGGGTCGTGGCGCGAAATTCCGCCGGGCGGGTGGGGTTCACTTTGAACTCGAAGTCGAGATTGCCGGTGAAAAACCGGAGCGTGCGGCTGTTGACGGAGTGGATGCCGGGAGCTGAATGGCAGGCGGAGCACACTAAGGGCCGAGCTGGCTCCAGCTTGGCGTATGCTTTGAGTGTTCCCTCCGCCCCACTAAAGAACGGCGAAAGCATGAGGTCGCGGCCTTCCATGAG
>JANNDM010000004.1:0-56424 GCA_031387725.1 Verrucomicrobiota bacterium | reverse complement strand
CCGATCAACGCGCTGGCCCTGAGTTTCGCGGCCATCTACTGGATGAAGAGTCTCGAGTATCACTGGTTCTCCACGATGTATGGCGTCTGGTTCTTCGCGAATTGCATCCGTGCCGCGCTCGCTTTCGGCGTCGTCATCACCTGGTGGCTCTACCAGCGCGGCGATTACAAGGGCATCTTCAACACCAACCAGCTGCATTGCCTCGTCGCGCTGGCCTACGCATTTGTGGTGTTCTGGGCCTACGTCACCTTCTCCCAATACTTCCTGATCTGGAACGCCAATGTGCCCGAGGAAACCTTCTGGTATAACATCCGTGAGTCCGGCGACTGGCTCTGGGTCGGCATGCTGCTGCTCTTCGGGCATTTTTTCTACCCGTTCCTGATGTGGTTGTCCTACCGCCGCAAATCCACGCTTGGTCCGGCCCTGCACATCAGCCTGTGGGTCGCCGTCATCATTCTCGTCGACCTCTGCTACAACGTCCTGCCGGCGCTGCGCGATGCGCAGGAGGAGCCGCTGCCCTTCCTCTCGCTCAACCTGCTGTGGGTGGCGACCTCGGTCATCGGGGTCGGTGGCATCTGCGTGTGGTCCTACCTGAAGAGTTTCCCCACCGCCAAACTCATCCCGATCCGCGACCCGCGCATCGTCGAGTCGCTCACCCATCACGAGGCGACGGCGCCCGAGCCCGGCCCGGTGGCCGCAGGAGCCCACTGAGCCATGAGTGATTCCACCCCCTTCTCCTTCCCGCACCGCACGCCGGTGTTCACCACCGGCATCGTGCTGCTCTGTTTTGCGCTCTTTGGCTGGCTGGCCTGGCAAATCTATGTGCCCCACGCTTACACCGTCGACAAAATCGAGGGCGTGCGCACCCCCGCTGATCGCAAGGCCCTGCTCACCGCGCATCAGGCCAATGCGCACGTCGCCGCGACCAGTTACGCCTGGGTTGACCCCAAGGCCGGTGTCGTCCGTCTGCCCATCGAGCGGGCCATCGAACTCACGGTCCGTGATCACGCCAAGAAATAAGTCTTTTGATGAATTCCCCCGCCCTTAACCGCTCGGAGCAAATGGAGATCGATGCCTCGGCCAAGTGGCCGGTGCTGTTCTTCTTCGGGTCCGCGCTGCTCTGGTTGTTGCTGGGTGGCGTCATGCAGCTGGCCGCCGCGATGCAGCTGCACTCGCCCGGCTTCCTCGCCGCCTGCGAGTGGACCACCCACGGCCGCCTGGCTCCCGCCGCGCAGAACGCGCTCGTCTACGGCTGGGGCATGAACGCCGCCTTCGCCTTCGGCCTCTGGCTGATGGCCCGCCTCTCCGCGACCACCCTCCGCCACGGCGGCTGGCTGTTCGTCGCCGCCCAGTTCTGGAATCTCGGTGTCACGCTCGGCGTCGGCGGCATCCTCGCGGGTTATTCCACCTCCTTTGAGCTGCTGGAGATGCCGCGTTATGTGAGCCTGCTCCTGCTCGCCGCTTATGCCCTCATCGGCGTCTGGGCGGTCACGACTTTCAGCATCCGCAACACGGAGAATGTCTACGCCTCGCAATGGTATCTCCTCGGCGCGGCGTTCTGGTTCCCGTGGATTTACGCCATCGCGCAGGTGATGCTCTTCAAAGCCCCGGTGCGCGGCGTGCTCCAACCCGTCGTCAACGCGTGGTATGCCCACGGCCTCTACAACCTCTGGTTTGTGCCGGTCGCGCTCGCCGCCGGCTATTACTTCCTCCCGAAGATACTCGGCAAACCCATTGCGAATTACTACCTGGCTCCACTGGCCTTCTGGTGGCTGGCGGTCACGTCGGCCTTCGCCGGCGGCAGCCGCTTGATCGGTGCGCCGGTGCCGGTGTGGATCCCGACAATGGGTATCGTCGCCAACATGCTGGTCGTCGTCGGCGTGGTCATCGTGGCCCTCAACCTCTTTGGCACCCTCTCCGGCCGGCAGGCCGACGCCAAGAACAGCCCGACGCTGCGTTTCATCATCATCAGCATCGTGAGCTTCGTGCTCGCGGCGGTCATGAATCTGGCGCTCTCCCTGCGCGGTTTTGCGGCCCTCGTCCAGTTCACCGTGCTCGACGGCCTGCGCGACTGGCTGACCTTCTACGCCTGTTTCTCCACCGCCATGTTTGGCGCCGCGTATTTCATGCTGCCCCGGCTCACCGGCCGCGAGTGGCGTTCGCCCGCGCTGATCAAGCTGCACTTCGGCGCCACCGCGCTGGGCGGGCTGTTGATGATCGGGGGCCTGGCCTACGCCGGTTGGACGCAGGGTCGCCTGCTCCACGATGCCACCGTGCCGTTTGCCGACATCACCAAGGCCATGTCGTTCTGGTTCGCGTTCCGCACTCTGGTGCTGGGTCTGCTGCTCCTCGGGCACGTGGCCTTCTTTATCAATTTTCTTCGGCACGCCTGCCCGTTTAATTTTGCAGCTGTTCCGACCGCGCAGATTCGCACGCCTCCCGCTATGAGCCTGGAGGGTCACCCATGAAAAACGGGCTCAGTCTCTTCTTCGGCGTCATGGCCACCCTCGCTTTGTCTTGGGCCGGGCTGCTGTTGACCGGCCACCGGCAAATTGGCGGCCTCGGCCAGGTCAAGGATCCGGCCGATGACACCCTCTATCCGCAGCCGCTCTCCGGCCTGGCTGATCAGGGCCGGCTCGTTTACCAGGACCTCGGCTGCGTTACCTGCCACACCCAGCAGGTCCGCCACGAAGGCTTCGGCTCCGACCTCGCCCGCAAGTGGGGTGAACGCGGCAGCTATGCCCGCGACTACATCCGCGACCAGACGGTCCTCATCGGCCAGAACCGTCTCGGTCCCGACCTGCGCAACGTCGGTGCGCGCCTCGGTGACGCCAAGCCGGAGGAATACGCCGACTGGTTCTACAAGCTCCTTTACGCCCCCCAGTCGGTTGCCAAAGGCACCAACATGCCCGCGCATCCCTTCCTCTTCGATGTGCACCCGGTGGCGGGTCGCCAGGCCTCAGCCCACGCTCTTGCGCTGTCCTCCAAGTTTGCCCCCGGCCCCGGCCTGGAAGTCGTGCCCACGTCGCGGGCGGTCGCGCTCGTTACCTACCTGCAGAGCTTGAAGGACACCTACGATTACCCCGTCGAACGCAACCGGAACACACCGGCCCCCAAGCAGGGAGGCCACTAAGATGAGCGCGAACGATTCCAATTTCCGCGTGGAGCCGGCCGGTGCCAGCGACGACAGCATCCAGCAGGTCCATGCCCGGTTGCTGACGACCAAGCCGGAGAAAACCGACGGCTACTCCAAGTTGCCACTCGTGCTGCTCGGTCTGATGTGCTCGGCCATTTTCTTCGGCTCGATCTACCTTGCGCATTATTCCCTCCGCTTCGATCCGCTGGTTTACAGCGAACATGCCAACCGTGAGAAGCCCGGTGCCGTCAAGGTGGTCGCGCTGACCCGCGCGCAGCTGGGCAAGAAGGTCTTCGACATGACCTGTGTCGCCTGCCACCAGTCGAATGGTCTTGGCGTCCCCGGCCAGTATCCGCCGCTGGTGGGATCCGAATGGGCTACTGGTAGCGAGGAACGCGCCATCCGCATCGTGCTGCACGGCCTCAACGGCCCGATCACGGTCGCGGGCAAGGAATACAACAACGTCATGGCCCCGCTTGGCGCCGCCCTGAAGGACGAGCAGATCGCCAACGCGTTGTCCTACGTCCGCGCTTCCTGGGGCAATGCCGCACCCGAGGTGCTACCCGAGACGGTCGCCAAGGTCCGGGCCGACACCGCTAGCCGCACCACCTTCTGGACCGCCGCCGAGTTGCTGAAGCTCTCCAACTGAGGTTGCGGCTCAAGGTGTCGCGCCTAAAGCCCGGCCTGCAAGAATAGAGCCGTTCTGTCTGGTGGAGGTCGGGGTTTACCCCCGACAGCATTGTTGTCTTGGTAGGTCGGGCTTTACGCCCGACATTCACCGCAGCCAGGCAGGCTCGGGATGGCACTCATTGGTCAATGGACCAACCCAGCCCCAATCTTCCGACGAGCAGAAATATCCCGGCCACACTTGATCCAACGAGAAAAGCTCCTTGCGATAGGGATTGAGATAAATGTAGAGGAATACTGGCAGCAGCTCCTCATTCGGGTGTAGGCAATGGTCGTAGAAACTTTGCTGCCACGCCGCCTTGTGGCGGCGCAAAAGCGGGGTAAGACGTCCCTTAAAAAGGCGGACGACAGAGGACAAGTTGCTGTTTTGTCCGAGCCGGACCAGGAGATGCACGTGGTCGGGCATGATTACGCTACAGCGCAACGGCCACGCATGTTCAGTTTGCAGGTGGTGCAGCTCGGTCAGGCAATGTTCGGCTACTGCACGTGTTCTCAGCGCGGATGACGGCCTTTGCAGGCAAATGGTGAGAAAATAGTCGGCCCCCGGCAATGAACGCCGCCCTTTGCGCAATGCACCGTAACTTTCCTTCTGCGGAATCAACATGATACAATCTTTCTGTCGGGCATAAAGCCCGACCTGCAAGAAGTCGCTTAATTCCGCCCGGTTTGACTCACCCTCGTTTGAACATGCTGCCGATATCCGGCATCTCGAACTTCTGATAGCCGGCCGGCGGACTGAACAACGAGTCGGGCAGGTTGCCGGGTTCGATTTTGGTGGCTTCCATCTTGAAGCTCTCCTTGCCCTTGGCATCGCGCGTGATCACGCGCAGCGGGAAGCCGCCTTTGCCCTTGAGCGCCTCCTCCCACTTGGCGGCATTGGCCGACTTTTTGCCGCCTCCACCAAACATGCCGGCCATCGGATTGCCGCCGCCCCCTTGGCCGAGGCCCATGAATGCACCCAGGCCCTCGGCCACCCACATTTCGGTGACGGTGCCTTTGTCTTTCACGAGAATCTGGCTGCACTTGTAGCCGAGGATGGTCTCGGTCTTGCCCGTGACCTCGACGTCGGCCGTGCCTTCACCCGCGTGCTCCATGGCTTGCTGAACAGGTTTCTTGATCGGCATGACCATATACATCTTCTGCTCGGGCATCAGCATCAGCATCTCGAGTTTGGCCAGATCCATGATGGAGGTCATCTGATGACCCTCGGCGTTCATGTCCGTGCGGAGCTGCTGGCCCTTGATCGAATAGTCGAGGTTCATCGTCCGGCCTTTTTCGGCCGTCATCGCGAGGGTGACTTTGCCTTCAAAGGCCCCGGCGGCGAAGGCTTGGGCGGCGGTGAGCAGGATGCCCACGGTGAGAAAACGGGATAGGGAGTTCATGGGGATCAGTCTGACAGTCCCGGGCTTCAACTCAAGCCGAGGTTGAAGGGCGTTGCGTCGGCAGGGGAGTATCGGGGAGTATCTTGCTCCTGATGCCGTCTTCGCCATGAAAGCTTCACCCGCAATTCCCGCCGATCCCGAGTGGCGCCGTCCGTTCCTCTGGGTGGCTGGCGTGGCGCTGGCGGTCTGGTGGGCCTGTTTTCAATTTCCCGCGGTATGGACGGCCACGGGGATCGGCGAGGCCAACCGTCCGTTCATGGATCTCTACGGCATTCTCGCCGCCTGCGATGCCGCCCGGGCCGGGGTGGATCCCTTCCTGCCCAACAACTTTGATCCCTATCATCGGCCTCATGTTTACAGCGCGTGGTGGCTGGAACTCCGCCGCCTCGGCCTGACCCGCGCGGACACGCTTTGGCTGGGCGCCGTGCTGGTGGGTATGATGCTGCTGGCCGCGGTGGTATTGACCAGGCCCTGCACCCGGCGCGAGGGCATCGGACTCCTGCTGCTGTTGATCTCCCCGGCTTTCCTGATGGCCGTGAACCGGGCGAACAGCGACTTGGTGGTCTTTCTGTTGATCAGTGGGGGGCTTCTGTGCTTCCGGTCGGGGTCGGGGCCGGCGCGGGCCGCCGGCGTCCTGCTGTTTGCCGTGGCGTCGGTGTTGAAATACTATCCGTTGGTCACGCTGGTGACGCTGTTGGGTATCCGTTCACGCCGGGGATTGGCCGCGAGCCTGGGACTGTATGCCTTGGTGCTGGTGCTGGCCTGGCCGGGACTTGAACCGGGATTGAAGAGCGCAGCCAAGTTCATGCCCCAACCCAATTGGCTTTATGCCTATGGCGCGCCGGTCCTCCTGCGTAATCTGGGCCTCGCCACCACTTGGGGTTGGTTGCTGCCGGCGGGGCTGATGACATTGTGGGCGGGTTCCGCGGCTTGGAGAAAATTTCCGGACGCCACGGCGGAGGCGTCCGGGGCCGAGCGCGACGCCGAACGAGAATTTATCGTCGGGGCCGTCATGCTCGTCGGGCTTTTCTTTTTGGGCTCATCCTATGTCTACAAGCTGGTCTTTGCGGTTTGGTTGCTGCCCTGGTTATGGTTGAACCACCAAAACCCTACTGAAGGCCGCTGGGCGCGGGCAACCCTGGGACAGTTGCTGGTCGTGGTCTGGTTCGAGGGCGCAATGGCTTTGGGATTGAATCTGGGGTTCGGATCGCGGGGGGAGGCCGCGGCCTTTATGTTACTGAAAGGCACGCTGGTTGCCTCCCAACTCCTGACCTGGGTCTGGGTGGCCTGCTTGCTCCGCCTGCTCCTGCCCATGCTCGGACGGCAGATTCGCGCTTGGGGGCGGAACAACCAGCCGGCAGTGGCATAAAACGGATTGCCATGGGGGTCGCGACGGGAATCCTGCGCTCATGCCCAGCGAGTTCAGCCACACGCGCCAGGTGGAATTCCACGAGACGGACATGGCCGGCATCATGCATTTCGCGAATTTCTTCCGCTGGATGGAGGTGTGCGAAAGCGCCTTCTACCGCACGCTCGGATTGCCGCTGATTTCGTTCGTGCCCGGACAGGTGGTGGGTTGGCCAAGAGTGAATGTCAGTTGCGCCTACCGCGCCCCCCTGCGGTTCAACGACACGGTCGTGGTGCAGTTGTTTGTGAAGAAACTCTCCACCCGCTCGGTGACATTTGTCTTCCAGTTTCGCAAGGACGGCACGCTGTGCGCGACGGGGGAGGTGACGGCGGTGTGCGTGACGGCCGACACCAAGGGTGGCATGACTGCGCAGCCCATTCCGGCGGACGTCCGCGCCCAATTGCAGGAAGCACCCGAGTCGGCATGGACCAGCTGACAACCGGTCACTGTCTCCCGCTGCCACGGCCATCGCGGTCGAGCTGATGTCAACTAATAGTTGACATCAGCGGCGCGCCGGTGCTCTCCACCGGCAGTTCAGGCGAACGGGGGGCGACGGGGTCTGGGGACTGTACCTACCTGGCGTAAGGCGGCTGGGATTCGCCTTTGGCCGACAGAGCGAAAATTTTCACGGCTTCGGCTTTGCCCTTCACCTTCACTTCGCCGAGTTCGCGGGCTGGGGGGCGCGTTTTCATGGCGGCGAGAGTCGCGTCACTCACGATGATCGGCGTGCCATAGGCCGGGTCCTTCGTCAGGCCTTCCAGTCGTGACGCGAGGTTCACCCCGTCGCCGATGACAGTGTAGTTGAGGCGGGTCTTCGAGCCCATGTTGCCGGCGACAACCCGGGCGGTGTTGATGCCGATGCCGAAGCCGAGGGCGGGTTTGCCTTCGGTGGCGAATTCGCGGTTGAGGGTGTCGAGGGCGCGGGCCATGTCGCGGGCGGCGGCGATCGCCCGCTCGGGCGCGTCAGCCACGGCCACCGGGGCGCCAAAGAGGGCCATGATCGCGTCACCGATGTATTTGTCGATCACGCCACCGTGCTGCTCGATGATCGTGCTCATCCGGTCAAGGTAGCGGTTGAGCAGCGCCAGCACCTCGGTGGGCGGGAGTTTTTCGCTCAGGGTCGTGAAGTCGCGCAGGTCGCAGAACAGGATGGTCACGACGCGCTCCTCGCCGCCGAGCTTCAGGTCGGACTGGAGCAACTGGGCGGCGATCTCGGGTGACACGACCATGCCGAGCAGGTTGCGCACCCGGTCACGCTCGGCGAGACCGGCGGTCATCTGGTTGAAGGCCGTGGCGAGCTGGCCGAGCTCATCCTCGCGCGGCAGGGTGATGCGCTGGGTGTAGTCGCCGGCGGCGACATGCTTGGTATGCTGCGCCAGTTGCTGCATGGGCCGGCTGACCCCACGCGCGATACCAGAAGCGACAAGCATGGCGACGATGAGGGCGGCGCCGGAGATCTGCAACACCACGCGTTTGAGGGCTTCGGCCGGGGCGAGTTCCTCGGTCAGGGAACGCTGTAGGGCGATGCGCGCGGGTTCGTCACCCAGCAGGGGCAGGGGTTGAAAAAGCGTGACGTAGGCCTTGTCGCCCAGCGCGATCGTCTGGATGCCCTCCAGGGAAGTGCCGGGTGTCGTCCCGTGCGTGGCGATCATATTGGCCATGGGGACATCAAGCGTGGTGGCGAGGACGCGGACGGGCGGTTCCTGCGGGGCCGAGCTGAAGGTCACATCCAGCCGCGTGGTTTCCTTCAGGGCCTGCGCGAAGGCCGCGTCAATCGGGTAGGCCAGTCCGAACCAAGCGGCGATGTTGGGGTAGGGGGCATAGAGCGGCACCACGACCAGCACATGAAGCCTGCCGCCAAGGTAGGCGAAATCACTGGCCTGTTCCATGTCGCCTTCCGTGGCCTTGCGGATGAGAAATTTGAAGGGGCCGGCATTTTCCGCGCCCAGCACCTGGTCTGTCATGGCCAGCATGTCGCCCTCGGGGGAATAGAGCGTGATCACCGGGGCCTTCACTCGGTCCACGTAGCTGAGCAACACCGTGCGCAGCGTATCGCGGTCGGGGTTGCTCTGCATGAGCAGCGGCTTGATGGCATAGTCGCCGCTCATGACCTTGGCGCTGCCGGCAAGGTAATCAATGCGGTCGGCGATCGAGCGCTGGAAGGTGCGTGCGCCGACCTGCAGGTTCTGCTCGATGTGCTGGAGGGCGTTGCGCTCGTTGGCCTGCGAGACCAGCAGATAGACCGAGGCCAGCACCACGGCAAACAGGCTGGCCAGCAGGATGAGGAGCTGGCTGCTGAAGTGCCGGAAGCGGAAGATCCTGTGGGGCACGGGATCAGTAGCCGCTGGACTTGACCCTCAGCGTCCGGTGCACGCGGCGGTCGGGCTTCAGCGTCAGCGTGACAGTCTCCGCGGTCGCGGCCGAGTCGGAGAGAATGATCTCTTTGCCCGCGATGGGCGCGCTGCGCGGATGCCACAGCTCCAGCCGGTAGCGCCCGGTCGGCGCGCTGATTTTCACCAAGCCCTGCGCGCCGGACTTGGCAAACCAGGGTGTGGGCACGACCACGAGGTGGGTGATCATCCAATCATGGATGTTGCAGCCCACGGTCACGAGCCCCGGAGTTTCGATGACAATGGATTCAGCCTTGCCGGGGTTGTAAAGGGGTAGTTCGAATTTCTTGGGTTTCGAGAGCGAGTAAATGTGATGCTGCACCGTGTCGTGGTTGGGAAACACAATCTTCGTTCCGGCCTGCACCACGGTCACGTAGGCGGAGAATTCCTGGCCCTGCTGCACGATCTCGACTTCCGCCGTGGCCGGGACCGCCGGCGCGGCGGCATCGAGCGGGACCAGCGAGACCACGGCCTCCGGCACCGCCTCGCCCTTGGTGCTGGTGAGGCGGCACGAAAATTCGGCGGCGGACGCGGAGAGGGCGGAGAGGAGAAAGAGGAGTATTGGTTTCATACGAAGATCAGAAGCGGTGGGCAAAGTTGAGGGAGACCTGGCTGGTGCGGTAGCTTTCCCCCTGCCCGACGACCGAGGTTTCCTCGAAGCGGAGGGTCAGGGAACTCTTGTTCCCGAGGGCGCGGGACACCGACAACCAGCCGCTGTCCGCGTGGGCGTCCATCGTGTAGGCATACCAATTCCGGCCAAAGGTGGCGCTGTCCGTGGTGTTTTTCCAGATCTCGAAGACATACGGGAAGCTGGCGCCGCTGCCACCGAGCCAGGCATAGGCCACCTGATCACCCCACTGCCGCCGCAGACCGGACGTCAATTGCCATTGGGCGGCTAAATCATAGCAGACCTCGAGCGCCAGGCCGTGGTTCTGGTGGTCGTAGGCCGGGGAGTGCCCGTCGTTGTGCAGGTATTCGCCTGTCAACACCGTTTGCCAGCTGTCGTTCCAGCGCTGGCTCCATGAGACGCTGGCATATAATCGGGTCCCATTGTGCTCGGTGTTGCGATACCAGCTGTCCGTATAGGATATATCCGCCCGCCAGACCGGCGCGAAGGGACCGAGGCCCGGTTTGTGGCGCACCGCAATGCACAAGCCCAACGAAGCATGATCGAGGCCCGAGAACTCCGGACAGGACTGCCATCCGGCGTCTGCCGCGAATTGAACCGTAGCTTCCCGGGTAACCTGCCGGCGCCACTCGGCGTTGCCCGTGATCTCGTAGAGTGTCGCGTTCTTCACGGCTGCGGGATCCGGGCACCGGGTGATGTTCTCCGCCCAGGCCGCCGTCGCGATGGCACTCAGCAACGGTCCGTCGGCCCGCGCACGGGGTGCGCTGACAACAAACAGGATGGCGAGGAGCGGCAGGAAGTATCTCAAAGCAGTTCCTTGATAACTTTCCATACGTTATCTGCAACCACGTTGTGCCCCTCGGCGGTGGGATGAATGCCGTCCGCCTGGTTCAGGCTGGCCACGCCGCCGACGCCCTCCAGCAAAAAGGGGATGAGGGTAATTTTGTTTTTCTGCGCAAGTTCGGGATACATGGCGGCGAACTGCTGCGTGTAATCAGCGCCCATGTTGGCTGGCATCTGCATGCCGGCTAGCACGATCTTGGCGTTGGGATACCGCACGCGGACCCGCATGATCATGGCTTCAAGGTTGGAGCGCGAAGATGCGGGGTCAATTCCGCGCAACCCGTCGTTTCCGCCCAGCCCGAGGACGAAAATGTCCACCCGCTGCCGCAGGATCCAGTCGAGCCGGCGCAGGCCGCCCGCCGTGGTCTCCCCGCTCAATCCGGCGTTAACGACCCGCCACACGCGGCCGCTGGCATCGAGTTTGCGCTGGATCAGCGTGGGGAAAGCCTCGTCCGGGTCCACGCCGAGACCGGCGGTCAGGCTGTCACCAAAAAAAACCAGGGTCATCGTCTCTGCCGCGCCCAGCCCTGTGACCAGCCAAAGGCAGAGAACGACCGTCCCCCACGTTTGGCTTTTGCGCTTTGCCGCAAATTCACTCTTGTTCTGGCCCATTTGAAGAACTCATGAGTGGCCAAACTATCTTAAAAGTCGAGCGCCTGACCAAGACTTATCCCACGGCGGCCGGTCCGTTGACCGTGCTGCACGAGGTGTCTTTTACGATCGCGGCCGGCGCCACCTGCGCCATCGTGGGCCCGTCCGGCAGCGGCAAGACCACGTTGCTCGGTCTCTGCGCGGGGCTGGACCGACCCAGCAGCGGCACGGTGGCCTTGGCCGGGCGCGAGATTGGCGGCCTCGACGAGGACGGGCGCGCGCGGATTCGCAACGAGTCGGTCGGCTTTGTGTTCCAGAATTTCCAGCTCATGCCGACGCTCACGGCACTGGAGAACGTGCTGGTGCCGCTCGAGCTGCGCGGCGAAGGCGGCGGGGAGGGCGAGGCTCGCGCCCTGCTGGAGCGCGTGGGGCTCGGCGGGCGGCTCGACCATTACCCCGTCAAACTTTCCGGCGGCGAACAGCAGCGGGTGGCGCTGGCCCGGGCCTTCATCAACCGCCCCCGCATCCTTTTTTGCGACGAACCGACCGGCAACCTCGATGGCGACACGGCGCATGCGATGGTCGAGCTAATTTTCGGCCTCAACCGCGAGCGCGACACCACGCTGGTGCTGGTCACCCACGATCTGGAGCTGGCGCACCGCACGCAGCGCATCATCCGCCTGCGCAACGGCGCCGTGGCGTCGGATGAGCTTGTGACCGCGTGAGACCATGAGTTTCATCCTGAATATGGCCTGGCGGGACACGCGCGCGAGCCGGCGCCGGCTGTTGCTTTACTCGCTGTCCATCGTGCTCGGGGTCGCCGCGCTGACGGGCATCAGCGCGCTGGGCGACAACCTGCGCGGTGCCATCGACAGCCAGGCCAAGGGCCTGCTCGGCGCCGACCTGAACGTGAGCGGGCGGCGCGAATTCAGCGATAAGATACTCGCCCGCCTGCGCGCCACGGGCGGCGAATTGGCGACCAGCATCGCCACCAGCACGATGGCGGATTTCGGCAAAGGCGGCCGTCGGCTTGTCTCGCTCACGGCGGTAGACGGCGGGTTTCCCTTCTACGGCGAGGTGGAGACTGCGCCCGCCGCCGCCTATGCCAGGCTGAGCGAGCTTAACACCGCCATCATCGAGGAGACGGCGATGACCCAGGCGGGTCTCGCGGTCGGTGGCGAGATCCGGCTCGGAGCGACGACCTTTACCATTGTCGGTGCGCTGAAGAAATACCCCGGACTCTCGCCGTTCACCTCAATGTTTGCGCCCCGGATCGAGGTTTCCCTGGCCGCCCTGCGCACCACGGGCTTGCTGCAACGGGGCAGCCTGTCGCAGCACAACGCCTACCTGAAGCTGCCGCCGGGCACGGATGCCGAGGCGCTGAAGAAGATCCTGCGCGAGGAACTGCGGGGCGATCGGCTGGGATTCACGACGGCGCAAGAGCGCAAGGAGCAACTGGGTGATGCGTTGAAGAATCTCTTCTCGTTTGTCAGCCTCGTGGGCTTCCTGGCGCTTTTCCTGGGTGCGGTCGGCGTGGCGAGCGCGATGCATGTCTTCATCCGGCAGCGGCTGCCCTCGGTGGCGGTGCTGCGCTGTCTCGGCGCGAGCGCGCGGACGAGTTTTGCCATCTACCTGGTGCAAGGCATGGGGCTCGGGCTCGCCGGCAGCCTGCTCGGCGCGGGACTGGGCCTGCTGCTGCAGGCCGCCCTGCCGGTGTTGTTGAAGGAATACGTGCCGTATCAAATCGAGTTCATCGTGTCATGGCGGGCGCTGCTGACCGGCTTGGGCGCGGGCGTGGGCATCAGCGGACTGTTCACCCTGCTGCCGCTGCTCAATGTGCGCCGCGTGGCGCCGCTGCATGTGCTCCGGTCGGGTTTTGAAGACGATTTCGTGCGGCCCGATCCGCTGCGTTACGCGGTCTATGCGGCCATCGGCGCGGCGATGTGGGGAGTCGGCGCGCTCCAGACGTCAAGCTGGCGGCTGGGACTGGCGTTCAGCCTGGCGATGATTGCCAGCTTCGCCGTGCTGGCGGGCGTGGCGGAGATGATCGTCTGGGCGGCGCGGCGGGTGCGGACCCGCGGGCTGCCTTACACCTGGCGGCAGGGCATCGCCAACGTCCACCGGCCGAACAACCGCACGGCGCTGCTGATGCTGTCGCTCGGGCTCGGCACATTCATGCTGCTGACGCTTGCGCTCACCCGTGCGTCGTTGCTGGCGAAAATCCGCGACCTCGATCTCGGCGAACGGCCCAACCTGATGTTCTTTGACGTGCAGGCCGACCAGATCGAACGGCTCCGTGCCATTGCCCAACGCGAAGGTGTGTCATTGGCCAAGACTACGCCGATCATCACCATGCGTCTGGGCACGCTGAAGGGCCGCACGGTCGAGGAGATCGGCGCCGACAAGAACAACACGGTGCCGGCCTGGGCGCTGCGCCGCGAGTATCGCTCCACTTTTCGCGCTGGGCTGGACGACGCGGAACAGGTGACGGCGGGCCGGTTTGAGGGTGCGGCTCCCGTGGGGGAGGCGCGCGTGCCGGTGTCGGTCGAGGCCGGACTGGCCAAGGATCTGCAACTGAGTGTCGGCGACGAACTGGATTTCAACGTCCAGGGCGTGGTGGTGAAAGCGGTCATCGGCAGCGTCCGGCAGGTCGACTGGCAGCGGATGCAGACGAACTTCTTCTTCGTGTTTCCTCCCGGGCCGCTCGACGGGGCTCCGGCCACTTACGCCGCCGCCGCGCGCACAGGCAGCACGGAGGAGACAGCGCGACTCCAAAAGGCGGTGGCCAAAGAGATGCCCAACGTGTCGGCCATAGACTTGGGTTTCATCGTGCGGCTGCTCGACGGCATCTTCACCAAGATCGCGTGGGCGATTTCCTTTTTGGCCAGCTTCACCGTGATCACGGGGGTGGTCGTGCTGGTTAGCGCGGTGTTGATGGGCCGGCACCAGCGCGTCCGCGAGGCGGTGCTGCTGCGCACACTCGGGGCGCAGCGTCGGCAATTGCGGCAGATCATGCTGGCGGAATACACCGTGCTCGGCCTGCTGGCGGCGGCGACGGGCGGCGGCCTGGCAGTGCTGGCGAACGCGTTGCTCGCGAAGTTTCTGTTCAAGGTGTCCGCCGTGCCGCCGGTTCCGTGGCTCGCGGCCGCGGTCTCGGTCGTGACGCTGCTCACCATTATCACGGGGCTACTGGCCAACCGCGGCGTGAGCGGGCATCCGCCTCTTGAAATTTTGCGAGAGGAGACATGACACCCCGGCTGCTCGCTTTTCATTACACCCTGCGCGATGCCGGCGGCCGGGTGCTTGACACTTCGCGCGGCGGCGAACCCAGGCCCTGCCTCGAAGGCGCGGGGCAGATCATCGAGGGCCTGGAGGAGTCGCTCCGGCAAATGACCGCCGGGGAGAAGCGGCTGGTCGTGGTGCCGCCGGAACGCGGCTACGGGTTGAGGGAGGCCGATCTCGTCCAGAAAGTGCCCAAGGCCCGGTTGCCGGTGGCGGACCTCAAGGTGGGCGAACAATTTCAGACCGGCCCGGACCGGCAGGCCCCGGTGGTGACGGTCGTGGCCATCGAGGGCGACGAAGTCTTGCTCGACGCAAATCATCCTCTAGCGGGGCAAGAGCTGCATTTCGAGGTGGAATTGATTGCGGCGCGCAGCGCCACACACGCGGAGTTGCATCGGGCGCGGAATCCCACCTGACTGCCTTCACGATGAAAGTTCTTGGCATTGATATCGGCGGGTCGGCTTTCAAAGGCGCGCCCGTAGACACGAAAACCGGCCGCCTGCTGGCCGAGCGCCACCGCGTCGAGGTCGCCGCTCCCTGTCCCACCGCCCAAGGCCTGGCGGCAGCGCAGGAAATCGCGCGGCATTTCAAGTGGCGTGGTCCCGTGGGCATCGGGTTTCCCAGTGTCATCCAGGCCAACCGCATCGGGCCGGTGGGAAACCTGGGCCGCAATTGGGAGAACAAGGACGGGGCGGCGCTATTCGGCCGGGCGACGGGTGGCAACGTCAGGTTGCTCAACGACGCCGATGCCGCCGGACTGGCCGAGATGAAATTCGGAGCAGGGAAGGGATACCAAGGCTCGGTGCTGATGCTGACGATGGGCACGGGCATCGGCTCGGCGCTTTTTTTCCAGGGTCGTCTGATGCCCAACCTCGAGTTCGGCCACATCCCCTGGAAAGGAAAACCGATCGAGCGCTTCGCCTCGGCGGCCGTGCGCAAGCGGCGCGGCCTGAGCTGGCGGCAGTGGGCGCTTCGGGTGAATGTCTTTCTCGTGGTGGTCGAGCGCCTCTGTTCGCCGGAGTTGATCATCATCGGCGGAGGCGTGAGCAAGAAGTCGGAGAAATGGTTCAAATATCTCAAGGCCAAGGCGCGGATCGTGCCGGCCCGGATGCAGAACGACGCGGGCATCGTCGGGGCTGCGGTGGCCTGGGAACAGGCCGGTCGCTGACCGTGCACCCCCGTGCACGCCACTCATCCACTCCCGGCGCCCGTTCATCAAAACTGAATGCAACTTTGGGGCGGAATAGGGTGTTTTGACCCCATGCCCAGCACGACCCGCCGCCGGCCGCTTTTCATCCCCGTTCGCGGGGGCTTCGTCGCTGAAACCGCCCGTTTCATCGCTCTGGCATTTCCCCGCCCCGTGACCGCTGATGCACTGCGCCTGTTCGTAGTTATCAGTTGTGTTGCAGAAGGGCCCATCGGGGCCCTTCTGTGTTTTCGGGGTCGGCCCGGCGCCATGACGTAAAGCGCTGGCCAACTGTCGCCATTTTCCCCCAATCTAACCGACCAACTGATTCCCCATGTCTGCAACTCCGAACCCATCCGCCACGGCGCCGGCCGCTGCTCCCCAGAAGAAGTCCCGACGCAATCTGTTCATCCTCCTTGGGGTGACGGTTGTCGCCATCGCCGCTATTGTCGCCTTTGCGGCCACGCGCAACAAGGAGGCCGGCATCCCCGTGACCACCGAAAAGGCGGTCGTGAAGACCATCACCCACCTCGTCACGGCGACGGGAAAGGTCCAACCGGAGGTCGAGGTCAAGATTTCCCCGGAAGTCGCCGGTGAATTGATCGAGATTCCCGTGATCGAGGGCCAGCCGGTGAAAAAGGGCGACCTGCTCGTCCGGATCAAACCTGACTTCTACCAGGCCCAGCTGGAGCAGCAGGAAGCCTCGCTCGCCTCGGCCAAGGCCACCAGCGTCTTGAGTCAGGCCCGGCTGAAAAAGGCCGAACAGGATTTCAAGCAGGCCCAGGAGCTTTACGACAAAAAGCTCGTGTCCGAAGCCGATTTCACGTCGGCCAAGACCAATATTGACGTGGCCAAGGCTGACTTTGACTCCTCGCTCGCGCAGATCCGACGCACCGAGGGTTCGCTCAGCCAGGCCCGCGACTCCCTGGCCAAGACCACCATCTACTCGCCGATGGAGGGCAACATCAGCTCCCTGACCAGCGAAGTCGGTGAGCGCGTCGTCGGCACCGGCTCCTTTGCCGGCACCGAGATCATGCGCATCGCCGACCTGGCCAGCATGGAGGTGCGCGTGAAGGTGAATGAAAACGACATCATCAACGTCAAGGTCAACGACAGCACCGTGGTGACCGTGGATGCTTTCCCTGGTCGTAAGTTCACGGGGGCGGTCGCCGAAATCAGCAGCTCGGCCATCACCACGGGTGCCCAGTCGGCCGCTTCCTCCGCCTCGGATGAAGTGACCAACTTCCTCGTCAAGATCCGCGTCAAGGACCGCGGTGTTAAGCTGCGCCCCGGCATGAGCGCCACCGTGGACATCGAGACCCAGACGGTGAGCAACGTGGTCGCCGTGCCCATCCAGAGCGTCACGGTCCGGGCCGCCGGCGGCAAGACCGCCGAGGAAGTCCAGGAGGCCAAGGCCAAGGAAGCCAAAGAGCGCTCCGGTAACGATCTCGAGGTCGTCAATGAGCGCGATGAAGCCCGCCGCAACCGCGAAAATCTCCAGCGCATCGTCTTCATCAAGACGGGTAACACCGTGAAGCAGCGCAAGGTCGAGACCGGCTTGGCCGACAACACCTCCATCGAGATCAAAAGTGGGCTTAAAGCCGGCGAAGAGGTCGTCTCCGGCAGTTACGCCGCCATCAGTCGCAAGCTGAAGGACGGCAGCAAAGTCATGATCGAGAAACCCAAGAAAGAGGAAGCCGCCAAGTAAGCTGCGCGGCGCGCTTTGGCCGCCGCCCGGACTCCCCCCGCCATGAGTTCCTCCCCCGCCCCCGCCACCCGCCCGGCGCCGCGTTCTGAGCGCCCGCCCGGCCCCGTGGTCATCGAGATCGAAAACGTAACCAAGCTCTACAAGATGGGTGACGAGATCGTGCACGCCCTCCGCGGCGTCGCCCTCACTGTCCGGCGCAACGAATACCTCGCCATCATGGGGCCGTCCGGCAGCGGCAAATCCACCATGATGAACATGCTCGGTTGCCTGGATACCCCGACCAGTGGCAAATATCATTTCACCGGGAAGGATGTCTCCACCATGACCGACGACGAACTGGCCGACATCCGCAACCGTGAGATCGGTTTCGTCTTCCAGACGTTTAACCTGCTGCCGCGCTCCACCTCCCTGGCCAATGTCGAGCTGCCGCTGATCTACGCCGGCCACGCCCCGGCCCAACGCCGCGAACAAGCCGCGCAGACTCTGCGCAACGTCGGCCTCGGTGATCGCATGAGCCACAAACCCAACGAACTCTCCGGCGGCCAGCGCCAGCGTGTCGCCATCGCCCGGGCCCTCGTCAACAACCCATCCATTATCCTCGCCGATGAACCGACGGGCAATCTGGATTCCCGCACGGGTGAGGAAATCATGCAGCTGCTCGAGGATCTCTATGAACAGGGCAACACCATCATCGTCGTCACGCACGAAGAGGACATCGCCCGGCACGCCCGCCGCATCGTGCGTTTGCGCGATGGCCTGATTGAGAGCGATGTCAGGCAGACATGATTTTTGTTTTTTGAATTTAGATTTTTGATTCTATCATGACTGAAACTGAGCTCAGGGACAAAACCAAGATGTTCGCCCGACGCGTGCTGCGCCTGGTTGAAGCGCTGCCGCGCAGTCGGTCGGCAAACATAGTCGCCAATCAATTGGGCCGGGCGGGCACTTCCGTTGGTGCAAATTATCGGGCGGCCTGCCGGGCTCGTTCGACAGCCGACTTTATATCCAAACTTGGCATAGTGGAGGAGGAAGCGGATGAGTCCGCTTTTTGGATGGAACTAGTGATCGAAGAGGAAATGTTGCCCGCCAAAAAAGTGGAGGCACTCTGGCAGGAAGCCAATGCCTTGACGGCTATCATGGTAAGTTCCCGCAAGACATTGGCCCGGCGAAACCAAAAATCAAAAACCTAAAATCAAAAATCCCTTTCGCCATGCAGCGCTTCCTCAACGAATTCTTTGAGTCCTTCCGCATCGCGCTTACTCAGATTAGGGCGAACAAGATGCGCTCGGTTCTCACCGCTTTGGGCGTCATCATCGGCATCGTCGCCGTCACGCTCATGGGCACGGCCATCCGTGGCATTGACAGCGGATTCCAGAGCAGCCTGGCCATGCTGGGTGACGATGTCATCTACGTGCAGAAATGGCCCTGGGGCGGGGTGGAGGATTGGTGGAATTACGCCAACCGGCCCAACGTGAAGCCAGGGGATGCCGAGACCTTGAACCGGATCATCGCCCATACGCCCAACAGCTTGTTGGAAATCGCCGTGCCGGTCGTGGCGCGCGGCACCTCCATCAAGAAGGATGATGCCAAGGTCGGCAATGTCTTCACCATCGGCACGACCGGCGATTACGCCCGCATCAGCGGCGCCGAATACAAGGTAGGCCGCCTCTTCAACGACACCGAGTCGAATGCCGGCCATGAGGTGGTCGTGCTCGGCTACGACGTGGCCGAGGCGCTCTTTCCGGAAGGATCTCCGCTCGACCAGAAAGTGTTCGTCGGCGGCCACCCTTACACGGTGATCGGCGTTTTCGCCAAACAGGGCGAGTTCCTCGGGTTGTTCAGTTTCGACAATCAGGTCGTGGTGCCGCTGAAGGCGTTCCAGAAATATTTCGGCACGCGCCGCGGGGCCGAGCTGAGGGTCAAGATCACCGACCAGACCAAGCTGGCGGCGGCCAAGGAGGAACTGACCGGCGCCATGCGCCGTGTTCGCGGTCAGTTGCCCGGCGAACGCAATAATTTCGAGCTCAACGAATCCCAGGCGTTCAAAGCCCAGTTGGATCCGATCAAGCAGGGCATTGCGATGGCGGGGCTGTTCATCACCGGGCTCTCCCTTTTCGTCGGCGCCATCGGCATCATGAACATCACCTTTGTCAGCGTGAAGGAACGCACCAAGGAAATCGGCACGCGCAAGGCCCTCGGGGCCCGCCGCCGGAGCATCCTGCTTCAGTTCCTCATCGAGGCCGTCTCCATCTGCCTCATCGGCGGCCTGGCGGGCATGGTGGTGTCCTATGGACTTTATTATGGGATCCAGCTCAACTGGCCCAGTTTTCCCATCCAGTTCTCGCCGGACCTCGTGCTGATAAGCATGTTGGTGTCCATCGTGACGGGGATTGTCTCGGGTTTCGCCCCGGCCTGGGGGGCCTCCCGTCTCGACCCCGTGGTCGCCCTCCGTTACGAATGAACTTTTCCGAAATTCTCCGCATGGCGCTGGGTTCGCTTGGGGTGAACAAGCTGCGCTCGTTCCTCACCATGTCGGGCATCACCATTGGGGTCTTCTCCGTCATTGGCGTGATGACCGCCGTGTCCGCGCTGCGCAATTCCATCGAGACCGGCATCAGTTTCCTCGGCACGAATATGTTTCAGTTCGCCAAATATCCGATCAGTGGCGAGGGAGGCGATGGCTCGCAGCGCCGGCGCTACGAACTGCGGCGCAACATCACTCTGGCCCAGGCCCTGCGCTACCAGCGGTTGATGGAAGGCAAGGTCGATGTGATATGCCTCAAGGTGTTTTTTCGCGAAGGCATCGCGCAGGCCGTTTATGGCGGCCGCAAGAGCACGCCCGGGTTGACTTTTGCCGGCACCAACGAGCATTTCCTCGCGGCCAACCAGTATGCCATCGACGCTGGCCGTAATTTCACCCCGGAGGACATCGAACTGGCCCGCCCGGTTATCATTATTGGCCAGTCTATCGTGCAGAAACTTTTCCCGGCCGAGAATCCGCTGGGCAAGGTGATCAAGATTCGGGAGCGCACCTACACCGTGATCGGCCTCTTTGCCCCGAAGGGCAGCCAGTTCGGACAGAATCAAGACGACATTGCGGTCGTGCCGATCACCCGCTATCTTAACGATTACGGCAGCGAGCGCGTCACGATCAATATCGCCACCCAGGCGGCCAGCCAGCTGGTCTACAATGAGACCATCGAGCAGGCCATCACCGCCATGCGCATCGCGCGCGAGCTGAAACCCGAGACGGAGAACGATTTTGAGCTCTACTCCAATGATTCGCTTATCTCCGCCTTCGCCAAGGTGGCCGATGTGATCGCCGCCGGCTCCTTTGTCATCTCCGGCATCGCCCTGCTCGCCGCCGGCGTCGGGATCATGAACATCATGCTCGTCTCTGTCACCGAGCGCACGAAAGAGATCGGTGTCCGCAAGTCGATAGGCGCCCGGAAAAAGAGCATCCTGACGCAATTTCTGCTTGAGGCCGTCGCCATCTCGCTCGCCGGCGGCATCATGGGCATCATCTTTGGCATCGGGATCGGCAATCTGGTGGCCGTCCTGTTGAAAGCCGCGCTCGTATTCCCCTGGGACTGGACCTTCATCGGTCTGCTCGTCTGCTCGGGCATCGGAGTGGTTTTTGGCTTCTATCCCGCATGGAAAGCCGCCGGCCTTGATCCCATCGAGGCACTCCGTTACGAGTGATTTAATTGCGGATTGCCCGCTTGGTTCGGGTCCGTCTACATGGCGGCCCGGTGAGACTGCAGTTCAATTTCAATCCTGCGCTGAGGCGTGAACTCGCCCCGGGCGATCGCCGGCTCTGGCTGCTGCGTTCGGTGGCCCTGCGCATCGAAAAGCAGTCCAACCCCGTTTGGCGGTTCGAGGTTTTCCACCGCCGGCTGCTCCTTGCACTGGCGAGCCTCACCCTAGCGGGTTGGCTGGCCGTCGTCACGGCTTTGCACTTCTGGCTCGACCAGCAACCGCGCAATCAGATCGGCTGGTTTGACCTCGCCGCTCCCTGGCGGTGGCCGGGTCTGCGGGAAAAGCGCGGCGACACGGCCATCCTGACGGCTTTGGACAATCTCAAGGACCGCGACTACACCACGGCCTTCTACAACCTCCGGGCCGGCCTGGCGCGGTCGCCGGGCAATGTGGAGGGTCGCTTGCTGCTGGCCCGGCTGCTGGCCGGCTATGAACCGGCCCGCGCCGTAAGCCTGCTGGAAGAGGGCCTGCCCTTGGCCCGCGCCAACCCAAAGTTGCTCGCCGGATTGCTCGGCTTCTATGCCGCACTCCAGATCCAGACGCACGGGCTTGAAGTGGTGGAGAGCCAGCTGCGGAACGCCCCGACCGAGCCGTGGTCAGCCGAAACCCGTTACCTGCTGGAACGGGCTCGGGTTGGTTTCCTGCTGCAGCTTGGACGCTTTCCTGAGGCGGAAGAGGCGTTTGCCGCCATCGCTCCGCCGGCCACGCCCGTCGGGCAGGCGGGACTTTTGGCTCTGCAGATTGAATTGCTGTTGCGCACCGGGCATCCGGCGGACGCGAAGGTGATTTCCGATCGGGTGCTGGCGGCTCCGCCGGTAGAATCCGGAGCCTGGCGGCAGGCCGCGGAGATTGCGGTGGCCTCGGGCGATACCGAGATGCTGCTCAGCGCGCTCCGCCACCTGAAGGTCTTGGCCCCCGACCAGCCGGGCGCTTACCTGCTGGCGTTCCAAGGCTGGCACCGGATGAAGCGGTTGAGTTATCGCGATGCCGCCGAGCAGGAATTCTACCGTTTGTTTCGTGCCAATGACGGTGCGTTGCAGGCCCTCGCGGCTCTGGCGGTGAGCCTGGAACTTCCCGCGGTGGTGTCGCGGGCCCGGGCGGTGGCGACCGCCGCGCGGTTGAGCCCGTTCGCTTTCCAGGTGCATCAGACGGAGCTGGCCCTGCGCCAGGGTGAAGTTGAAAAGGCGATCCGGTTGCTGGGTGAGTGGGAGAACAACATCGATACGCTCAAGTCTTCGCAGCGCTTCCATCCGGAATTCATCAAGCGGCTGACACGCGCGGCCTTTTCCGGCACGCCCGATCAGGTGGTTTTTCTCTTGGCGCATCTCAATGCCGCGCGCGGCCAGGCGCAGCTGCCAATCTATCAGCTCGCCTTCGCCGTGTTGGAGAAGTCCGGCAATCCGGCCGGAGCCGCCGAGGTGGTGCGAGCCGGCCTGCAGGTTTATCCCCAGAGCGAGCCTTTGCTGGCCGGGCAGATACACTTGGCGGATGTCATGGCCGCGGACCCGGTCCCGACCGCGCGAGTTCCCGTGGTTGCGCTCGTCCTGCTGCCTGCGACGGCGGCCGAGGCGCGCCAGCAGTTGGACGACTTGCTGAAAAATGATGCACTCGGGGCCGCCCGCGACTTGGCGCGAGCCATCCAGGCGCAAAAACCCGCCTGGTTTTCACTCATCCAGGCCGATCTCGCAGTGCGGGAAGTCGAACTGGCGTATCTCACCCTCGATCAGATTGCCAGCCGCGCCGCCGCCCGGGCCTGGTTGGACCGCTATCGCAGCGAGCCTGATATGCTGCAACTGGTCCAGCTCGTGCGCCGCTTGGCGGCCCGCGGCCGGCTCGCCGAGGCGCGCCTGCTTTCAGCCGAGATCACCGCGGCACCCGGCGCCACGGCCCGGGTGCAGCAGACGCTGCGGGATTTCAATCTGCTGGATGATATTGCTCCCGCCGTCGCAAACCAGCCGACGGCACTGGCCTCGTTGGATCGCAGCATCCTCACCCAGGAATGGGTGCAAGCGGATCGGCTGCTGAAATACTTGCGCGACAAGCCGCCCGCTTGGCTGGCGGCGGGGGCGACCGAAGTGAAAGTGCGCGAGGTTCAGGTGCGCCTCGGGTTCGACCAGCGCCCGCTGGCCCTCGCGGCCCTCAAGGAACTCGTCATCAAGGGCGGGGCGTCGCGCAGCGCGGCCTTCAAGCTCGTGCGTGATCTGCTGGCCCGGGGTGAACGGGAATCCGCTTCTTTGCTGGCGCGCGAGATCGGTCGCTTGCTCCCCGCTGATCCGGCCGCAGCCCGCTTGATCCGGGAGGCGGAAGCGCCACACCCCACGGCACCGTGATCACGCTTCCGCCGGCGTGAAGAGCAGGCTTTCGGTCTGGTAGCCAGCCACTTTCAAGGTGTTGGTGTGGCGCAGGCCGATTTTGGTCAGGACATTGATCGAGGCCGTGTTGTCCGGCGCAGTGATCGCCACGATCCGCTTCAGGCCCAGCACCGTCCGACCATACTGCAACGTGGCCTGGGCGGCTTCGGTGGCGTAGCCCCGGCCGCCAAACTGCGGCAGGTAGGCAAAGCCGACATCCACATCCTCGAGTGCATCGCGCTTCAGCAATCCGCACATGCCGATGGGTGTGCCGTCCGACTTGAGGCTGACGTGGAAGAGTCCGAAACCATGCCGCGTATAGCTGGCCAGCGGGCCGTGTTGGAGGTAAAGGTCGGCGTCATCCAAGGTGCGCACATTCTTGTCGCCGATAAAACGCAGGAAGAGCGGCTCATTCAGCAGGTGAAGGATGAGAGGGGTGTCCTCCCGCGTAAACCAGCGCAGCGCCAGGCGATCGGTCTCAAAAACATTCATCACCACACGCTCAGCCCAGTGTCAGCCGCGACGGATTTCGGAGCCTTTGAAGCGGATGATGCAGCGGTAGACCTTCTTCTGGCGGCAGATGATCTTGCCCGTCTTCAGATCCACGTTCTCGGGGATCTCGATGCGGTGCACGTCCACCACGGCGTGGTAGCCGCGTTCCGAAAAAATATCGATCAACATGGCCAGAGCCAGCGGCTCGTCGAAAATCGGGTCCTCGCTGTTGATGTTGGCGTGACCGGAGAGGGCGTGCCGGGTGATGATGGGCATCATTTTCTTTTCCACGAGGGAGACCACTCGCTGGAAAACATCCGGGTGGCCCAACTCGTAGCCGTCGAGGCGTTTAACCAGTTCCTGTCGGGCGTGGACGATGATCTCGCTGGCCAGTGGCAGAGTGCGGAGCCGGTCGTAGGTGCGCGGGTCGAGCTCCAGCGAACTCTGATACTCGAGTTCCCCGAGGATGTTCTGCTCCACGTCTGCAAACGTGCCCTCGCCGTTGATGAGATGATAGTGGAAGACGTCTTTCAGTGAAAGCAGCGCGTCCCACGTCTGCTCCTTGAACACCTGGTAGCGGCGGCGGGCGAGTTTCTCGTCAAAATCGGTGGCGCGTTCCTCCAGGGGCACCCCGTGGCCGGAGCGGCGGACCTCCTCGTTGTGGGCCAGCGCCACCCGGCCGCGCTTGAGTTGCCGGGCCACGCTCTCCTTTTCGTCGACGAAGAGGACCACGATCTGCATGACCGGCTGGCGGAAATGAATCGCGAGCGGCGTGCCGTAGAACTCGCGCCAGAGTTGGGTCATCTTCTCATAGAGCATCTTCAGGCACTCGACCTGCACGTTGGTGCGCGGAAAACCGTCGAGGATGACGCCGTCGCGGTATTCGGGCTTGAGCAGGCGACGCATCAACACGGCCAGCACCTCGCGGTCACCGATCATGTGGCCCGCGTCCTTGATTTTCTTCATCTCCGGGGTGTCGAGCAGCGTGCTCATCACGATCGGGGCGCAGGTCAGGCCACGCGTCTTGGCGATGAAGGCCGTATTGGTGCCCTTGCCGGCCCCGGGGGCGCCGCCGAGGAGGATGATTTCCTTGGGGAAGCGCAGGTGCTGGCGGCCGAAATGCGCCTCCAGGTCCTCCCAGATCGGCTCGAATATTATCCGGGCATCCTTGATTTGCAATTCTGCGGAAGGCAGGGCCGGTGCAGTGGATTTCTGGGCGTCAGTCATGTCAGGGTGCGCGAAGCCTAGGGGCCGGCTTTCACCTGAGGCGACAATATTTGCTGCCGCCGGCAAGGAAATGCTCTCTTCGGCCTAGGCGGGTGGCCCGGCGCCGGGCTCAACTTCCCTTGCGGGGCAGGACGCGGGGCGGGGCTTCCATCTGGCCGCGGGTGACACCGAGCTGGTTGATCAGTTTCAATTCCCGCCACAACTCTGCGCCACTGATCTGGCCGCCGAGCAACTGCCGGTAGCGCTCGACCGTGTGCCGCACTGCCTCGGCGGGCTCGGTCAAGAATTCGATCCGAAAGTTTCGGGCCCCGAGCATCATCAGCCGGGCGGCATATTCCGCGCCGGTCTGTGCGCGGGAGTTGTAGACGGTGTTACGGCAGCCGGCGTCGGCCTTGAGCGGGTGCTCGGCCCCCACGCGGTCGCGCAACGCGACGCGGTGGGTGTCGCACGGCCGGCCGCAGTCGCGGTAGTCCTTGCCCTTCGACAGGAACGCACAGAACACGCAGTGCTCCATGTGAAACATCGGCATGTGCTGGTGCAGCGTGATGTCGAACCACGCGCCCGGCGCATTCTGTAACAAAGCCTCGAGCTGTCCGATGTTCAGGTCATAAGATGCGGTGACGCGCTCCAAGCCGTGGTGATTAATGAAGTAATCGGCGGTGAGGGGATTGGCGACATTAAGCGAGAAATCGCCGCGCACGCGCCGCCCATTGAAAACTTTCAAATGATCGTAGTTGCGGACGAGATAGCCGTCGGCCTCGCACGAGAGCACCTGCTTGATGATCCATTCCTCACCGGGTTTGAACACCCGCGGTGCCGCCACCCAGATTGACGCCGTCGCTTCCGCCCCGCGCATTTCACGAAACCGGGCGACGGTTTCGCGGTAGTGCTTCGGATTTTCAAATTCGCAGTAGAAAGTGCGCGCGCCAGCGGCCCAGGCGGCTTCCAATTGGGGTTGCTCCCGGATGACCACAATCAAATCGGGCGCGCCTGTCGCCTCCGTTGCGGGCAAGCGGGGCAAACAATAATGCTCGGCCAATTGCCAGCGCCGCGGCAGCGCACGTTGGATTTCAAGCTCGGTGGCGACCCGCCGGCGCAGCTCGTTGAGTTCCTTGACCGGCAGGATGACGTCGCCCGCGAGGTGATTTTGCAGGAGGCCGAGCTTGAAGGGCGTGCCGCCGAGCCGGCCGAGTTGGTCGGCGAGGCGTTCGGTCGTGAGGGGCTGCTTCTCGGCGCGGGCCAGAGGCAAGCTGGACTCGGCTTTGGCGACATGGCCTTGTTCGTCGCGAGCAAAGAGCGTCAGCGGGGTGCCGAGTGCGCCATGCACCTCCAGATGGATTTCACGCCGGAAGCGGATTTGATCGCCCTCAAAAGTTGCCCGCACCCGGCGGTCGAGTGCGGGGTCGTTGGTTTTCCACACCCGGTCACCCACGTGGATGCGGTCGAAGTCAATGTCACCTTCACCAAAACGCAGCTGGGTTTCACCCTTGTGCTCGTCCACGTAATAGATGCGGCCGCCTTCCTCTTTCTCGTCGGGGCGCCCGGCGTCGAACACGAGGCCATCGCCCGGCTTGGCCGGACCCGCCAGTTTGAGCGTGACGAAGTTCGGACCGACCCGCGCGACTTGACCGAGATAGACGCCGCGCTTGGTGCCGAAACGGGCGTGGGCGAGTTCCTGGTTGTGGATGCCGCGAAACCAGCCGGGATAGAGGCCGCGGGAGAAGCCCATTTCCAAGTCATAGAGCGACTCCTGTCGCACGGCTGCCAGCACCCGGTCCTCGGGCGCCGGTGTCGGACCGAAGACCTCAGCCATCACCTTGTCCAGCGCGGTGCGGTAGACGCGGGTGATGTTGGCCACGTATTCGGGGCTCTTGAGCCGGCCCTCTATCTTGAGCGAGGCCACACCCGAGCGGACGAGATCAGGTAGCACATCGAGCCCGGAGAGATCCTGCGGGCTGAGCAGGTAGCGGCGGTCGCCCAAGTCCACCGTCTTGCCGTCGGAAACGAGTTCGTAGGGCATGCGGCAGGCTTGGGCGCATTCGCCCCGGTTGGCCGAGCGGCCACCCAGTGACTCGCTGGTGAGGCATTGGCCGGAGTAGGCAACGCACAACGCACCGTGGACGAAGACCTCCAGCGGCAGGCCGGTGCCGGCGCCGAGCTGGGCGGCGCGGATGGCAGCGATTTCCGTGAGGGAATTCTCGCGGGCCAGCACAACCAGATTGGCGCCGAGCTCCCGGGCGAAGTCCACGCCCGCCGCGCTGGTCACGGTCATCTGGGTGGAGGTATGAATGGGGAAATCGGCCGAGAGCGAGCGAATGAGCCGGCAGATGCCGACATCCTGCACGATGGCCGCGTCAACCCCGGAGTTGATGATGACTTTCAAGTAGTCGATGGCCGCAGCGAGCTCGTCGGCAAAAACCAAGGTGTTGAAAGTCACATAGCCCCGCACCCCGCGCCGGTGGAGGAACTCCATCAGCTTCGGCAGGTCGGCCACGGTGAAGTTTTTCGCGCGCATCCGGGCGTTGAAGCGTTCCAGGCCGAAGTAGATCGCATCGGCCCCGTTTTCAACGGCGGCCTTGGCGCATTCCCAGTCGCCGGCCGGCGCCAGCAGTTCCGGACGCGCGAAGGTGGCGCGAGGGGCGGCGGTGGATTCAGTGGCGGGCGCGGTTGGCATGACAGGTCAGGCGGCGGCAATATCGGGTGACGGTGGTGGCGGGCCGGCATTCATTTTTGCATAGCTGGACACCTGCGGCGCGACGGCCCGGAGTTCGAAGGCAAAGAGCAGCGTCAGCAGGAAGAAACCGATCGCAACGTAGCTGACCATGGGCAGGCCCCGCAGGTGGCCGCCGGCATCCCGGGTGACAAACCAGCCGGCGAGAATGCTGGCGAAGGCGTTGGCGGCCAGCTGGAGCGCGGAGTTGATGCTCATGAACCCGCCGCGGTGGCGGGCTTCGACCGCGTTGGTGATCATGGTCATGGCGGGCGAGTAGCGACCCGACATGGTGACCATGAACAGCGCCATCATCATGCTGGCGAAGGCCACTGAGGACGGTCCCAGCCTCATGATGACCAAAGTGACGGCCATGGCGCCGACCGACATGCAGATCAGCAACCGCAACCGGTCCATGTGGTCACTGAGCCACCCGATGATCGGGGTGCTGATGGCGGTGGCCACGCCACCGGCGGCGTAGGCAATGGGCAGCTCGGTGCGCTCGTTGAGCCCGACGTTGGCAATGAATGATGGGGCCAGGAAAGGCACCAGGACGCCTCCTGCCATGCCCAGCATGGATCCAACCGCAAAAGCGCGAAGATGGACGCCGTGCGTCATGATCTCCCGCATCTGTCGCCACGGCTTGTGGTCGAGCACGGCGGTCAGCAGATGCGGCAGCGCGAGCGAGGCGATGACGAGGTTGATCACGGCACAGCCGGCGAGCAGAAAAAACGCGGAATGCCAGCCGTAGTGACCCGCGAGTATGAGGCCCGCGGGCACACCCAGGACAGAGGCCACGGGGAACGCGACCGTGACCAACCCCATGGCCCGCCCGCGACGGGCCGGGGGAATAAAATCACCGATCATCGCGGTGACCAATGAACTGGCGAGTCCACCGAAAGCACCGGCCGCCAGGCGGGCGAAGAGCAGCATCTGGTAGCTCAGCGCCAGGCCGCAAGCAAGAGTGGCCAGCCCAAAACCGGCATAGAGCACGAGCAGGGCCCGCTTGCGGTCAAATTTATCGAGGAGAAATCCGCCGGCAAAACCGCTCACCGCTGCGGCGATGCCGTAGCAGGCGACAAGATGCGAGAACTGCGCCGGCGTGATGTTGAATGCCGACATGAGCTGTGAACCCAGCGGCATAATGATCATGAAATCCAGGATGTGGGTGAACTGCACCGCTCCGAGCACCAGCAGGGTGGCACGCTCGCGCCCCGGCGGGAGAGGGTGGTGCTGAAGAGTCGCAGACATAGTGGATCAGGATTTCAGGAAAACATTAGTGGCGCAACTCAGCTTGCGGCCGGGGAGGCAGGGCGCTGAAAGGGTGGGGCCGAATCGGTAATCTTTACCGGCCCGACCACCTTCCGGGCGAGCTCGGCGAACAGCTGAGCGCCCTTGCCGAAGTGACGCCGCCGGTGCCGCACCAGGACAATGTCGCGCGAGGGTTGGATCGGACCGGTGAATTTTCGAAAGATCAGACCGGCCGGATCGGTCGCGCTGCGTGCACTTTTGGGCAGGACGGTGATGCCGAGCCCCATGGCGGTGAGAGTTTTGGCGGTGGCCAGCTGGCTGCAACGGTGACTGATGCGGGGCTCAAAATCGTAGCTGCCGCAGAAATGTTGAACTTGTAAGGTCAAACTGGAGGCCTCGCCCAGCAAGATGAACTGCTCTTCCTGCAGCGCCTCGAAGGTAATGTGCTCAGCCTGGGCGAGGCGGTGCTGCGCGCTCACGGCGAGCCAGAGCGGTTCGCTGTAGAGTTTTTCAACCAGTAGCCTGGGCTCATTGAAAGGCAGGGAAATCAGGGCGCAGTCGAGTTGCCCTTCGATGACCGCCTCGGCGAGCGGTCGGCGAAAATCCTCCTGCGTGTGGATGTTCAGAAGGATTTCACTCGCCCGGCAGTGGGCCATGACAGCGGGAAAGAAAAAAGGCGCGACGGTGGGGATGGCCCCGACTGTTACTTTGGGCCCTTCGGTGGTGTTCTCCTTTAGCTCCTGCAAAGTGTGGTCGACTTCGCCAATGATCCGTCGAGCGCCTTCCTGCAGGGTCGTGCCCGCCTCAGTTAGAACCACCCTGCGGCCAAGGCGGTTAAACAGCTTCTGCCCAAACTCCTCCTCAAGGTTTAGGATTTGCTGACTGAGTGAAGGCTGGGATATGAATACTCGCTGGGCGGCTTTTGTAAAATTGCCTGTCTCAGCGACTGCCAAGAAGTAACGTAATTGATATATATCCATAGGAAGTAACTATGAATAGAATAGAAACTAAGTATTTCTTCTATTGCAAGCCATGCCGTATACTCCTGACCAGCACCAAATCAGGTGTCTGAAAAAACAATCAACCACCCAATTTTATGAAGAACAACAGCCTCCATCTCACCCTTACGGCTATCATCGCCAGCAGTCTGGTTCTGATCGCGGCACCGACGATCGCGGTCAGCGTCAGCTACCTCGCCGTGGTCATTCTGGTCGCCGTGGCGGCGGTTGATTACCGCCAGGGCCCGCGGAGCTACGCTACTCGCTAAGCGCACCCATTTAAGTTCAGGGTCAGTGTGTAACAGAGGCCGGGGCGAACCCCCGGCCTCTTTTAATGTCTGCATCCGGGATTGGCTGGCCGCAGTTTAGACAAAACCTCCTTCCCGTGACGCTTTTCAGGAAACAACTCCCAACAGATTGCATGGAGACGATTCATGAACACGGCACCTGGAAACAATGGCTCGAAGCGCACGGCCCAAAGCTGCTGCTCTGCGCCCGCCAGTGGACGCGGTCGCTCGCCGATGCCGAGGATGTGGTGCAGGAAGCCTTCGTGCGCTACTGGCGCCATCAGCGCCATCTACCCGGAGATCCCCAGGCACTGCTTATCACTTCCATTCGCCGCGCCGCATTGGATCATGCCAGGCGTCACGCCCGCCGCACCGCCCGCGAGGAAAAGGCCGACGGCGGGCTCGAGGAACGTGAATACACCTTTGAACCGCAACCCGGGGAAGACGCCGATCGTCGCCGGGAGATCGAGGCCGCGCTGCAACGCCTGCCCGCCGGCCAGCGCGAGGTGCTCGTGCTCAAGATTTGGAACGAACTCACCTTTGAGCAAATTGCAGCGACCCTTGAGATCCCGGCCAACACCGCTGCCTCCCGTTATCGCTATGCATTGGCCGCGCTCCGCAAAGAATTAACGTCCACCTACCATGGATAACTCTCTCGAAGATCTCGAAAAAGAAGTGAAAGCACTGCGGCCGCGTCGCGCCACACCGCGTTGGCTGGATCAGGTCAACCGCGAGCTTGCCGCCGAGCTACCGGCCTCGGTGCGTCCGCGCTTTACCAGTGCAACGAATCTGCGCTCGTGGAAATGGCTCGGTTGGCGCACCGCCGGACTTGCGGCCGCTTTGGCCCTCGTGACCGTCGTCGGGCTGGTCAGTTTCAGGCCATCTCGGCCGGTCGCGGCGCCGGTGGCTCTCTCGGCAAACAACGTCCCGGTGCAGCCGGTGGCGATCACGGTCTACCAGCCCGTCGCCGCGACGAATGTGCTCTACGATCTCAAGGACGAGGGCGAAGTGAAGATCGACGGCGTGGTTCCATCCCGCCAGGTCCGGGCCCGCTACGTGGACACCTATACTTGGAAAAATCCGCGCAATAATGCCTCGATCAAGTGGACCGTGCCGCGCGACGAGGTTCGCGTCGTGCCCGCCCGCTACAACCCCAATTGAATCTCCCGTCCGTTACGCAATCCCAATCCCCTATGAAAACATCCCGAAACTATCTGCTGCCGGCGTTGGCCGTAGTCAGCCTGGTGCCCACAGCTTGGGCCGAAAAAGACGTGGTCATCCGCCGTATTGACGTCGACGCCCCGCGCGTCGTCATCAGCCATGGCGACGCCAAGATGGAGAAGGAAAAAGTCCCTTTCCTCGGCGTGGAGACCGCACCCGTCAGCCGCACCCTTGCGGCTCAGCTCGGGCTGGCGCGCGACACCGGCTTGGTTGTCACCCGGATCTCGGCCGACAGTCCCGCCGCCGCTGTGTTGAAAGAGGATGATGTGCTCACCAAGCTGGATGACCAGATGTTGGTCAACCAGCAGCAGCTCGGCGTGTTGGTGCGGGCCAGGAAAGAAGGCGACGAAGTGAAGCTGACCGTCATTCGCGGCGGCAAGGAGACCACGGTGAAAGCCAAGCTCGGCACCCATGAGGTGCCCAAGTTAGCCGGAAACTTTTTCTTCCAGAACGGTCCGGGCGGCATGAACTGGGACATGGGGACGCTTTCAGGTGGCCTCGAACGCTTGCGCGAGCTGCCCGGCATGCGGGCGGACGATGCGCGCGATGTTCTGCGTCTGATCGGCCGTGACCGCCAGAATCTCTTGTCCGGCCCCGGAGTGCGAATCCTACGGAGGGGCGGCAAGGGCTCGACGATCCTGGATCTGCCCAACAGCAACATTTCCTATTCGGACGACGACGGATCCATCGAGATCAAGTCGGACGATGGCAAGCGCGAGCTGACCGTGAAGAACGCCAAGGGCAAAGTGACTTTTCAGGGCCCGATCAACACCGAGGAGGAGCGCAAGAAACTCCCCTCCGAGGTGGTGAAGCAACTCGAGAAGCTGGACAACGACACCATCAGCTTCGAGGCCGGCGAAAAATTTGAACACGAGGTGGTGCCGCTGCCGGCAGAGCCGGCCAAGACCAAGATCGGCCGCACACTCGGCCGCACACTCGGCCGCGAGCTTGGGCGGACGCCGGGCCGCTCGTGGCGGTCCTTCTGATCACTTTCGCGCGGCTCGGCCGCGCCCGGGTGTGTGCCATCCCCGGGGCGGCGTGCGAACGTCGCCCCGGTTTGTCTCAGGTCGCCTTTGCCTCGTCAGGCGCAGCCCGCTTCAGGAAGGCGGCGACGATCAGCGAGCAGATGAGACCGAAAATCACCACGAAGACGGGAGTCAGGACCGCTTGGGCGATCGGTCCCATCATGGCGCGGGTGAATTTCTCCGCCTGATCCATCTGGGCTTCCGCCATGCCGGCGGCTTCCCATTTCGGGCGGATCAAGGCGAGCTGGTAGTCGGCAAATTCCGTGTTCACAAATTTGAAGTGAATGAAGGAATAAACCGAACTCATCAGCCCGGAGTAGAGAGAGATGAGCACGCCGGTGCCCACCCCTTTCCCATAACTCATCGCCTTGTGCGGTGACTCCTCCCGCACGGCCTTGATGCCGAGCCACAGCACCGTGAACATGATCACGAAGCCCAGCCATTGGAAATACTGGCCGGTGGCCAGCTTCTCGGTCTGGAAGCCCGTGAAAAACAGCAGGAGGTTCAGGAGCGCTCCGGTGATGGTGAGAATGAGGGCGTAAGTGAATTTTGTGCTCATATGGGCAGGTTGAGGGCCGGCGACCCGAAGCTCAATGGCGGAGTGACGGGCGGCGGCCTGGCCGGATAGGCGGTATTAGCTGTTGTCGCCGTCGAGCACGCGTCCGAGTCCGCCCAGGATCGAGCCTTCCTCCCGTCCGCCGCGGCCGGTCCGGGGGGCGGCGGCGACAATGCGGCCAGCCAGACGCGAGAAGGGGAGGGATTGGAGCCAGATTTTACCGGGACCGCGCAACGTGGCGAAGAACAGGCCTTCGCCGCCGAACAACGCCGTCTTGATGCCACCGACCAGTTGGATGTCGTAAGCAACCGTCGGTTGGAAGCCCACGATGCAGCCCGTGTCCACGCGCAGGGTTTCACCCGGGGCCAGGGTGCGTTCCAGCAGGGTGCCGCCGGCATGGATGAAGGCCCAGCCATTGCCCGTCAGGCGCTGCATGATGAACCCTTCGCCGCCAAACAGGCCGGCCCCGAGACGTTTCTGGAAAGCGATGCCGAGGCTCACCCCCTTGGCGGCGCACAAGAAGGAGTCCTTTTGCACGATCAGTTCACCACCAAGCTCGGCCAGGTTGGCCGGTATGATCTTGCCCGGGTAGGGTGCGCCAAAGGCGACTTTCCTTTTTCCGGCTCCTTGGTTCTGAAATACCGTCATGAAGAGTGATTCCCCCGTGAGCAGCCGCTTGCCTGCGCCGAGCAGGGCGCCCATAATGCCGGTGCTCTGCGCGGAGCCGTCGCCAAAGATCGTCTCCATGGCGATGTGCTCGTCCATATACATCATGCCGCCCGCCTCGGCCAAGACGGCTTCCTGTGGGTCGAGTTCGACTTCGACAAACTGCATGTCGTCGCCGTGGATCTTGTAGTCAATTTCGTGCATCGAGTTCATGGGATTATGAGGGAATAACCCGCATCATCGCAGGAAAGTTGCCGCCCGGCATCAGGAATATTATGGCTTTAGTGTAACGATGGTCGCGCCCCAACCACCCGAAGTCTCGTCGCCTTGGACGTAGCGGTGAATGCCCGCGGAGCGTCGCAAATGCGCGTGCACCGTCGCGCGGAGCGTGCCGGTGCCTTTGCCATGCACCACCCTGACGCGGTAAATGCCGCGCTGCCGGCAGGCGGCGAAGTAATCATCCAGCAGACGGGTGACCTCCGCCGGGCGAAAGGTGTGCAAATCCAGTTCGCCCGTGATCGGCAGGTCGATTGGCGGGTGGGGATCGTCTGCGGTCACAGTGGCATCCTTGCCGTTTGGCAAAACCGGGCGACAAAAAACCCGCCTCTTTCGAGGCGGGTTTTTGACACACACACACTAGCAAAGAACACACTAACAACTAAAAAGTCAGGATTTCGCGAGACGGACAAAGGTCATCTTGGTGGCGGCATATGTTACCTGGGTCTTGAGGGCGGGTAGATCCAGCGAGATGATCGCCGGGGTGCCGGCCTTGGCGCGCAGAGCAGCCAGACTGGCGTTGACCCGCTCTTCTGCCAGCTGGAGGCGCGGTGCATTCACGGTATAGGTGGGCAGGACAACGGGCTCAGCTTGGAATTCGCTGGCGGCGGCGCTGGCACTGGAGGCGAGCACTGCGAGAAGGACGATTGAGAGGAGGGAATTGTTTTTCATGGGAAATGTTTTGTTGCCCTACTTACACGCAAGCGTTGTGCCAAGTTGCAGCCCAGATCGTAAGTCATTGCCGGCCATTTGATAGAAATGTTCTTCGCGCTTTTTGACCACGACCGGGGCCCGTCGGATACTACGAAGTTGAAATCATTGGTTCCCATCAATGGGACAATCCGGGGTCATGCATGACCATGACCTCCTTCCGTGCTACAGCGCTCGCGTGATGCTGGTTCGCAATCATCACTCTCCCCGTAACCCACCGCACCCATGCTCAAACTTGATCGCATCACCAAACGTTTCGGCGCGCTCACGGCGCTGGATGATGTTTCGCTCGACATCGCGCCTGGCGAGTTTTTCGGCCTGCTCGGTCCCAATGGTGCGGGCAAATCCACACTCATGTCTCTGGTCGCCGGCTTGCGGGCGCCGGATGCCGGTGGCATCACCCTGGATGGGAAACCAGTCACCGCCGCTGATCCGTCCACGCGGGTTTCGCTCGGACTCGTTCCGCAGAGTATCGCGCTGTATGAGGACCTGAGTGCCGAACAGAACCTCCGGATCTTCGGTGAACTCTATGGTCTCCGCGGAGCCGATTTGCGCCAACGGATCGACGAGGCGCTGACCGCAGTGCAACTGGCGGACCGCCGGCACGACCAGGTGAAGACTTTCTCGGGCGGCATGCAGCGCCGGCTCAACCTCGTGGCGGCGCTCCTGCACCGTCCGAAACTGCTCCTGTGCGACGAGCCCACGGTCGGCATCGACCCGCAGTCGCGCAACGCCATCTTTGATTTTCTGGAGGCCCGGGTTCGCGCTGGCCTGACGGTGATCTATTCCACTCATTACATGGAGGAAGCCACGCGCTTGTGCTCGCGCATCGGCATCATCGATCATGGCAAAATCCACGCGCTGGGCACACTGGACGAGTTGCTCGCGCACCGGCCGTTCCGGGAGGAAATCAGCTTTCCCACCACACCCGTGACCGCGAAACTGGCGGCGCGGTTGGTCGCCCACGGAGAAATCACTTCGGGCGCCGACCTCTATCGTTTTCATCCTGCGGCCGGTTTCAAAACCTCCGCCTTCTACGCGTTGACGGAAGAACTGCAGCTTTCCGCCCGCCTCTTTGTCAGTGAACGGCCCACGCTGGAGGCAGTCTTCCTCCACCTAACCGGCCGCAGCCTCCGCGAATAAGGACTCCCATGCGCATCATCTTCACACTTCTCCGCAAGGATTTCGCGAATTTCTTCCGCGACCGGACGGCCGTAAGCCTCACTTTTCTGGTGCCGATCGCCCTCATCTACATTTTTGGGCAGGTCTTCGGCCTGAACCGAAAGGATAACGGCCCGACGGGTGTCCGCCTGGCCGTGGTGAACCAGAGCGACAATCCCGCCGCGCAGCAGCTCGTCACGGCGCTCAAGGCGGAGAAGTCATTTCGCGTCCTCACCCATTACGTGAACCCCGACAAAACGGAGCGCCCGCTCACCGAGGACGACCTCCGGCCCATGATCCGCAACCGCGAATTCCGTTTCGCGCTCGTCATTCCGGTGGATATGATTGCGCGCAACGGGGTCGGCCTGCGCCTGAAAATCCTGTCCGACCCCCGCAATGAAATCGAAACCCAGATGGTCAATGGCCTCTTGCAGAAGGCGATTTTCTCCAACGTGCCGCAACTCCTCGGCCAGTCGCTGCAGACCAGCGCCAAAAAATACCTCGGCGGCGAACGACTGGAACAGTTCAACGGCGCCCTGGCCGCCGCGGTGACCAAGGCCTTTGGTGGCGACTTAGAGGAAACCAAACAGGCGCTCGCGTCCGGAGATTTTGGCCTGGGCGCCATCGGGAAAGCTGCCTCGTCAGGCCCGGCGACGGCCTCGGCCGACTTGTTTTCCAAAATCGTGAAGATCGACAGCGAGCAGGTCGTGGGGAAGGAGGTGAAAAGCCCCGAGGCGACACGGGTTGTCGGTGGCTGGGCGATGATGTTCCTGCTGTTCGCGCTCAGTGCCTCCGCAGCGGCGTTTTTCGACGAAAAGAAGGCCGGACTGTTCCAACGATTACTGTCCGCGCCGGTGAAACCCGGACACATCCTCTGGAGTCGGTTTCTCTACGGCGTGCTTTTGGGCTTGGTTCAATTAACCGCGCTGTTTGGCGCAGGCCGGTTGCTGTATGGGATAGATGTGCTGGGAAACTTTGGGAATCTGCTGGTCATCTGCACAGCGGCGGCGGCGGCTTGCACGGCGTTTGGCATGCTGCTGGCGGCCATAGCCCCGACGGCGGCGGCGGCCAATGGCCTCGCTACTTTCCTCGTGCTGACAATGAGCGCGACCGGAGGCGCCTGGTTCCCGGTCAGCTTCATGCCGGAATTCATGCAGACCATTGCGAAATTTACCCTGGTTTACTGGTCGATGGAGGGATTCTCCCAGGTGTTGTGGGCGGGGCAGTCATTTATCCAGATTCTGCCCACCGTCGGTATCCTGCTCGGCATCGCCATCGGGGTGATGGCGATCGCCGTGTGGCGTTTCAATCGAGGGCCGATATTCGACTGACACAGTTGCGGCAGTTTTGCGTGTAGGCGGGGTGCCCTCACCCCGCGATTTCGAGGAGCGACACTCATGCTTCGCGGGGTGAGGGCACCACGCCCACATAAAGGCGGACAGAGTTTCGACTAGTCCGTGCCCGGCGGCTTGGCTGGCGGGTTTTCCGGGTTGGCCTGTTGGACGGTGCCGGTGGGCGAGTCCGGGGGCGCCGGCGGATGGGTGGGAAACTTCTTGGGCAGCGGCTCCTCATCCAGCGCACGGCGGACCTCGTCCTCCACGCCACTCGCCGCCTTCTTGAACTCACGGACAGACTTGCCGATGCCTCGGGCCAGTTCGGGGAGGCGGTTGGCGCCGAAAAGCAGGAGCACGATAAACATGATCATCATCAGCTCGGGGCCGCCAATGCCTTCGATAAAGGCAAAGGGTGGAATCAGGGAGTGCGTGATTTGCATTCGGGAAACGGATGCCGCCTATCCGATGGTGATCTCAACGTAGAATTTTTGGGTCTGCCCCGGGGCGACGGAGTGGAGGCCGATCTTCGTCTCGGCGGCATTGGGTGGACCCATCCAGGGTTCGACACAGTAGAAAGGCGATTTGTCGTCCGCGGTCCAAGTGACCACGGCCAGATCAACGGCCGGGCTGTTGGCCATGCCGCTGCGGAACTGCAGGCGGTTGCCGGTCGGCACCTCGGTGACCGCGAATACCTCCCGGCGCAGGCCGGTGTGGACCAGATCGATGAGATGGGGGCTGGCCAGCGTCTCACGCGCACCGGCGCGGGTGAAAGGCACCAGTCCGCCGCGCTCGTCGCGCTGGAAATACTTGGTGGCGGTGGTCTCCAACAGGTAATCCTTGCGATAACGGCCCGCGCTCCACGGCAGGGTGAGATAGAAATGATGGCCGGCCGACCAAGGCATCGGCTTGCTGCCGAGGTTGGTCAGCTGCAATTCGACGAACAACCCGCGCGGATCGAAGCGGTAACTGACGACGAACTCGTAATCGTAGGGGTAGGCGGCCTGCGCCGCCTCATCGGGCAGGAATTGAGCGGAGAAGCCGCCTTCGTCGAGACGGACAGTGCGAAATTTGCCTTGCCGGACGAGACCGTGCATCGGCATCGGCCGGCGGACGCCGTCCTCGGCGCGCCAGTGGTGGATCTCGCCCTGATCGTAGCTGCGCCCCGCGAAAGGGAAGAGGATCGGGTTGCCGCCGCGGACGCTGCCGATGGCCTCGAGATTTTCCACCTCGGGCCAGTAGACGATGTCGCGCACCGTGCCGTCACCCAGGGTGACGTTCCAATTCATGAGCCGCGCGCCCATTTCGGGCAGTGCCAGAAAGGAGGAGGTGCCGACCTGCCATTTAAAAATTGTATGCCCGAGATACGGGATGCGTTCCATGAACCAGTTGGTAAAACAGAAAGCCGCCGCGTTCCAATACAAAGTCAGATAAATTCTCAGCTTCCTGGCACAAACCCGGAGCAACGGTGGTTTTGAAAGAACAGGGTGGATTATAAGCTCGCGGTGCTTGCTTGCTGGTGGGGTTGGGGTAACCTGCCAGCCTGATGTTCAACCGAACAAGCTTCCTGACTGGGCTACTGCTCAGTGCCCTGGTCGGCCGAGCGGCCGAGCCGCCAGCTGCGGCCACGCCGACCGTGCCGCCTCCGGGCAACAAGGCCGTGGTTTACGTCATCCCGGTCAAGAACGAGATCAACAGTCCCACCCTCTACATCCTCCGCCGGGGCCTCAAGGAGGCGATAGAGCAAAAGGCGGATGTGGTGCTGCTCGACATGAATACCCCGGGCGGTGCGCTGGATGTGACCTTCGAGATCATGGAGGCGCTAGAGAAATTCCCCGGAAAGAAACTCACGTTTGTGGACCGGGAGGCGATGTCGGCCGGCGCGTTCATCTCCGCCGTGACCGACGAAATCTATTTCGTGCCCAATGGTGTTATTGGTGCCGCTGCGCCGGTGCTCTCCACCGGCGGGGAAGTGGACAAGACCATGAAGCAGAAGATCGTCAGTTATCTGCGCGCCCGGATGCGCGCGAGTTCCGAAGGCAAGGGTTACCGCGGGCAGGTGATCTCCGCGATGATCGATGAGGATTTTGAACTGAAGATTGGTGACAAAGTGTTGAAACCAAAGGGGGAGTTGCTCTCTCTCACCGCCACCGAGGCTCTGGAAAAATACGGCGACCCGCCGCAGGCCCTGCTCGGGGCGGGCAAGGCGGCCGATATTCCGGCCCTGCTCACGGGAAAATTCGGCGCGAACAACTACGAGGTGCGGCACTTCCGGGTCACCTGGTCGGAGGAACTGGCGCAATACCTCACGGCGTGGTCGCCCGTCCTGATGGGGCTGGGCCTGCTGGCGCTGTTCATCGAGTTCAAGACACCCGGCTTTGGCATCTTTGGCATCGTCGGCATCCTGTGCCTGGCAATCGTGTTTCTCGGGAGCTATGTGGCGGGATTTTCCGGCCATGAGCCACTGCTGGTCTTTGCCCTCGGCCTGCTCCTGGTGGCCGTGGAGATATTCTTTTTTCCCGGGGTGGCGGTCATGGCTGTGGCCGGCCTGGTGCTGATGTTGGGTTCGCTGGTCTGGGCGATGGCCGATCTGTGGCCGGGTGTGCCGCTGGCCACCGCGTGGTCGGGCGATGTCTTTGTGACGCCGTTGCAGAACCTCGGCCTCGGATTGGTGCTGGCGGTGGCCCTGGGCGCCGCCCTCATGCGCTTCCTGCCCAGGGGATGGGTGTGGGACAAGATGGTAGTCGGCACCGCGATTGGTGGCGCCGCCCAGGTGGCCGGGGTGGCCCCGGAGGTCGCGCATGAAGTCGGGAATCTGATTGGCCAGCGCGGCATTGCGGTGACGGTGTTAAGGCCCAGCGGTCAGATCGAGATCGCCGGACGCCGCTTTGAGGCGATCGTGGAGGTCGGCGCAATTGATGCCGGCGATGCGATCATCGTCCGCGGGCGGACGGATTTCGCCCTGATCGTTGAAAAATCCAGCTCATGAACGCCATCCTGCTCCTGTTTTTACTCGGGGTCTTGCTGCTGGCCGGCGAGGTATTTGTGCCGGGTGCCGTGTTGGGCATTCTCGGCGGGCTGTGCATGGCCGCCGGCTGCATCATCTCCTTCGTCCAACTCGGCGCGGCTGGCGGAATGGTGGCGACCGTCGTGGCACTGGTGCTGCTCGGGGTGACCCTCTATGTCGAGCTGGTCTGGCTGCCCACGACCCGGTTTGGCAAAAAGCTCATCGTGCAAACCGCGGTTGACGCCACGAGCCAGCCGCCGCTGGCCGACAAGGTAAGTGTGGTGGGCAAGTCCGCGGAGGCCGTCACCACCCTGGCGCCGAGCGGCTATGTGCTGGTGGAGGGCCGGCGCTACGAGGCCTTCTCCCAGTCCGGCCACGCCGCCAAGGGCGCTGTAATGCGCGTGGTGGGTCTCGATAATTTTCGTCTCATTGTAACCAAACCCTGAACCTCCCATGCCCTCCACCATCCTGATTGTCATCATAGTCGTCCCCGCGCTGATCATTTTCTTCGTCGTCGCTTCCTTTGTCAGCATCTGGTTGAAAGCGAAACTGAACGGCGCGCCAGTCGGCTGGCTCAATCTCCTCGGCATGCGCCTGGGCGGCGTGCCCTACAGCTTGGTGGTCGACGCCCGGATCACGGCAGTCAAGGCCGGCATCGAGGTCACGACGGACAAGATTGCCGCGCACTACCTAGCCGGCGGCAACGTCGTGCCGACCGTGCAGGCGCTGGTCGCCGCCCAAAAGGCCGGCATCATGCTTGATTGGGATCGCGCCTGCGCGATCGACCTCGCGACCAAGGGCTCCGGCAAGTCGGTCGTGGAGGCCGTGCGCACGTCGGTTGATCCCAAGGTCATCGACTGCCCGAATCCGGAGAGCGGCCGCACCACCATCGATGGCGTGGCCAAGGACGGCATTCAGGTGAAGGTGAAGGCACGCGTGACCGTGCGCACCCACCTCGACCGCTTTGTCGGTGGCGCCAAGGAGGAGACGATCATTGCGCGCGTGGGAGAGGGCATTGTCTCCACCATCGGCGCCGCCGAGAGCTACAAGGTCGTGCTCGAGTCGCCCGACAGCATTTCCAAGACCGTGCTCGCCCGTGGCCTGGACGTGGGCAGCGCGTTCGAGATTCTCTCCATTGACATCGCCGACGTGGACGTGGGCGAAAACGTCGGGGCCAAGCTGCAGGAAGCGCAGGCCGAGGCCAACAAGAGCATCGCCCAGGCCCAGGCGGAAATCCGCCGTGCGGCCGCCGTGGCGGTCGAACAGGAAATGAAGGCCCGCGTGCAGGAGATGCAGGCGGAGGTCGTGCGCGCGCAGGCCGAGGTGCCGCGGGCGCTGGCCGAGGCCTTCCGCTCCGGCAAGCTCGGCGTGATGGATTACTACCGGATGGAGAACATCCAGTCCGACACGGCGATGCGCGGCTCGATCGCCCATCCCGAGGGGAAGAAGTAACAGTTCGCTGAACCATTCCCATGGACTGGGTCTTCGATCACCTCCAGGTCATCATCGCCATCGCCGGCTCGATCGCCTGGTGGTTGAGTAAAAACCGCAAGGGTGGGGAAGAGTCTCCTCCTGAAGAGGAGACCTTTGCTGATCCTCAACTGGCCGAGCGCACCCGACAGATCCGCGAGGAGATCCAGCGCAAGATCGCTGAGCGGGCGCGAGGTTACGCCGACGAACAGCCCACGTTGCCGCACAGCGAACCAATCGAGCCGCCGGTCGTCCGCGAAGTGGTCGTCACGCGGGTTCCGGAGGTGCGGCGTGCCAGCACAGCGCACTATGAAGCTCAGCGTCAGGCCGAGATTCTGGAGGAGCAGGCGACCCTGGCCGAGAAATTGCAGGAGGCGCAGGTGATGAAGGCGGCCGCCTTGAAGCGGGCGCAATACGAGGCGACAACCGCCGATCACTCATCGGATGCCCGTGCGCTGTCACGCTCGACCGTATTGGACGACCTGCGCGAGCCGGCAGCCCTGCGCCGGGCGTTCATCCTGCGCGAGGTGCTCGGCCCGCCCGTGGCGCTGCGGCGGTAAGCATCACCATGTGGGCGGGGTGCCCTCACCCCGCGGGCACCATGCACCTGCCGCACATCGTCCCTTTCGACAAAAGCCCGGTATATTTCTTCACGGCATGCATCGAAGGGCGGAGGCCGGTATTGAACTGCCAAGCGGCACACGACGAGCTGACGGGGATAGGGAGGCGCTCAGCGGATCACGACGGATGGTTTTTTGGGAGATTCGTTCTGATGCCGGACCATGTGCATTTCTTTGCCATGCCCGTGTCAGAAGCCAAACCGTTGGCCCAGTGGCACAAGATGTGGAAGTCGGTTTCCGCGCGACGATTGCTGAAGGAAAGCAACATCGCCGGACACCTCTGGCAGGCCGACACGTTCGATCACATCCTTAGAAACAAAAAATCCTGCGCACAAAAATGGCAGTATGTCCGGGAGAACCCGGTGAGAAGAGGCTTGGCACCGAATGCCGGCAGGGAGAGATCAACGCCTTGTCGGTCGATTAAGGCAAATCCACGGGGTGAGGGCACCTCGCCAACAATTTGTCTCAATCGAGAGCAAAACGGCCGTAGCCGTCGATCGGCACAGCGTAATTGCGACCGTTGACCTCCATGCGGAGGTTTTTGCCGGCTTCCACCGTGATGAGCAACTTGCCCTGCTTCTTGAGGGATTTGCTCTCAGATTTCGCCAGGGCCCCGTTGAACAGCACGGCGCCATCGAGATCCTGCACCACTTTTACCCGGGTGGCGTCAATGGCCGTTAGCGTCAGGGTCTGGGCCGCCTCCGCCTGCACCGTGGGTGCGGGGCCTGGCGCGGTCGGCGCGGGTTTGGCGGGTGAACCGGTGAACAGGACTCTGAAAAGGACTATGACGACGATCACCGCGACCAGCGCGCCGCCACCGAGCAGGGCGAATTTCAGCATCACGGCCTGGTCCTGATCCGAGCGACCGACCGGTGCGGCGGCCCCGGCCTCCGGGCCGCGGGCGGACTCACCAAAATCCACGCGTCCGTAGGCCTCGCGGCTTTCGCGCCGGGCGGGCCGGCTTTCGCGGCCCATCAATGCGTCGAAGTCGCTGACCACCCGGTCGGGATCGAGATCGAGGTAACGCGCATAGGAGCGCAGGAAGCCCCGGACGTAGAGCGGGGGGAGGTCGACTTCAAAGGAGTTGGCTTCGAACTTCTGCAGATAGTCGCCGCGAATCTTGGTGGACTCCGCCGCTTCACGGATGGAGATGCCTTTGCGCTTACGCGCCTCCTCGAGCCTTTCGCCGATGGTCTGCATAGTGATTGGTTAAATGGTTTGGCCGGGGATTTGAAAGTCTAATCGGAACTCAAGGCTGGTAGGTGTCCCCAAGAGGCGTCATCCTGAGCAAAGCGAAGGATCCACGGCAGCGAACGTGATGACACGACCAAACGCGTGGATTCTTCACTTCGTTCAGAATGACAGGGATTGGTCGTTCTTGGGGAATGTCGCTTCATGGCTGGTAGGTGTCCAGATCGACCAGGATTTCACGCGGCGACGAGCCGTTTTCGGCGCCGACGATACCCTTCTGCTCCATCAGGTCCATGATCCGGGCGGCGCGGTTGTAGCCGATGCGCAGACGGCGCTGGATCATCGAGGTGGAGGCGCGCTTGGTGGACTTGAGCACGTCAAGCGCCTGCTGGAAGAGGGCGCTGTCGTCACCCATGTCGCCGTCCTCATCCTCGTCGCCGTCCTCGTCGTCCTCTTTGGCGGTCCGGTCGATCTGCTCCTTAACGGAGTTGTCGTATTGGGGCATGCCATTCTTCTCTTTTAGGAATTCCACGATAGCGGCGATCTCCTCATCGGCGACGAAGGCGCCCTGGGCCCGCACGACCTTCGAGGTGCCGGGCGGCGTGAAGAGCATGTCGCCGCGGCCGATGAGGGTCTCGGCCCCCTTGCCGTCGAGGATGGTGCGGGAGTCGACCTGCGAGGCGACCTGGAAGGCGATGCGGGAAGGCAGGTTGGCCTTGATGACGCCGGTGATGACGTTTACGGACGGGCGCTGGGTGGCGATAATGATGTGGATGCCGGCGGCGCGGGCGAGTTGGGCGAGGCGGGCGATGCTCGTCTCAATCTCGGCGGGGGCGATCATCATGAGGTCAGCCAGCTCGTCGATAATGGCGACGATGTAGGGCAGACGCTCGGGAATTTCGATCGGCTCGCTGACTCCGTCGAGTTCGGCCTGCTGCTCGGGGGGCAGCGGCTGGGGCTTTTCCTTTTTGCGATTGTTGAAGCCGGTGATGTTGCGGACGTTTACCTTGGCGAATTGCTGGTAACGTCTTTCCATCTCCTTCAGCAGGATTTTGAGCGCCGCCGGCACTTTCTTCGGTTCGGTGACCACCGGGATGAGCATGTGCGGCAGGATGTTGAAAACCTTCAACTCAACCACTTTCGGATCTATCATGATGAGCCGCACGTCCTTCGGGCTCTTCGAGTAGACGATGGAGGCGACGATGGAATTGATGCAAACCGACTTGCCCGAGCCGGTGGCGCCGGCGATGAGCAAGTGAGGCATTTTCGTGAGGTCGGAGATGAGGGGCTTGCCGGAGACATCCTTGCCGAGGGCGATGGGCAGCTCGCGTTTCTCGTCGTTCCAGGCCGAGCTCTCCAAGATTTCGCGCATGCCGACCGGCGTGGAGGTTTGATTGGGCACCTCGACGCCGACGGCGGCTTTGCCGGGTATGGGCGCGAGGATGCGGACGGATTGGGCGCGCATGCCGAGGGCGATGTTCTTATCGAGGCCCGAAATCTTTTCCACGCGCACCCCGGCGGCCGGCACGACCTCGTAGCAGGTGATAACCGGGCCGACATGAACATCGCCGAGCTTAACCTCCACCCCGAACTCACCGAGAATGCGCATCAAATTCGCGGCATTGAGCAAGTGCTCCTCTTCACTGTTAACCGCATCGGCTTTCACCTGTCCCCGGAGGAGCGTGATAGGAAAGGGAATATAGTCCTTGTCATCGCTCTGGGGGATGACCGACTTGGCCTTCTTGGTCTCCTCGGGCTTGACGATGTTGAGCGCGAATTTGCCGGCGGAAATTGCCTCGGCTGATTTGCCCGATGGACGTGCCGCCGGCTTGGGCGCAGTTGGATCGGGAGCAGTCGGCTTCGCGGGCAATGGCATGGGGGTGGCCTTGGCCGGTTCGGTGCGGGCTGCTTCGACCTTGGGCTCGGTTGGCTTGTTCACGGTGGCGGCTTCCTTGGCCGCAGCTTCCCGTTTCAGCCGCAGTGCCTCGGCCCGGGCCACGGCCTGGGCGGCTCGCTTCTGGCGCCACGCGGTGAAGGCGTGCATCAGTTGTCCAATGTCAGCCACGATATCGCGGCTGAAGATGCAGACGAATCCCACCAGATAGATGGTGCCAAAGATCAAGGCTGAGCCGAACACCCCCAAACTATCTTTCAACAGGGTCAGGTAGAGAAAGGTGCCGAGCAGGCCGCCGGGGCCACCCGTGTAGATGACTTTGCTGGTGTAGATTGTCTCCTGCATCGCCATGAGGGCGGAGAAAGAAATCAGGCAGCAGATGATCGCGAGCAGGCGAGTGGTGGCGAGGCTGCGGGCCCGGCGCAGATAAATGAAGGCCATGCGCAACAGAAACACCGGGATCAGCCAGGCGGTGCCGCCCAACAGGTGGTAAACCCACCAGGAGTATTCGGCGCCGATCACGCCGACCAGGTTCACACTCGTCGGATTGGTGGTTTGCTGGATGCTTTGGGCCGGTTCAAAATCAATCATCGCCACCGCGATCAAGATGCCGAAAACCAGGCAGGTGAACGCGGCGAGCCAGTGCGGACGGTGTCGCGGGGCTTCGAAGGACGAAGTATCCTTGTCCTTTGCGTTTGAATTCTCCGCTTTGCGCATTTGAGTGGGTATCCGAATTATTGCAGGTCTATCGGGTCGGAGGGTCAATGTAAAATCCCCCGGCAAGATCTGCACAAGCCACTTTAGCCCAACGAATGACGCCATTTCTCAATTTCCAACCGCTCTACCAGGAACGTGTCTGGGGTGGACGTGCCCTGGAGTCAATTCTGGGGCGAAAATTGCCTGGGACCAGACCGATCGGTGAAAGTTGGGAATTGGTCGACCGGCCCGAGGCGCAGTCGGTGGTCATGAGTGGACGGTGGGTGGACAGGACTTTGCACGAATTGATGGCGGCCCATGCTGAGGAAATCATGGGTCCGGACTGGCCGCAGAATCGGCCGTTCCCCCTCTTGGTGAAATGGCTGGATTGTCGCGAGCGGCTGAGTCTCCAAGTTCATCCCCCGGCGAGCATCGCGACCCAATTGGGTGGTGAGCCCAAAACAGAGAACTGGTATGTCGCCCGGGCCGAACCGGGCGCGGCCGTTCTTGCCGGGCTCAAGCCGGGGGTGGATGCCGGGCGGTTTCGCGCCGCATTGAAAGAGAACGCCGCCGAGTCGCTGGTGCACCGTCTGCCCACGGCAGCGGGCGATTCGATCCTCATCCGGAGTGGCGTCATGCACGCGATTGACCGCGGCAATCTCATCCTTGAGATCCAGCAGAATTCCGACACGACCTACCGCGTTTATGACTGGGGCCGGGTCGGTTTGGACGGCAAACCCCGCGCGATGCACCTCGAACAGTCGATGGCCTCGCTGGAGGCAAACACCGCCGGTTCACCACAGATCGTGCGCACAAAAGACAAATCGGCCGTGCTGGCAGAGTGCCGGGATTTTCGCATTACGCGTCACCGGCTCGCGGTCGGCGAAAGGCTGGCCTTCCGGGCGGGAGAACAAGCCCGGGTGCTGTCGATCGTGGAAGGATCCGTGACAGAGGGCGGATCGACCTTGCGGCTGGGCGACAATGTGCTGTTGCCCTATGCCGGTGATTTCGAGTTCACCTCCGGGAACGACGCCGTGGTGCTGGTGACCGATAAATTTGGCTCGCTTGAAAAGTAGAAACAATCAGGTAACGTCGATCTTCCTTTCATGAGCGAGACCAACGAGACCGAAGCCACCAACCCAACTCCCGCCCCGGCGGCGCCTGAAACGGCGCCCGTGGCGGACGCGGCCATTCCTGCCCCGGAGGAATTGCTCCGCGTGGCCAAGAAGGAGGCGGCCGCCAGTTACGACCGCTACACCCGCGCCGTGGCCGACCTGGAGAATTTCCGCAAGCGCACGTTGCGCGAAAAAGACGAGCTGCGCCAGTTTGCGGTTTCCGGGCTGATGGACGACGTCATCCCGATCCTTGACAACCTGAGCCTCGGCCTCGCCGCCGCCCAGCAACAGACCGAGGTGAAGGCCATCATCTCCGGGGTCACCCTCGTCTTGGAGCAATTCAAAACCACGCTGGCGCGGCACGGATTGAAGGAAGTCAAGCCCGACGGCCAGCGCTTTGACCCTCATCTGCACGAATGCATCTCGCACCAGCCCAGCGCCGAGTTCGCCGAGGAGCATGTGATCCAAGTTGTGCGGGCCGGGTATACTTTGAGCGGGCGGCTGCTTCGCCCGGCCTCGGTGATCGTGTCCAGCGGTCCGGCGAAGGAGCCGCAACCCTGACGTCATGGCCACCGGACAAAAACAGGACTATTACGAATTGCTCGGCGTCGCGAAGAACGTGACGGAGGAGGATTTGAAAAAAGCCTACCGCAAAAAGGCCGTGGAATTTCATCCGGACAAAAATCCGGGCAACAAGGAGGCGGAGGAGATGTTCAAGAAGGTCTCCGAGGCCTATGAAGCGCTGAAGGATCCTGAAAAGCGCGCGGCCTACGATCGCTACGGACATGCGGCCTTCCAGCAGGGAGCGGGGCCACGGGGTGGCGGGGGTGGGTTTCACGATCCGTTCGATATCTTCCGGGAAGTCTTCGGCCAGCAAGGCGGTGGAGGCGGGGGGGTTTTCGACCAGTTTTTCGGCGGAGACGGCAATGGTGGTGGAGTCGGCCGCGGCTCTGACCTGCGCTACGACCTTGAGATCACCCTGGAGGAGGCCGCGCACGGGGTGGAGAAGGAGATATCCTTCCGCAAGCTGGGGGCCTGTGGGCACTGTCATGGCAGCGGTGCCGAGCCGGGTTCGAAGAAGGCGACTTGCCCGACTTGCCGCGGCGCGGGACAGGTGACGACTTCGCGGGGCTTTTTCCATGTGCGACAGGCCTGCCCCACGTGTCATGGCTCCGGGCAGAAATTCGAGAAAGCTTGCAGCAAGTGTCAGGGCGAGGGCCGGCTCAACGAGACCGCCAAGGTAAAAGTCCGCATACCCCAGGGAGTGGACACGGGCAACAAACTGCGCTCAGCGGGCAACGGGGAGGCCGGTGCGATGGGAGGCGAGGCCGGTGACCTTTACATCGTGGTGCACGTGAAAGATCATGAGATCTTCGAACGGCAGGGCGATGACCTGCATTGTGAGATCCCGATCAAGTTTACGCTCGCCGCACTCGGAGGCACACTCCATGTGCCGACGATGGAGGGCAAGGCGGCGCTGAAAATTCCCACTGGCACACAATCGGGCACGACTTTCCGACTGAAAGGCCGCGGCCTGCCGCACCTGCGGGGCGGCGCCCACGGCGACCAGCTCATCCGCGTGCAGGTCGAGGTGCCGATGCATCTCACGGCCGAGCAGAAGAAGATTCTTGAGGATTATTCGCGCGTCAGCGGGGATACTGACGAGCCAATGAGCAAGGGGTTTTTCGAGAAGGCGAAGAAGTTTTTCTGAGTCGCCGTCAGACCGGCGTCTTGGCGGGAGTGGGTCGCCGTCGAAAGAGTCCGGCGAGCCCGCGCTTGAGAACGAGGTGGTAGAGCGCGAGCAACACGAGCATTCCGGCCAGGGCGTAAACCAAGCCTTCCAACGTGGTCGGCACGGCGGGCTGGTAGATCGCACCGGTGGCGCGGGCGATCTCGAGATCGAGATGTCGGAGAAAGACGAACGGGCGTTCCCACAGCGCGGCCTGCACAAGGGCGTCGTGCGCGGCCTGGAGCAAGCCGGCGCGCTCGACGGCGTCGGTCATCACGCCACCCAGCCGGGCGACCCCAGGATCGGGATTGGCACCGGTCTGTTGGATGAACTGGTCGAGCGTCGCGCCCGCCTTGGTGGCGGTGTCCTGGAAGATTGCGAGTTGCCTGCGGGCTTCGTCGAGGTGACCGCCAAGGCGTTGCAAGTATTGCTGCATGAACTCGGGGCCCTGGGAAAATAAGACGGCGCCTAACACGCACAGGATGCGATCGGTGAGGCTGTCGAATAGGTTAAGGAATCCCCGGCCGGATTTCATGGCGGAAGCGTGAACCCGATTTGCGGCAAGGCAAGTCGGGGGCGCGGAACGATTTGCCGGCGCGGACGGAAATAATGCGTGCTTCGGGGTGCGGGCTGGGACTAATTGGGGTGATGCGCGTCGTGATTCTAGGTTCCGGTCGGGGCAGCAATGCCGAGGCTATTCTAGTGGCCCAGCAGGGCGGCCGGCTGGGCGCCGCCAGGGTGGTGCAGATTCTCTCAGACCATCCCGAGGCTGGCCTCCTCGCGCTCGGTCCCCAATTTGGCGTGCCAGCGTCATACGTGGATCCGGCGCCATTCAAAACGAAACTGGAAGGGCCGGGCGAGGACAGGTTCATCGACGCGATTCAAGCAGCGCGGCCTGATTTGGTGGTGCTCGCCGGATTCATGCGGGTGCTGAAGCCGAAGCTCCTCGGGGCCTTTGCCGGTAAGATCATTAATCTGCATCCGAGCCTTTTGCCGGCGTTTCCGGGATTGGATGGCATCGGGCAGGCATTCCGCGCCGGGGTGAAGGTTGCGGGATGCACCGTGCACCATGTCACACTTGAAGTGGATACAGGGCAAATCATCGAACAGGCGCAGGTGCCGGTGGAGCCAGGCGACACGCTCGAGGCATTGACCGCGAGGGTGCGCGGGGCAGAGCATCAGTTGCTACCGGCGGTCATCGCACGGCTGAGCAATGCAGGGAAATAGCCGTGGCCGTATTTGAGTTAAAATCCGAGGTGCCGCTAGCCGCAGTGCCGAATTTGGAAAACTTGCTCGCGGAGCGCGAGGAGCTGCGGCTGATGGTGCTCGAAGACAAACCGTCCGGTCGGGGGTGGCTGACAGGGTATTTCGAGTCGCCAGCAGAGGCGATGGCGGCTTGGCAAAGCCTGGCTGAAGCAGGTGCTGCGGATTGGACCATGACCGAACCGGCGGTGCGCGCGCTGCCGGATGATGATTGGAAGAACAGTTACAAAGCGCACTTTAAAGCGTGGAAGTTCGGCCGGCTGCACTGGGTGCCGGTGTGGGAGCGCGACACGTTCAAGCTGCCGGCGGGTGAACAGGTGCTGTGGCTCGATCCCGGCATGGCGTTCGGCACCGGCAACCATGAGACGACCCGGCTGGTGGTGGAACGGCTGGTGGAGATTGCCGACCGCAACGGTGTGAACGGTCGGGTGATAGATGCCGGCTGCGGCTCTGGCATCCTCGCCTTGTCGGCACGGAAGCTCGGTTACACCCGGGTTGCGGCTTTCGACAACGATGCGCTGTCCATCGACGTGAGCCGGGAGAATGCCGCACTGAACGGCCTGGCGGGCGGCGTGGACTTCTTCGGGGGGGATCTGATCACGGGTCTGGCGGGTCGCCAGGCGGAGCTCGTGCTGGCAAACATCCAGGCGGACGTGCTCATGAAGTTCGCCCCGGAGTTGCTCGGGGCGGTCGCGCCGGCAGGTGTGCTGGTCTTGAGCGGGATTCTTGCGAGCGAACTGGAGCAGGTGCGCGGCGCGTTCGCGGCGCTGGCTCCGGGTTGGACAATTGATTCGCGGGTGCTGGGCGAGTGGAGCGATCTGGTGCTGGCCCGCGCCTAAAGAAAGCGCCAGACGGCGTGCAGCACGGTCAGGTTGCCTAGTATCCAAAAAGGCCAGAAGTTGCGCTCAGCGGGGAGCAGGAGATTGAAGGCGATGGTCATGGGCAGGACTGCCCGGCACACGGCCCAGTATCCCGACCAGACCCACGGACCAAGAAAGACGAGCAGCAGCGAGTAAGCGGCACCGACGCGCCACCACGAGGACTCGAATCGCAAAGTGCGCCAAAGAACCCAAGCTTGGATCGCCAAGCCGATGATGGCGATCAGGCCGAAAGTGTAACGCCCATCAAGATTGCCGAGGGAAATCTCCCGCAGCGAATAATTGGCCTGGGTCACCAGACCGAGGAGGGGCCAGGAAAAATTACCGAGACCGTCCGCGTCGGGAAGATGGGCAAAACGTTGCCGCACATAGAGCGACCAGAGGGCGAGCGGCAGGATAGCGACCACCAGGCCCAGCCCGACACGGCGCCAAGAGATTGGGCGGAAGGATTTATCGCAATGCAAGGCGAGCGCGCCGAGCAGGCTGGTTTCCCTGGTCAGGTTGGCGAGGCTCAGCCAAAGAACGGAACGGCCTGCCTGGGGTTTTGCCCAATGATGGATCGCGAGGGCGAGCAGGAGCAGCGCGGGCAGATCAACCAGTGACTGCCGGACGCTTTCGAGCACTCCCATGCTGAACATGCAGCCGGCCCAGCGGGCAAAGGCCAGAGGGTCGGCCGGATCTAGTTGCCGGTAAAGGCACCGGCCCAGCACGAACCAGCAAAAAACATTGAGCAGTGCATAGGCCTGCAAGGTCCACCAGGGATTGCCGAGACCGAGGATGGCCGCTGCGGCGGGAGCCAGAATCGGACCGGCACGATAGGCCGGAGTATCGATCACGTCAGCCAGTTCCGAACCACGCAGTAGTGGATCAAGTGCGATCTGGGCGTAGAACTGGCCGTCATAGCCGCTTGATTGAGGCACAGTTGCCAATGGCAGTGCCTGTAGGGCGCTGTGCCGGCGATGCTGCCAAGTCTCGCCAAAACGAATCAAGCCAGTGAAGCCCGTTCGCGGGCTGAATTTGGCCAGCACGAGTGCGCCAAACATCACGACCGCGATCCAATAGGCATAACGACTCATTGATAGGGGTGAAAATAAATTAACCGCGAGGGCAAGGCATCGCGGTTAAGTGCTGGATCGGAAGGAGACCGAGTGTGGCTCAGAAAAGATCAGTCGGGGTGCGAGACATAAAGTCCTCCATGTAGGCCGTGGTGGCCTTGCCATCGATAAAGATGGGATCACTCATGATGGCTTTGTGGAGAGGAATTGTTGTCTTGATGCCGCGAACCAAGTATTCACTCAAGGCGCGATAAGAGCGTTGTAGCGCGATTTTCCGAGTCTGCCCGACACAGATTAGTTTGCCTATCATGCTATCGTAATACGGCGGAATCGTATAGCCGCTATAGGCGTGCGAATCAACCCGGACACCCAGGCCACCCGGAGGATAATAAAGGCTGATCGTGCCGGGTGAAGGCGTGAAGTTTCGGGCGGGGTCCTCGGCATTGATGCGGCACTCGATCGCGTGTTTCTCGAATTTAATATCGCCTTGGTCAAACGATAGTTTTTCACCGTTGGCCACGTTGATTTGCTGCTTGATCAGGTCGATACCGGTCACCTCCTCGGTTACGGGATGCTCGACTTGAATCCGCGTGTTCATCTCGATGAAGAAGTAATTGCCTTTGGCATCGACGAGGAACTCGATGGTGCCGGCATTCTGATACTCAGCGGCCTCGGCCGCCCTGACGGCAGCTTTGCCCATTTTTTTGCGTAGATCGGAGTTAAGAAAAGGTGACGGAGACTCTTCGATCAACTTTTGATGCCGGCGTTGGACGGAACAATCGCGCTCGCCGAGATGCAACACCTTGCCGTGACTGTCGGCCAGAATCTGGAATTCGATGTGGCGTGGCTTCTCGATGTATTTCTCGATGTAAACAGACCCGTTGCCGAAGGCTTTCTCGGCTTCGTTTCGTGCGACATGAAACTCCTTCGCGAAAGAGACATCATTGTGCGCGATGCGCATCCCGCGGCCGCCACCACCGGCGACCGCCTTGATGATCACGGGATAACCGATCTTGCGGGCCGTTTTGACGGCCTCGGTTTCATTGTCGATCGGGCCATCCGAGCCCGGCACTGTGATCACACCGGCCTTGCGCACCGTATCCTTGGCGACGGCCTTGTCGCCCATGATGCGGATGCTCTTCGATTTTGGGCCGATGAACTTGATGTTACAGGATTCGCATTGCTCGGCGAACTTGGCATTCTCGGAGAGGAACCCATAGCCCGGGTGGATCGCGTCCACATCGGCGATTTCCGCCGCACTGATGATGCGATCGGCACGCAGGTAGCTGTCCGCGCTCTTGGGTCCACCAATGCAGATCGCCTCGTCGGCAAGCTGCACGTGCAGTGATTGCACATCTGCTTCGGAATAGACCGCAAGGGTCTTGATGCCCATTTCGCGGCAAGCGCGAATGACCCGAAGCGCGATTTCACCGCGATTGGCGATGAGAACCTTTTGAATCATACGGGGATAAATATTTAGGCCGGACAAGATCTGCCCGGCCAATTAACGATGCTCAGTTAGCCGAGCTTAACCTTGAACAGGCGTTGGCCGTATTCGACTGGCTGGCCGTTTTCCACGAGGATCTCAACGACGGTTCCCTTGATTTCAGCCTGAATCTCATTCATGATCTTCATGGCTTCAATGATGCTCACCACGGTTTTCTCTTCAATCTTGGAGCCGATGTCGACGAATGCAGGGTTTTCAGGAGATGGCGACCGATAGAAGGTGCCAACCATGGGCGATTTTACGTAGGCAAATCCGGCCTCTTCACCCAAAGAGGGTGATCCAGAAGCAGGAGATGGTGTAGCTGTGCTGCTTGGCGCAGGCTGTTCCAGGCTGGCAGCAGGCGCGGAGAAAGGGTGGGCGGTATGTGGGACGGAACTGATGATGGGTTGGCCACCCGAGCCACGCTTGATCTTGATTTTGAAGCCCTCTTCCTCGAACTCGAACTCACTGAGCTCCGAGCGTTTCATTAAATCTATGATCTGCTTAATTTGTTTTAGGTCCAAGCAATCGCCTTGGTTGAGTTAGTGTTGGCATAGGTTAGTGCCATTCAGAGGACCCGCGTTCAAAGATCTTTGCTCAGCTATAGCAATCACTGATTTGCCCTAGATCGTGGATTGTGTAAATTACGGCAATTATGGCTATATTTCCCCATGATTTGCCGAAAATCAGCGTTTTTTAAGGTAAAAACACAGCCTTCGTTTAGTGATTGGATATGCCTTTATGGCCGACAATCCACGTGAAATGACTGCTGCAGCCGCATCCCGGAGATTGGGTTCTAGGTTATTGTTGGTCTGCAATTCAGTCTTCACTCGGAGGTATATCGAAGTCCGAGTGGGTCGCCTCTGATATTGAAATCAAGACTTTCCGCCCTGGCTTCACTCTCCGAGAGCCACCATTCCTGGCGAACGGCTGAATTTCAAGGCATAGGTGGCACCCAAACCGGTTGGTATCGCTTCCTACCGACAAAATTTATTCGGGAGTTCCAGGGCGAAAACGCTAGGCGAATTGTCGGTAGGCGCAGTGAGTTTTTCCCGGGAGTATTTGTTTCACCGGCACCCAAGAATGGAGTCATCCGCTGACGCATTCTGGCTGCGAAGACGAAGCAATGCCCCTGATGAGATCGACAGTTTATTGGGATTCACTCGAATCCCGCGATTCAAGAATCTCCAGATACGTGATCGTCTTCCAAGAATTGAAATTATAATGCTGTTACTCGTTATCCACAAACAGCTAACCACCTATCCATTCATGCGGTGGAAAAAGGTCTTGATAATGAAAATACAGTTCTCATGTTCCGCGCTCCTATCGTTCAGTTCCGCACGATGAAAATGGGCGCGACGAACGAAGAGACCGAGTAGTTCGTGTTCCTTCGTAATTCTTTTTTGTTATTTTCGGGAAAAGCATTGACGGAGCAAAATGCGAATGTTCTCTTTGAACTCTTTCCCCTCTCGAGGGGTGGTTCTTTGAAATTTACTTTGTGCGATTGATTGGGACCCCCAATCAACATATATTCCAAGTTAATACGGGGCGAGCCTTCGGGTTCGCCCCAATAAGTAGTTCATGAATCACTAGGATTCGTGACTCTCTTTTTTCGGAGAGTTTGATCCTGGCTCAGAATGAACGCTGGCGGCGTGGTTAAGACATGCAAGTCGAACGGTTTTTCAGGTGTAGCAATACATTTGGAAAGCAGTGGCGAACGGGTGCGTAACACGTGAACAATCTACCTTTTAGTGTGGAATAGCTCGACGAAAGTCGGATTAATACCGCATGTGGTTGCCTCTCGCATGAGAGACATACTAAAGTCAGGGACCGCAAGGCCTGACGCTATTAGAGGAGTTCGCGGCCTATCAGCTAGTTGGCGAGGTAACGGCTCACCAAGGCTAAGACGGGTAGCTGATCTGAGAGGATGATCAGCCACACTGGAACTGAGACACGGTCCAGACACCTACGGGTGGCAGCAGTTTCGAATCATTCACAATGGGCGAAAGCCTGATGGTGCGACGCCGCGTGAGGGATGAAGGCCTTCGGGTTGTAAACCTCTGTCACCGGGGAAGAAACGCTTCAAGTTAACAGCTTGAAGCCTGACTTAACCCGGAGAGGAAGCAGTGGCTAACTCTGTGCCAGCAGCCGCGGTAATACAGAGACTGCAAGCGTTATTCGGATTCACTGGGCGTAAAGGGTGCGCAGGCGGTTGGGTGTGTCAGATGTGAAATCCCGAGGCTTAACCTCGGAACTGCGTCTGAAACTACTCGACTAGAGTATTGGAGAGGGTAACGGAATTCACGGTGTAGCAGTGAAATGCGTAGATATCGTGAGGAACACCAGAGGCGAAGGCGGTTACCTGGACAATTACTGACGCTCAGGCACGAAAGCATGGGGAGCAAAAGGGATTAGATACCCCTGTAGTCCATGCCCTAAACGGTGCACACTAGGTCTTGGCGGATTCGACCCCACCAGGGCCCAAGCTAACGCGTTAAGTGTGCCGCCTGAGGACTACGGTCGCAAGACTAAAACTCAAAGGAATTGACGGGGGCCCGCACAAGCGGTGGAGCATGTGGCTCAATTCGATGCAACGCGAAGAACCTTACCAGGCCTTGACATGCACTAGACCGACTCTGAAAGGAGTCTTCCCTTCGGGGCTGGTGCACAGGTGCTGCATGGCTGTCGTCAGCTCGTGTCGTGAGATGTTGCGTTAAGTCGCGCAACGAGCGCAACCCCTGTCCTTAGTTGCCATCA
>JANNDM010000150.1:0-12872 GCA_031387725.1 Verrucomicrobiota bacterium | reverse complement strand
GACCATCATCGCGCTGATCACCTGGCACTACAAACGCGACTTTGCCCGGGAGTTCGGCGAAAGCCTCCGGGTCAAGAGCAGCGCGCCGCTGGGTGAGGATGCGATCGCGCAGATGCAGAAGGACGCGGGCGCGCGTTGATCGCGCCCCTGGCCGAACGGCCCAGAGGGTAACACCCGCCCTTAATCACCCCAGCAGACCGCCTCACTCCCGGTTGCACCGCCGGGCTTTAGGTTGCGCCCGCCCGGCACCCGCCTAGATTGCCGCCTCTCCGTGAACACCGCCGCCCGCTCCCCTGCCGCCCTCGCCACCAATGGCACGCCGGTCTTCCATGTGCGCGGCCTGACCAAGGTCTACGGCACCGGCACCGCCGAGGTGCGCGCGCTGGCAGGGGTGGACCTCGACCTGCACGCCGGCGAACTCGTCGTGCTGCTCGGTCCCTCCGGCTCCGGCAAGACCACCCTGCTCAACCAGCTCGGCGGCCTCGACATCCCGACCGCCGGCACCCTGCGCTACCGCGACATCGACCTCACCCACGCCACCGAGGAACAGCTCACCCACTACCGGCGCGAGTCTGTCGGCTTCATTTTCCAGTTCTACAACCTCATCCCGAGCCTGACCGCGCGCGAGAACGTCGGCCTCATCACCGAGATCGCGCGTGACCCGCTGACGCCCGAAGCCGCTCTGCAGATGGTCGGGCTCGCGCCGCGCCTCGACCATTTCCCGGCGCAGCTCTCCGGCGGCGAACAGCAGCGCGTGGCCATCGCCCGCGCCATCGCCAAGCGCCCCGCGGTGTTGCTCTGCGACGAGCCCACCGGCGCGCTCGACGTGAAGACCGGCATCGTGGTGCTCGAGGCCATCCAACGCGCCAATCGCGAGCTCGGCACGCTCACCGTCATCATCACCCACAACGCCATCATGGCTGACATGGCCGACCGCGTCATCCGTTTCTCCGACGGTCGCGTGCAGTCCGAACAGCGCAACGCCGCGCCCGCGGCGCCGTCCACCTTGCTCTGGTAGCCCGTTATGCTCCCGCACCTCGACCGCAAGCTGCTCCGCGACCTGAAGCGCCTCAAGGGCCAGGCCGCCGCCGTGTCGCTGGTCATGGCCTGCGGCCTCGCCATGCTCATCATGGCGCGCAGCCTCATCCACTCGCTTGATTCGACCCGCGCCGAGTATTACCAAACGAACCACTTCGCGGAAATCTTCGCCTCGCTCAAGCGCGCGCCCAACGACCTCGCGGCCCGGATCGCCGCGCTCCCGGGTGTCGCCACCGTGCAGACCGGTCTCGCCGTGCCCGTCACGCTCGATCTGCCCGGCATCGCCGAGCCCGCCGGCGGCCTCGTGCGTTCGCTGCCGGATTTCGGCGCGCCGGAGCTGAACCGCCTCTTCCTCCGCCGCGGCGGTTGGTTGACGCCCGGCTCGCGCGGCGAGGTGCTGGTCGGCGAGTCCTTCGCCGTGGCGAACGACCTCAATCCGGGTGACACGTTCACCATGCTGCTCAACGGCCGCCGCCAGACGTTTCGCATCGCCGGCATCGTGCTTTCGCCGGAATACATCTTTGAGTCGCGCCCGGGCGCGGCTCTGCCCGACAAGCGCACTTACGGAATCTTCTGGATGCCCTACAAGGAGGTTGCCACCGCGTGGGATCTCTACGGCGCGTTCAACCACGTCGTCCTCACGCTCGCGCCCGGCGCCGCCGCAAAGCCCGTCATCGCCGAGCTTGACCGCCTGCTGCGGCCCTACGGCGGCCTCGGCTCCTATGGCCGGAAGGACCACCCGTCGCACATCCGCGTGTCCGATGAGATCAGGGTGCTGACCATCCTCTCCATCGGATTCCCCAGCATCTTTCTCAGCGTCGCGGCGTTCATGACCAACGCGGTGATCTCGCGCCTGCTCTCCCTCCAACGCGAGCAGATCGCCATCCTCAAGGCCTTCGGCTTCACCAACCGCCAGATCGTGACCCACTACCTGAAGTTCGCCTTCGTGATGGTGGCGGGCGGCGTGCTCTTCGGCCTGCTCGGCGGCCTCGTGCTCGGCCAGCAGCTCGTGATCATGTATGAGTTGTTCTTCAAGTTCCCCGACCTTGCCTTCCGGCTCGACGGCACCGCTGTCGCGATCGCCCTCACGGTCGGGCTCGGGGCCGTGACGCTCGGGGTTTTCAGTTCGGTCCGCAAGGCCGCGCGCCTCCCGCCCGCCGAGGCGATGCGCCCGGAACCGCCCGCCAGTTACCGACCGGCCTACCTGGAGCGCCTCGGCCTCAAGCGCCTGCTCTCGCACTCGTTCCGCATCGCCGTGCGCAACCTCGAACGCCGCCCCATGCAGGCGCTCTTCACCGTCGCGGGCCTCGCCCTCGCCACCGCGCTCCTCATCCTGCCCAACACGTTCAAGGCCGGCATCGTGGAGATCCTTGATTTCAAATGGGACGTCGTGCAACGGCAGGACATCAACCTCGGCCTCGTCGAGCCTTCCTCGGCGCGGATCATCCACGAGCTGGCGCAACTGCCCGGCGTCACGAGCCTCGAGCCCTCGCGCTTCGCGGCCGTGCGCATCCATTTCCAAGGCCGCAGCCGCCAGATCGGCCTCCGCAGTCTGTTGCCGGGCGCGATGCACAGCCGCGCGGTTGACAGCGCCAACCGGGAAATCGCGCCCCCGACCGACGGCCTGATTGTTTCCGCCAAGCTCGCCTCCGTCCTCGGCGCGAAGGTCGGCGACCTCGTCGTCGTGGAGGCGCTGGAGGGGCGCCGGCCCGTCAAGTCCCTGCCGCTGGTCGGCCTCGCGGAGGATTTCACCGGCATCACCGCCTACATGGAACTGCACGCCATCAACCGTTTCCTCGGCGAAGGCGACGTCATCACCGGGGCCAGTCTCGGGCTCGACCTGTCGAAGCGCGCGGAATTCCTCGCGGCGCTGAAGGAAATCCCGCGCGTCAGCAGCATCGCCATCAAGGAGACCCTGCGGAAGAGCTTCCGCGAGACGACCGCGCAGATGATGGGCCTCATCCAGAGCATTTATTTATTCTTCTCCGTGGTCGTGGCCTTTGGCGTCATCTACAACAACGCCCGCATCTCGCTGGCCGAGCGGGCGCGCGAGCTGGCCACCCTGCGCGTCGTCGGCATGACCCAGCGTGAGGTCGGCGCGATCCTCGTCATCGAGCTGGTGATCCTGGCCGTGCTCGCCGTGCCCCTCGGCTTGGTGTGCGGCACGGGCTTCGCCACCGTCATCGTCTCGTCGGTCAACACCGAGACCGTGCGCGTCCCGCTCGTCTTCACCAGCTATACGTATTCCTTCGCGATCGCGGTTGTCGTCACCGCTTCCGTGTTTTCCGCCCTCGTCGTGCTGCGCAAACTCAAGCAACTCGACCTCATCGCCACCTTGAAGGCCCCGGAGTGATTTCAACCAATCTTTCTCTTTCTCTTAATCTTAATCGTTCTCTCGTTTATTGTCTTCATCGATTCATGATCCGAGATTAAGAGAACGATTACGAGAAGGAGAACGACCCTGATCCCAGCAACCACTTTCCCATGAATGCCTCCCCCGCTCCCGCCAAACGTCTTCGCTGGCTGCCCTACGCCCTCGGCGCCGGGCTGATCGTCGCCCTCGGCTTCGGTCTGCGCCCCAAACCCGCGCCGGTCGAGACCGCGCGCGCCGCCACCGGCCCGCTGCGCGCCACCGTCAGCGAGGAGGGCAAGACCCGCATCAAGCAGCGCTACGTCGTCTCCTCGCCCGTCACCGGCCAGTTGCGCCGCGTGCCCTTCAAGCCCGGCGCAACCATCGCCGCGGGTGACATCGTCGCGGTCATCGCGCCGATGACGGCCTCGCCGCTCGACACGCGCAGCCGCGCTCTGGCCGAGGCCCGCCGCGATTCCGCCGGGGCCGCGCTGGAGAAGACCCGTGCCGCGCACGCGCTCGCCGTCAGCGAATTGAAGCGCGTGGAACGCATGTTCGCCGCCGGGACCGTTTCACCGCAGGATTTCGATGCCGCGCAACTCCGTGAGACCGCTGCTTCGCGCGAAATAATCGCCGCTGAGGGCGTGTTGCGGGCGATTGAGGCCGAGCTGGCTGTCGCCGCCCCCGGCACCACCCCGGCCCTGGTCGAGGTGCGCGCGCCCGTCGCCGGCCGCGTGCTGCATGTGTTCCAGGAAAGCGAACGGCCCGTCATTGCCGGCACACCCCTGCTCGACGCCGGCGACCCGGCCGATCTGGAGGTGGTCATCGAATTGCTCTCGCGCGACGGCGCCGCGCTCGCGCCCGGCGCGCGCGTGGAGCTGGAGCAATGGGGCGGCCCGAAGCCGCTCGACGCCCGCGTGCGGCTGGTCGAGCCGGCGGCCTTCACCAAGATTTCCGCGCTCGGCGTCGAGGAGCAGCGCGTCAACGTCGTGGCCGACATCATCACGCCCGTCACCGAGCGGCCGACCTTGGGCGACAACTTCCGCGTCGAGGCCCGCGTCATCGTCTGGGAAAACCAGTCGGTGTTGAAGGTGCCGGTGTCGGCGCTGTTCCGTCGCGGCAACCAGTCCGCCGCCTATGTGGTGCGCGGCGGGAAGGCCGTGCTGGTGCCGGTCGAGGCCGGCCAGTCCAGCGGCCGCGAGGTGCAGGTGCTCCAGGGCCTCAAAGCCGGCGATGAGGTCATCCTCTACCCCGGTGATCGCGTGAGCGATGGCCAGCGAGTGACGCCGGTGAAGATTTGACGGCGCGGCCAAATCAGCCAACCTGCACTTGTCATGAAAAACACCGGCTTCACTTACTGGCAGGACGGGAATGACTGGATCGGCTATCTCGACGAATTCCCCGACTACCAGACCCAAGGCACCAGCCTAGAGGACTTGAAAGCACACCTGGCGGATCTACACAAGGACCTGACTGCGGGCGTTATTCCCAACGTGCGCCGACACGCGCAACTTGAGCTGGCGTGAAACGGCGAGATTTAATCCGCAAGATTGAGGAGGCCGGCGCGGTCTTCATCCGGCACGGCGGCAAACACGACTGGTATCAGAATCCCAAGACCAAGGTCGCTCAACCGATTCCGCGCCACACGGAAATCAACGAGATGCTGGCGCGCAGCATTCTCAAGAAACTGAGTTAACCGGGGCGACCACGTGACCGACGGCCTGCGAGTGAGCCCGGTGAAGACTCAGCTCAGTCTGACAATTTCGACCATTGCCTGTCTGCGGCTATTTGCATCACTTCCTGTGTCGAACCGCCCAACGTTCTGACCCATTTTAACTTAAGCCACCCGATGACCAACGAACACTGGCGTTACTTTCTCGCACTTGAACAAGACGTTGAGCGAACAACTCGTTTCGTAGAACCAAGCGTGTCAAATTATCGAACGTTCTCCATTGAATTTGCCCGGCTCATCATCAGCGCATGCTCGGAAGTTGAAGTAGTAGCAAAAGTGCTCTGCCATTCTATAGACTCGACTGCCCGAGCTACCAACATGGACGACTACCGATCGGTAGTTCAGAAGGCTTTCCCTGAGATCCACAAGGTAATGGTTCAAGTGCCTCGTTTCGGGCTCATCATGGAACCATGGAAGGAATGGGGAACCGGCACAAATCCGGGGTGGTGGAAAGACCATCAATTAGTGAAGCATCATAGGCATAAACATTTTGCACTCGCCGATTTGGAGCACTGCATAGTTTCCACGGCCGGCCTTTTCTCGTTAACTCTCTATTTGTGTCGCGATGAGCGAATCGCTTTGGAGTCTCCAATATTCTTCGACATTGCGGTTCCAGACGGAATTGGAAGGCCAAGACGGTATATGCTGCCAGATGACCCAAAATAGTTGGCTACATAGTCGATCTATTCGCTTCTATTCAGAACTTTTCTTGATTGGCTGGCGCACACAGACGCTTATGAAAAAGGCATGATTCGCGTTACCTCCCCCCTTCGCGGTGCCGCCGCTGCGGTGCTGCTCGCGGCCTCCGTCTCATTCGCCGCCGACGCCAACCCCACGCAGGAGCGCGCCGACCGCTTCCTCGCCCTCGCCAACTCCACCTACCAGGCGCTGAGCAAGATCGCCGGCAACGCCCAGTGGGCCGCCCTGACCGACGTCTCCCCGCTGCATGACGCCGTGGCCGAGACGGCCGGCAACGCCTACGCCGCGTTCAACGGCAACCCCGACCTCATCAAGGAGGCCAAGGCCCTGCTCCTTCACCGCGCCGAGCTGAACACGCTCACCATCCGCGAACTCGAGCAAATGCTGCTCAATGCCGCCGAGGGGCCGATGACCAACCCCAAGCTGGTCGGCGAGCGCATCGCCGCCGAGGTTGCGCAGAACTCCACCCTCAACGGCTTCGAGTTCAAGCTGCACGGAAAACCGATCACGGTGAACGAAATCGACAACCTCCTCAACTCGAGCACCGATCTCGCCGAGCGGCAGGCCGTGTGGGAGGCGTCCAAGGAATCGGGCCGGGCGCTCAAAGCCGGCCTCGTCAAGCTGCGCGACCTGCGCAACGGCGTGGCCAAGGAGCTCGATTATCCCGACTACTTCGCCCTGCAGGTCGCCGGCTATGGCATGACGACCGGGGAGATGATCAAGCTGCAGGACAACTTCATGCGCGAGCTGCGTCCGCTCTATCTGCAGCTCCACACCTGGGTGAAATACAAGCTCGCCGAGAAATACCACCAGCCCGTGCCAAAGCGCATCCCGGCTCACTGGATCAACAACCGCTGGTCGCAGGAATGGGGCGGCCTCTCCGAAGGCGCCGACCTCACCGAATTTTTCAAGGGCCGCACGCCCGAGTGGGTCGCGAAATCCTCGGAGCAGTTCTACGTCGGCCTCGGCTTCCCCGCCCTGCCGAAATCGTTCTGGGAAAAATCCGACCTCTATCCGGTGCCCGCCGGCGACAAGCGCAAGAAGAACACCCACGCCTCCGCGTGGCATGTGGACCTCGAGAGCGACCTGCGCTCGCTGCAGAGCATCGAGGCCAACCCGTGGTGGTTCTCGACCAACCACCATGAGTTCGGCCACATCTATTATTTCATGGGCTACACCCGGCCGGAAGTGCCGGCCCTCCTCCGCACCGGCGCCAACCCGGCCTTCCACGAGGGCTTCGGCGAACTGACCGCGCTGGCCTCCGGCATGGCACCCTATCTCAAGTCGCTCGGCATTTTGCCCGCCGACTTCAAGGTCGATGAAAACGCCTTCCTCCTCAACAACGCCCTCGTCCCGGGCGTGCCGTTCATCTTCTGGTCGTCGGGTGTCATGGCGCACTGGGAGGCCGACGTCTATGCGAAGGGCCTGCCCGCCGGCCAGTGGAACGCCCGCTGGTGGCAATACGTGCGCGACTTTCAGGGCGTCGAGCCGCCGGTGGCGCGCGGCGAAGAGTGGTGCGACGCCGCCACCAAGACGCACATCAACGACACGCCGTGCTACTATTACAGCTACGCCATCGCCCAGGTGTTCAAATACCAGATGAACGACTACATCGCGAAAAATATCCTCCATCAGCCACCGCAGGCCTGCAATTACGCGGGCAACACGGCCGTCGGCGACTTCTTCCGGAAGGTCATGGAGAAGGGCAAGACCGAGGACTGGCGCCAGGTGCTCAAGGAAGCCACGGGCGAGGAACTGAGCACGCGGGCCATGGTGGACTATTACGCGCCATTGATGAAATGGCTGCAGGAGCAGAACAAGGGCCGCCCGATCGGCTGGGAGTGAAACCCTGGAGGGCCGGTCTCCTGACCGGCCGCGGTCGGCCGGGAGGCCGACCCTCCACCCCTACCCCCATTAGCCTCTCAAATCCCACCCCGGCCTGCGCCGGGGTTTTTCTTATACCGGCCATCCCGCCCCTCCTCGGGTAGCGCAAGAAATGCGGCGTTTCCGCCAAGCCCAGCCTTTACCCAGCCTCCGGGTTAGGACATAGTCTCGGCATGGTCAGTCCCAACACCCCAGGACCCCTTGGTGCGGCGGCGCACTCATCGGGTGAAACTCCGTCCATCGACGACGTCGTCATCCGCCTCGCCGGCGATTCCCAGGACGGCATTCAGGCCGTCGGCGGCTTCCTCGCCCGCCTCGCCGGTCGCTCCGACCAGGAGGTCATGACCTACATGACCATCCCCTCCACGATCTCCGGCGGCCCGTCCATCTTCCAGGTCCGCATGGGCTCCGGCGAGATCCTCTCGTCTGGCGACCGCGCCGACGTGCTCGTGGCCTTCTACCAGCACAGCTACGAGAGCCACCGCGCTTCGCTCCGTCCCGGCGGCGTGCTCCTCTACGACTCCGACCATGTCACGCCCGACCCCGACGACAAGACCATCACCGCCGTCGGTGTGCCGATGACCAGCGCCACCGTCGAGGCCGTCGGCGGCTCCTCCAAGGAGAAGGGCAAGAACATCTACGTGCTCGGCCTGCTCGCCCGCATGTTTGACCTCGATGTCGCCAAGCTCACGCAGCTCATCAAGGAGCGTTTCAGCGGCAAGAACGAGGACATCGTGCGCAACGCCCTCCTCGCCTTCGACGCGGGCTACGCCTATCCCGCCGAGAATCTGCGTTACCGCCTCGCCAAGGGCGCCGCCCCCGCGGCCGGCGCCCGCCCGCAGGTCACCACCGACGGCAACACCGCCCTCGCCTACGGCCTCCTCGCCGCCGGCGTCCGCCATGGCGCCGCCTACCCGATCACCCCGTGGTCCTCCATCATGGAGACCCTCCGCGTCGAACTGCCGAAATACGGCGGCATCTTCGTGCAATGCGAGGACGAGATCGCCGCGATCTCCACCGCGCTGGGCTTTTCCTACGGCGGCAACCTCGCCATCACGGGCAGCTCCGGCCCCGGCCTGTCCTTGAAGATGGAAGCCCTCGGCTGGGCCACCATGGCCGAGATGCCCCTCATCGTGGTAAACGTCCAGCGCGGCGGCCCGTCCACCGGCATGCCGACCAACATCGAGCAGAGCGATCTCCTCCAGGCCATCTATGGCTCGCACGGCGACTGCCCGCGCGTCGTGCTGGCCCCGCAGACCGTCGAGGACTGCTTCTACACCGCGATCGAGGCCTGCCGCATCGCCCGCCAGTTCAGCACCCCCGTCATCATCCTCTCCGACCAGGCGCTGGCCACCCGCATCGAGGCCTTTGCCGAGCCCGACCTGCCCAAGCTCATGATCGAGGCCAAGCCCGACCTCACCCCGCGGGCGGCCACCTACAAGCCCTACCCGCTCGATCAGCTCCAGCACCACGCGCCGCCCGGCTCCGTGATGGGTTCCGGCAAATACCCGACCGTCACTGGCCTCGAGCATGATGAACTCGGCCACCCGACGGCCAGCCCCGCGCTGCACATGAAGATGACCGCCAAGCGTCGCGACAAGATCAAGGCCGTGGCGGACAACTACGCCGCCCCCGCGGTGTTCGGCGACGAGTCCGGCGACGCCCTGCTCATCGGCTGGGGCTGCACCTACGGCCCCATTCGCGAAGCCGTGGGCCGCCTGCGTGGCGCCGGCGTCAAGGTCGGACACCTCCAGATCCGCCACATCCATCCGCTCGATCACGGCCTCGAAAAGATTTTTGCCTGCTACCGGAAGATCATCGTCGTGGAAATCAACGACGAGGGCCTCTACGGCTACGGCCAGCTCGCCACCCTGCTGCGCGCGCGCTTCGCCAATCCCGCCATCAGCAGCATCACCAAGACCGACGGCCTCACTTACAAGGTGAGCGAGATTTTCGAACGGGTCGCCCAGCAGCTCGAACTCGGCGACACGTCCTTTGGCATGCGCAAGCAAAGTGTGCTGGCGATGCCCACCCGCACCTGAGTTCTCCGGTCTCTCCACCCTCAGCTCTCAACTCTCAACTTTCCCTCCCATGTCTGCCACCGCTACCCCTCCCGCAGTCGTCCCGGCGCCCATGGCCGATGCACGTCCCCCCCTGACGAAGAAGATCCTCACCGCCGACCACCCGACGTGGTGCCCGGGCTGCGGCGACTTCGCCGTGCTGGCCTCGTTCTACAAGGTCCTCGAGAAGCTCAACTACCCGCAGGAGAAGATCGTCACCTTCGCCGGCATCGGCTGCTCGTCGCGCTTCCCGTATTTCGTCAACACCCACGGCGGCCATTACATCCACGGCCGCTCGCTGCCCTTCGCCGCCGGCATCAGCCTCGGTCGCGATGATCTGCACGTCTTCGTGTTCGGCGGCGACGGCGACGGCTTCTCGATTGGCGGCAACCATCTCGTCCACACCGCCCGCAAGAACCCGCGGCTGACCTACGTCATCATGGACAACTCGGTCTATGGCCTGACCAAGAAGCAGACTTCCCCGACCTCGCCCATCGGCTTCAAGTCCAAAACCGACCCTTGGGGCGCCTACGACCAGCCCATCAACCCGATGCGCACGCTCCTCAACAGCGGCGCCACCTTCGTCGCCCGCTCGCACGCCACCCAGGTCAACCACATGGTCGAGATGATGCTCAAGGCCGCGCAACACGACGGTTTCTCCGTCGTTGAGATTCTTTCCGAGTGCGTCGAGTTCTTCGAAGGCGCCTTCGACGGCGCCATGCCCCGCAAGGGCGGCACCTGGTCGCTCATCGACCTCAAGAAGAACGACGGTTCCCCCGAGGACGCCGCGCGTCACGACCCGACCGACGAGGTAGCGGCCTTCAAGCTCGCCTCCGAGCCCTGGCCGGGGAAGTTCGGCATCTTCTACGAGAACAAGACCCGCCCGACCAAGAACGCCCTCGAGCAGAAGCTCATCGCCAACACCCGCGAAAAAACGAAGAATGCTTCTGACTTGGAACTCCTGCAGAAAACGTTCGCCCGGATGCGGTAAATATCCTGTAGCGGCGCTCTATGAGCGCCGTGCTTGGCCTCCGGCGGTCATAGACCGCCGCTACAGCCACCAGCCCCGCCTTCCGCCGGGGGTTTTTTTCTTTTCGACCGCGCCGCCGCGAGCTGTTTGACTCCGGCCGCATGTCGAAGCTCTACTTCTATTACTCGGCGATGAACGCCGGCAAATCGACGGTCCTGCTCCAGTCGAGCTACAACTACCACGAGCGCGGGATGCGCACCCTTCTCTTCATCCCCGCGATTGACACCCGCTCGGGCGGCCGCATCAAGTCACGCATCGGCCTCGACGCCGAGGCCCTGCCGCTGTCGCCGGACGAGGACATCTTCGCCCACGTGAAGGCCGCACATGCGGCCCAACCCGTCGCCTGCGTGCTGATTGACGAAGCCCAGTTCCTCACGCGCCAGCAGGTCGAACAGCTGACCGAAATCGCCGACCAACTGCGCATCCCCGTCCTGTGCTACGGCCTGCGCACCGATTTCCAAGCCCAGCTCTTTCCCGGCAGCGCCGCCCTGCTGGCGCTGGCCGACAACCTGATCGAGCTGAAAACCATCTGCCACTGCGGCCGCAAGGCCACCATGAACCTCCGCGTCGGGCCCGACGGCCGGGCCGTGAAGGAAGGCGCGCAGGTGGAGATCGGCGGCAACGACCGCTACGTCGCCATGTGCCGCCGGCATTTCAAGGAAGCGCTGGTCTAGGGCCGCCGCCAACCGACGGCGAATGGTTGGCAAGGAATGCGCAAAGTCCGGGCTTCGTTTCCCCGTCGGCCGCTGCCACATTGGCCGCTCAGCATCCACGCATGAATCCCATCCCACCCGACTGGTCTTCCCGCGCCGTCTCACCCGCCGAGGCGGTCGCCAGCATCCGCAGCGGTGCCAACATTTTCATCCACGGCGCCGCCGCCACCCCCACCGCACTTGTCGAGGCCCTCGCCGCCCGTCGCGACTTGGAGCACGTGCGCCTCTACCACCTCCACACGGCCGGTTCCGCGCCGTTCGCCGCCCCGGGCCGCGAGCGCGAGTTCCGCTCGGTTTCACTCTTCACCGGCCCCCCGCTTCGGGCCGCCATCGCCGAAGGTCGTGCGGACTTCGTGCCAGTCTTCCTCTCCGATATTCCCCATCTTTTCCTCTCCGGACGGGTGAAGCTCGACGCGGCCTTGCTCTGCCTTTCCCGGCCCGACGCCCACGCCAACTGCTCGCTCGGCACCTCCTGCGACGCCGCCAAGGCCGCCGCCGAGACCGCCGGCCTCGTGATCGCCGAGTTTAATACCCGCATGCCCCGCACCCACGGCAACAACCTCGTGCCGTTCAACCGCATCCATGCGTTCACCCTCACCGACCGGCCGCTGCATGAGCACGCGGTCGACGCCAGCGGAGAAATTGAAAGCCGGATCGGAGAGCTCATCGCCGCGCTCGTCGAGGACGGCTCCACGCTGCAAATGGGCATCGGCGCCATCCCCGACGCCGCGCTGTCACGGATGATGCACAAGCACGATCTGGGCATCCATACCGAGATGTTCTCCGACCAGATCATCGACCTAGTCGCCGCCGGCGCCATCACCAACCGCCTCAAGAAGGTCGGCGCGGGCCGCATTGTCACCAGCTTTATCAACGGCACCCAGCGGCTTTTTGACTTCGTCCACGACAACCCTCTCGTCAATTTCCACCCCTGCGACTGGACCAACGACACCGCGGTCATCCGCAAGAATCCCAAGGTCGTCGCCATCAACTCCGCCCTCCAGATTGACCTGTCCGGTCAGGTTTGTGCCGACTCGATCGGGCACCGGATCTACTCCGGCATCGGCGGGCAGATGGATTTCATCCGCGGCGCCGCCCTCTCACCCGGGGGCAAACCCATCATCGCCCTGCCTTCTCGGGCCATGGGCGGCAAGGTCTCGCGCATCGTCTCCACCCTCGCCCCGGGCGCCGGGGTCGTCACCACCCGCGGCCACGTCCACTGGGTGGTCACCGAATACGGCGCGGTCAACCTGCACGGCCAGACCCTGCGCGAGCGCGGCGAAGCCCTGATCAGCATCAGCCACCCGGATTTCCGCGCCGGCCTGCGGAGCGAACTTGCCAATTTGCGCCATTTTCCGATGAGTTG
>JANNDM010000117.1:0-2097 GCA_031387725.1 Verrucomicrobiota bacterium | reverse complement strand
GCCAAATTCAAGGAGCGAATCTCACTCGTCATCTACGCCGTGGCCATCGGCCTGACATTCGTAAATCCTTGGATCGGCGTCGCCCTTTACGGCCTGGTGGCGATGGTGTGGCTGGTGCCCGATCGCCGGATCGAGCAGGCCATCGGCCGGTGAAGCGGCCCCGTGGCGGCCCCGTTAGCGGCTTTCGTCGGGTGTCTGCCGCTGTGCGGGCAGCGGCGTCCGGTCCCTGAGTTGGTGGACCAGGCGTTTCTGGCGCATCGCGGCGCGGCGTTCGTCGGTCCACCGGTAGAAGCCCGCCCCGCTGGCCGCGCCCTTTTCCCCTTTCGCGAGGTGGGCGCGCAACACGGCCAGGGCGCTCTCATCTTTGGCCAGCTCTGGCATGAGGTGGGTGGCTACGAGGAGGATCGTGTCGAGGCCGCCGAGGTCCGCGCTCTCGAAGGGACCCGCAATACCATAACGCCGCCCGAGTGAGGCCTTCATCACGGTGTCGATGGTGGCCGGATCCGCCACGCCGGTGTGGACCAGATGCAGGGCTTCGCGCAGCACCGCGAGCTGGAGCCGGTTGCCAATGAAGCCGGGGACGGCTTTGTGCAGCACCACCGGATCCGAGCCGATTGCGCGCAGCACCGCCACCGCTTGTTCGACGCAAGCCGGCGCCGTGTGCGCGCCCGGCACCACCTCGACCAGCGGAATGGCGTGCGGGGGATTCCAAAAATGAGCGATGAGAAAGCGCTCCGGGTGGGCCAGGCCCGCGCTGAGGGCATCGGGCAGGAAACCGCTGGTGTTGCTGGCCAGCAGGGCATCGGGTGCCACCACGGTTTCCAGCTCTCGATAGAGCGCTTCTTTTGCGGCGAGGACTTCCGGGATGGCCTCGATGACGAGCCGGGCACCGGCCAGTGCGGACAGATTGTCCGTTAATTTGATCCGGTCCACTGCGGCGGTGATTTCACCCGCCGTGATAACCCGGGCGGACAGCAGTTCGTCGAAGATGCCCGCTATCACTTCCGGGATCGCGCCGCGGCGCGCGACCGATGTTTCATGGATAATAACCTGATGCCCCGCCCGGGCAAATTTGGCCGCAATCCCGGCACCCATCAGGCCGCCGCCGACAATCCCTGCGACTTTGGTGCTCATGGTCCGCCAGTTTTGACCGTCTGGAATTCAACACAACCGTTTATTGCCGGAGGAAAATGCTTCCGGCCTTGCTTCGGCTTGGGTTGAAAATGTGGGAGCGAGCTTGCTCGCGACGTTTGGCGAACGACTCGGGAGCAAGCTCGCTCCCACAAAACCGCTGGCAATTGAGCAAATGCTCCCGGGCTTGCTCCGGGGCGTCGTTCCTGCGGAGGCAAATGCAGGCTTTTGCCCCGGACTGATTTCAGCTAGTCCTTGCGGCATGAACGAAGACCAGCTCCACGCCGAAAACGTCCGCCAGGCTGCCGCCAAGATCACCGCCGCCCTCGGCGGGTTGAAACCGAAAATCGCACTCATCCTCGGCACCGGCCTCGGCGGGCTGGCCCGGCTGGTGGAAAATCCCGTGGTTCTCGCCTACACGGATCTGCCGGGCTTCCCTCTGCTCACGGTCGCCGGTCACGCGGGGCAGCTGATTATCGGCCAACTCGGTGGTGTGCCCGTCATCGTGCTGAACGGCCGCAAGCATTTTTACGAGACCAGCGACGCCTACCCGCTCAAGACGATGATCCGGGCCATGAAGGCGGCGGGCGTCGAGACCCTGTTCATTTCCAATGCGGCCGGCAGCCTGCGCCCGCACATCGGGGTCAGTGAGCTCATGCTCATCACCGACCATATCAATTTTCTCGGTCTCAACCCGCTGGTTGGGCCCAACGACGAGAGCTTCGGTCCCCGCTTCGTGCCGGTGTCCGACGCGTGGGATGCCGACCTGCGGACGAAGATCAAGGCCGTCGCGCAGCAGCAGGGCGTCAAACTGCACGAGGGGGTTTATGTCGCCTTTCGCGGTCCGTCGTTCGAGACGCCGGCCGAGATCCGCATGGCGCAAGGCTGGGGGGCCGATGCCGTCGGCATGTCCAGCGTGCCCGACTGCCTCATTGCGCGGCATTGCGGCCTGAAGGTGGCGGGCAT
>JANNDM010000083.1:0-3129 GCA_031387725.1 Verrucomicrobiota bacterium | reverse complement strand
CTCCCGATCGCGCACAGCGCGATAAACAGGATGCGGATGACGAGCAGGGTTTTGTTCATACGGTCGGCGGCAAAATCAGTTGAATACTCCCCGGTTTTTCAGCCACAGCAAGACAAAGGGCAGGACGCCGAGGAAAATCATGACCCCGTAAAGAATCATTTGTGCCCGGTGGGCTTTTTTGGCTAGGTCAGGGTCAATTTCGTCCACGTCCGCATCCGACCAATCCCCTCCGCCGATGACAACGCAATACTGGCTCGTGAAATCCGAACCCGAAACCTACTCCTGGGACGATCTGGTCCGGGACGGCCGCACCGACTGGACCGGCATCCGCAACTACGCGGCACGGCTCCACCTCAAGGCCATGCGCCCGGGCGACCCGGTGCTTTTCTACCATAGCGGCGAAGGCAAAAAGATCGTCGGCCTCGCGCAGGTGACCAAGCCCGCCTTTCCCGACGCCACGGCAGACGAGGACGGCTTGCCCGCCTCCGGCGGCGCCAAAGGCGGCCAGGGCTGGGTCGCCGTGGAGCTGGCCCCGGTCAAGCCGCTCACCACCCCCATCACCTTGGCCCAGATTAAAGCCGATGCCACGCTCAAGGTCATGGAGCTGGTGCGGCAGAGCCGGCTTTCGGTTTCACCGGTCCGGCCGGCAGAATTTACCCGGGTGAAAAAACTCGGCGCCGGCTGAGCCCTCAGCGCGCGACCGGCGCCAGCAGGTCCACGGCAACCACCACGCGAAAGCTGGCCGGGTGGGCGGGATCGGTCCGCGGCGCGGTAGTATTCACCCCAGTGGCGCCATGAAGAATGGCTGCCGCGGGGTCACCAGTGGCGATCGCCAGCCATTCATCCAGCCCGCCGGTCAATTCCATGAACTCAGGGTCGCGCCCAGCGGCATTGAATTCCACCAGCGTAGGCAGTCGCACCGCTGCCCCCAGCACCCACCCCAGTCGCCGGCAAAATTCCCGCGCCTCGCCCTGATTGACCGAGTCCACCGGCAAGGCCCGCCCGGGGTTGCGGCTGGGGTTGGTGTTCATGACGGCGGCAAACAACGCCTGCGGCACCGCCCGCCGCAGTAGCGCCGACTGCGGCTGTGACGGCAAAGGCAGCAGCAGATCGTAGGTCTGGTCCTGGATCGCAGCCAGATCGGTTGAGCGCAGGGCCAGGTAACTCAGACGTTCGCGCAACTCTTCGTCGACCCCCTGCGCCTTGGGCGATTGCAAGATTGCCGTTTCCAAGGCCGACCTGGCCGGCCCGATCAACTGCTGCGCCTGAAACAGCTCGCGGCGCCGCAGGTGCCCTGCCGTCCGTCCGTCGAGCACCCCCACCTGCTCCAGCACCGGTCGCAGGTGCAGCGTCTGGCGCGCCACCTCGATCTGCGCGAGCTGCTCCATCGACACGAAGCGGCTTTTCGTGAACTCCGTATTGATCACTTGCTGCCGATCGGCGGCCAGGACGTAGAATTTGTCGGCGGCGGCCAGGTCCCCGCCCGCGGCGGCCGCGGCGGCTTTTTGCAAGAACAACTGCAGCTGCGCCTGGGCCTCCGTGGCGCTGAGCGCCGCCAGCTCCGTCTCGATCCGTCCCGCCGCCAAGGCCGCGGAAAACCGGGATTGGGGAAAGTCCCGGTTGAGCTGCTGTTGGATTTCGCCGGCCTGGCCGTAAAGCCGCAGAGCGTCGGCCCAACTGCCGTTGGTCGCCGCCCCGCGCGCCTCGGCCAGCAACCGCGTCGCCTCGGTCAACAACGGTTCCGCCGCCAGCTCTTCCAGCAGTTGCTGCAACTGGGCCTCGCGCCCGTAGCTTTTGAATTCGCGGGCGGCCATGCTGCGGTTGATCTCGCGCTGGAGTCGCAGGGCTTCCAGCAGTTTTTCCACCGCGGCAGAGATTTGCTTTTGCCGGCGCAATTGCCCGGCCGCCTCCTCCAGTTCCCGGCTCAACCGGCTCTGCTCGTCAGCCGTGAGGTTATCGAGCTGCGCCTGCCATTCACCGACTTGCACGATGTCCGCCGTCACCGGCGCTGCGCGCAGTTTGATCAAGTCATTCTGCCGGGCGAGCGCCGCCTCCAACAAGGTCCGCCGGGTTTCCGGCGCGGCGCTATTGGGCAAGGCGAGCAGTTGCGCGCGCGCGCTTCCCACTTGGACCTCGAGCCGTGCGATCTGCTCGCTCCGGAGCTTTTGCCCGCCCGTTGGCTCGGCAGGCTCCCGACTGAATTGCCAGTAGGCGGTCGCGGTGACGGCCAACCCCACCACCATCGCGAGGAGCCAACGCGCACGATCCTGCGCCGGATTCACAGGCACTTCGGGCATCTCCGGCACTTTGTCATAACTCATGCGCGAGGTTCACGTAATTCGCCCCGGCACCAAAAGGCAACGGGATTGCCCCCGCCGTGACAGCCGTGTCTCCCGGTAATTTGTAATACAATACGTTACAGATTATCGGGAGGGCGGCGGGCCGCGCGGCAGGCTGGACAATCCAGGGCCGGCGGCTTTGCCTTGACGGCATGTTCGACCAGATCGCCATCCTCGCACCCGGCCTGCTCGGCGCCTCCGTCGCCCGCGCCGTGCGGCACTATGGAGCGGCCCGGCAACTGACCCTTTGGGCCCGCCGACCCGAAACCCGCTTGCAGTTGAAAGGACAGCCCTGGTGCGACCGGATGGCGGACACTCCAGCGGACGCGGTGCGCGACGCCCAACTGATCGTGATCTGCGCCCCGGTGGACCAAATTGTGCCGCTCGTCACGCAAATCGTTCCTGCGCTCGCCGCCGGCGCCATCGTCACCGATGTCGGCAGCGTCAAGGGCGAGATCTGCCGCGCCGCCACTGTCACTCTTCGAGGCCGGGCGCACTTCGTCGGTTCGCACCCCATGGCCGGCTCCGAGAAAACCGGCTGGGAACACGGACGGGCCGACCTGTTTGTCCGCCGCACCGTGTTTGTCACTCCGCTGGCGGAGACCGAGGCCAAGGCCACGGAGCGCGTCACTTTCTTTTGGAACGCCCTGGAGGCCGACGTCGCCACGCTTGAGCCCGACGCCCACGACGAGATCGTGGCGCATATCAGCCATCTGCCGCAGGTGCTCGCCTCCACCCTCTGCGCCAGCCTGGCCAAACGCGACAGCCGTTGGCGGAACTACGCGGGCGG
>JANNDM010000073.1:0-105448 GCA_031387725.1 Verrucomicrobiota bacterium | reverse complement strand
CAAAGAGCTGATCCATTCCGTGTGGGGCATTCACGCCGACATTCGCAGCCGTTCGCTCGACCAGTATATTGTCAAAGTGCGCGCGGTCTTCGCGAAAAACGACATCTCGCTTGATTGCTTCAAGACCGTCCACGGCATCGGTTACATCTTCGAGCCCCCGGCGAAGTGAGCGAAAGCCGGGATCAGAACAGCTCTTTTTGCCCGGTGTAACGGGTCCGCGCCTCGGCCAGCGACGACTTCATTTCGAGTGATTCGAGCAATTGGAACAATTTCGCGGCCTGCGGTTCACCCGGCTCCACCTGAGGCCACGGTGAAGTGGTGGGCAGGGTTGTCAGCTTCAGATTCAGCCGCAGCTTGTGTGCTTCCTGGGTCACCACCGCCCGAAATCGTTCCGGCTTCAATTCGGCCGCGTGCGCGATGATGTGCTCGAGGGTTTGGAACTCGGCAAACCATTTCACCGCGGTCTTCGGACCGACGCCATTGATACCCGGGATATTGTCCGACGTGTCGCCGATCAGCGCGAGGTATTCGGCGATCTGGGCGGGCGCCACCCCAAACTTTTCCACCACCCCGGCCGGATCGAGCACACGCCAACCGAGCTTCGGATTGGCCGTCGGCGGCGGCAGCAAAAGCCGGATCCGCTCGTCGACGCACTGGGCAAAGTCCTTGTCGGCACTGACGATGAGCACGTCGTGTCCTGCGTTGGCCAGAACCCGGGCCTGGGCCGCCAGCAAGTCGTCTGATTCCACCCCGTCCAGTTCGACCCCCACCAGGCCCATCGCTCGGGTCAGTTCTTTGATGACCGGGATCTGCTTCTCCAGCGGCTCGGGCGTCTCCTTGCGCTGCGCCTTGTAGGCCGGGTGCAGCGCGAGACGATCCTGGGATCCGCCCAAGTCAAAGAACACCACCATGGCGTCCGGTTTCTCCTGATCGAGCAACCGCCACATGGTTTTCACCCAGCCATGCAATGCCCCGGTCGGAAATCCATCAGCGCGCGTCAATTCGGGCATCCCATAGAAAGCCCGGAAGGCCATGTTGTAACCATCAACCAGGAGCCATTTCGCCATTGCCCGACGCAAACCACAAACGGCCGGCGCGTAAATCACTTTTCACTCCCATCACGTCCACCCTAACCCTGCCGACGATTCCTAGGTGCTGACGGGGGTGAAGATGTATTGCCGCCGCACCCGCGTGATCACCGGCACACCTTCGCGCCGGGGCACGCCATAACGACACTCGTTAATCGCCAACAAGACAGAGTTCGAAAATGCCTCGTCATCGGTGGAAACGATCATGGGCATTCGCACCTTGCCTTCCGGGTCGATAAGAAAGTCCACGATGACTTTGCCCTCGGTGGCGGTCGCTCCCAACTGATCGGGTGGCATCGGTGAAATCTCCACCTTGGCATCAAGCGGCACATCGAGTTCCTCCTGCCGGCAAATGAAAGTCCAGTAAGCCCCATTGCGCTGATATTGCCTCGTGCGGGCGATCAAGCCGGTATCGATTGGGAGTATCCGGACAATTGCATTGTTTTTGAAAATGAACTTCAGCTCCAGCCGGGTCGTGATGGCCTTGCCCTGTTTGGATGCCGGGATGAATTTCCATTTCACAATGACGTCCAGCACTTCCTTGACGAAAAGTGGGTGCGAATAGCCCATGACCAACCAGTCCATCAATTGACCCTCATGATTTATCATCACCATGATACTGGCTTCACCATGATCGATTAATTCCTGGATCAATTGGGGGGGGTAGGTCATCTCGACCGTGCGAATTATCTGGATGGGCTCGTCACCCAGATAATCGTCCATTTCCGGTTTAACCGTCTTACCGTCAGCCAAGCCGGACAGTATTAGCCCGGCGCTCACCAGAATCCAACGTAGGGCGTTTTTCATAACCGTTTGAATACCTTGATTCAGAGTGCAGTATACGAAATCCGTTGGCACTATGCAACGACGTCCATCGCAATATTTGCGCCGTTCATCGCAATTTGCTACGGTAATGCGCCTGATATAAGAGGCCACCCCTCATCAGGGGAGGCCGACTGGCCAACGCGTGATCTGCCCTAACCGTCTGCTATTTTGCCGGATCTACGTTGAGCTGCAGATAGATCGCCCGGTGGTCGCTGGCCCCGGTGGTGCCGGCCCCATCCCAAATTCTGGCCCGACCGCCCACCACGAGCGGCTTCAGTCCAGGTGAAACCATTAAGTAATCGATCTGGCTGTAGGTCACATCGCGGCGGAAATAATGGGTCCAGCCTTCACCGCGTGAATCGGTGGCCGGCAGAATCTCGCCGATGATCGTGCCGCCGCGTTTCTGCATCGCCTGCACGGGCCGGCTGCTGCGGGTGTCATTCCAGTCGCCGCAAACCATGAATTTCGCTCTCGCCGGATCCGGATAACGGGCCAGCACCAAGTCGCGCACCGCTTCCGCTTCCAACGCCCGCTGCTGGGCTGACTCCGGATCGTCCTTCCGCTCGGTATGCTTGCTCTTCAGGTGGATGATAAAAATCGAGATGTCGCCAGCGTTTGAGGCGAAGACCAGTTCCAGCACGCCTCGCTTCACAACCTCGGGCTGCCCGAAATAAGTGATTGGCACCCGGGCATGCCGGCGGATTTCCTTGAACGGCACCTTGGAGAGAACCGCGACATGCCGATCGGCATCGGCGGCGTCAAGCACCACGGCGTGCGGGAAATCCTGCCCCGCCTGCTTTAGTTCGCGCTGGAAGTCATCGAGGTAGGCTTGGGGGCCAATTTCCTCGAGCGCGAGAATGTCGGGGGAAATGCCCGTGATGACCTGCCGCAACGCCGCTTTCTCCTTTTCTGGTTTGGGATAGGCCGCCCGATAAACGCCGTCCACCATCCGGTCAGCCAAGGTGTAGTTCTCGACATTGTAAGCGGCGACCGTCAGCGCCGCCGGCACCAGCACAGTGGCGCCGAGGGCCGTCCCTATCGCCAGCAGCCGGTTCATGACAGCAAAGCCTGTTCGCGCTCAACCAAGGTCGGGTGCGAGTAATACACCGCACTGTAGAGCGGATGCGGCGTGAGATTGGACAGGTTTTTTTGCGAGAGCTTGCGCAACGCAGAGATCAGTGGAGCCGGACTGTTCATCGCGTGTTTGGCGAAGGCGTCGGCCTCATACTCGTGTCTCCGGGAAACCCGATTCCCAATCGGTGAAAACCAAAATGTCACGATCCCGCCCAGCAAACCGAAGAGCAAAAAGGTCGCCGCACTGGCGCTGGCGGGCAGGCCGAAGACGGGGTTGAACCAGGTTGAATGGCTGAGCCAGGCGACAGCGGCGAAGGCCCCCAGTTGCATCAGCCCCATCGTCGCCAGCCGCTTCGGGATGTGCCCGCGTTTGTAGTGCCCGATCTCGTGGGCGAGCACCGCCTCAAGTTCGTCCTGCGCCAGTTGCACCATAAGGGTGTCAAAGAGCACGATCCGCCGGAAACGGCCAAAGCCGGTGAAAAAAGCGTTGGAGTGGCCCGAGCGTTTCGAACCATCCATCACCTCGATGGTTTGCGCGCGGAAGCCCGTGCGTTCTGACAGCGCGAGCAATCGCGCCCGCGCATCGCCTTCGGGCAGCGGCGTGAGCTTGTTGAAAAGCGGCAGAATAAGCTTCGGGTAGAGCACGATCAGCAGCAGCTGAAAGCCAAACAGCAGGGCGAAGCCCCCCACCCACCAGTAGGTCCCGGCCCAACCAACGAGGGCGAGCAGCGTCCACGCCAGCGGAAACCCGATGGCGACACCGAGCAGCGTTGATTTGAGGTGGTCAGCAATCCACAGCGCCTGGGTGCTTTTGTTGAAGCCAAACCGCTCCTCCAGACGGAACTGGGCCCACCATTCAAACGGCAGGTTGGGCAGACCGAGCAAGATCATCGTGCTCACCAGAAACACCGCCCCGCTCCAGGCCGCACCGGGAGCGAGGCCATTGAACTTCGCCCACAGCCAGGGCAACAGACCGCTGAACAATACCCCCAGCAGCACGGCGACCTCCCAGACCGCCCCGGCCGAGCCAAACTGGCTTTTGGCCAACGTGTAGTCCACCGACTTGGCGTAAGTCGCCTCATCCATCACTCCCGTGAGTGCAGCTGGTCGCGCCCCGGCATGGCGACGTGCCTCCGTGCGGTTCAATGCCTCAAGCGCCAATTGGGCGGCGAGGCGCAGGAGAATGAGCGTGACGACCGTGGGGAGCAGCCAATCCATGTGTTCAGTGCAGAGGAGTTTGCGCCCGTGCCAATCCTAAAGCACAGGCAGACCATCGCCGCCAAAGATTGATTGAAATCCCCGCGGTCCGACGCATCTTAGCGGCGTGGATTCCGCCAAGACCGCCAAACTCAGTTTTGAAGCAGCGCTCGCCAAACTCGAGGCCATCGTGGACTCGATGGAATCGGGCGAAGTGCCTCTTGCCGAATTGCTGGCCAAATACGAGGAAGGCAGCAAGTTGCTCAAGGTCTGCGAAGGCCGGCTCAAGGAAGCCGAGTTGAAGATCGAAAAATTAAAGCAAGCCAAGGACGGCAGCGCCGCCTTTGAACCTTTCGAGTCCGCGCACGCCGAGTAGCCGCCGCCCATGTCACCATCCATGGACGCCGCTCATTCCTCCGCACCCCTTCTGCCTGGCATCACCGGTCCCGCCGACGTGAAGGCCCTGGCGGCTTCCCAGTTGCCGCAGCTCGCGCAGGAAATCCGCGACGAGTTGATCGAGGTTACCTCGAGGAACGGCGGCCACATCGGCCCAAACCTCGGGGTCGTCGAACTGACGATTGCGTTGCACCGCGTGTTCAGCACACCGGAGGACCAGCTGGTGTTCGATGTCGCCCACCAGGGCTACGTCCACAAATTGCTCACCGGACGCCAGGGCGAGTTTTTCCACAAACTCCGCAAGACGGGCGGCGCATCGGGTTTCCTTTATCGCGCCGAGAGCCCGCATGACGCTTTTGGTGCCGGCCATGCCGGCACCGCCCTCTCGGCCGCCCTGGGCATGGCTACGGCGCGCGACCTGCGTGGCAGCCATGAACACGTGGTCGCGGTGTGTGGTGATGCCGCTTTCACCTGCGGCATCACCCTTGAGGCGATGAACAACGTCGTCAGCTCGACCAAGCGCCTGATCGTCATCCTCAACGACAACGAGTGGTCCATCGCCAAGAACGTCGGCGCCATCTCCGGCTACCTGAACCGCATCAGCACCAGCCCGACCTACAACAAGCTGCACCACGACATCGAGGCGTTCTTCACGAGCTTCCCGACCGGCGTGGAGATGAACAAGGTCTACCACAAGTGGAAGCGCGAGACGAAAGACTTCTTCGTCGAGTCGTCCCTGTTCGAGAAATTCGGCCTGCGCTACCTCGGGCCCGTCGACGGCCACAACCTTGAGGCGCTCGAGAAGAACCTCGAGTTTGCCCGGCACTGCGACGTGCCCGTGCTGATCCACGTGCTGACCAAGAAAGGCCGGGGCCTCGACGCCGCCGTCAACTCGCCGGAGAAATTCCACGGCGCCAGCCCATTCGATCCCGAGACGGGAGAAAGCGCGCGCCCGATCCCCGGCACGCCGCCCAATTATCAGGATGTATTCGGCGCGGCGCTGGCCCGCTTCGCCCGGGCCAACCCGCAGGTGCTCGGCATCACCGGCGCCATGCCCAGCGGCACCGGCCTGTCCCTGTTGGCGAAGGAAGTGCCGGGACAATTCTTCGACGTGGGCATCGCCGAGGAACACGCCGTGCTTTTCGCGGCCGGCCTCGCGACCAAGGGATTCCGGCCCGTCTGCGCCATTTACTCGACTTTCCTGCAACGGGCCTACGACCAGGTGATCCATGACGTCGCGCTGCAAAACCTGCCGGTTACATTCTGCCTGGACCGCGCCGGCCTCTCGCCGAACGACGGTCCCACGCACCACGGCCTGTTCGACCTGGCCTATCTCCGCTGCGTGCCCAACGCCACGGTCATGCAACCCAAGGACGAGGACGAGCTCGTGGACATGCTGCATACGTCCCTGCAACTGCCCGGTCCGGGTTTCATCCGCTATCCCCGTGGGGCCGGAACCGGCGCACCGATCAAGGCTGAACCCGCGCTCGTTCCCATCGGCCAGGCCGAAGTCTTGAAGGTCGGCACCCAGATCATCCTTTGGGCCTTGGGCAACATGGTGCCGGAAGCGCTCAAACTCGCCCAGCGCCTCGAGCGCGAGGAACACCTCTCGGTCGGCGTGGTGAATGCCCGTTTCGTCAAACCCCTCGACCGCAACCTGCTGCTCAGCCAGGCCGCCATCGTTCCCCTCCTTGTCACGATGGAGGACCACGTTCTCGCCGGCGGCTTTGGCAGCGCCGTGCTCGAAGCCCTGCAGGAATCCCACTGTCCAGTGGCCGTCGAGCGCATCGGTTGGCCCGACAAATTTATCGAACACGGCAGCAGCGTTGACATCCTCCGAGCGGTTTATGGCCTCGCTCCTGACGACAATTTCAACCGCATCGTGTCGCGCTGGCGCAATCTTCAGCCTGGATCCATCACGGCCGATCGCGGTTGATTTTGGTCACACCGGCGTCCCGGCGGGGTCTGACCGGCCGGTGTTTTTCTGCAGACTAAGCAGTGCAACTACTCCGGCCAGCGCGACATAAGCGGCCGTGAACTGCCAAACAATGGTTCGCCCCACCCCGTCCAGGTTCCAGGGCAGATAAAGGCCGCCGCCGGGTTCCACCGAATGTATGATTCCGAAAAGGGTCAGGCCCGCACCCGCCAACAGGCTGGTGATCGCCGCGCCGTTGCGCCGGTCAACCAGCGCGGCCAGAAACGCGGCCCAGAGCATGGAGGTGATGATGAAGCCGTTGCCCAGCGCCACGATGATGCCGAGCTCCGGTAATCCTCGCGCCGTTGCGCCCAGCAACCGGGCAAAATGATCGGGTGCGACATAAGTCGGATCCCCGAGCTTGATCGCGACCAAACGCGCGATCGCCGGGAAAAAGCTGAACACCACGGCGGCGGCATGCCGCGCCGGAGTGGCTTCGAAGGCCTGGGTGGTGATCTCGATCGAAATGAAAACCAAAATGGGCGCCAGCACCGCCAGCGGCAGCAGCTCCACGAGGCCGGAAAGATAGCCGAAGATGCCACCGAGGCCCACGAAGACACCCGTGAGCAAGGTGTAACCGGCCCGGGCACCCATTTTCTTGTAAGCGGGCTGGCCGATGTAGGGGGTGGTTTGGGCGACCCCGCCGCAGATGCCCGCCACGAGCGTGGCGAAAGCCTCCACGAGTAAAATATCCCGCGTGCTATAATCATCCCCGGCGGCCCGGGCACTCTCGGTGACATTGATGCCACCGACCACCATCAGCAATCCGAACGGTAGAATGAGTGGGAGATAGGGCACGGTTGCCGGCAGGCCGTCGAAGAATCCGAGATTGGGCCACGGCAATGCGAGCCGCCACGCGATGACCCCCGGCGCGTGATACCCCGGTCCCACGAGTCCCAGCGGACCACACACATAGTATAGCGCCGTGCCGAGCAGCACCGCCGCCATGACCCCCGGCATGTTCCAGGGCAGCCGGCCTTTCGCCACAACGGAATAAAGGATCACCCCGAGCCCCACAAATCCGACCACGGGCACGCTCAACACCTCCAGCAGGGGCAAAAAGCCGATCAGCATCAGCGCAATGCCCGCGATCGAGCCGAGCAGGCCCGCCCGCGGCACCACCCGGCCGATCCACGCCCCGGCAAAGGACAGCACAAATTTCAGCAGGCCCATGACAACCATCCCGGCCATACCCAGGTGCCAGGTGGCGATTGCGGCTGCGTGTTCGTCGAGTCCACTCTGTTTGAATTTCAAGAACGCCGGTCCGAGCACAAGAAAGGCCAGCCCGATGGTCGTGGGCGTGTCCACTCCCAGCGGCATCGCCGTCACCGTGTCACGCCCCGTGCGACGGGCGAGGCGCACCGCCATCCAGGTGTAGATAAGATCGCCCACCAAGACGCCGAAAGCGGTGCCGGGAAACATGCGCAGGAAAACGATCTCGGCGGGAAACTTAAACACGCCGATGAGCACCGTCGCCAGAAACGACATCACCGCCAGGTTGTCGACGACGAGGCCAAAAAAACCATTGATATCGCCGGCCACAAACCACCGGCGGGATGCGGGGCTTGGTTTCATAAGTTGGCACTGGGCGCGGCCACCGGGCCATAGCCGATATCGCGGAATTTGTTAACGACGATGGCCATCTCGGCAGCGGACAATACGGCGAGTTGGCCGGCGCAGAGGGCGCGCCAATAGATTGTGGCGAGAGTTTCGGCCTCGGCGGTCAAGGCCAGGGCCTGCGGGAGATCTGAACCGATGACCACCAGGCCGTGGTTGGCCAGCAGCGCCGCGCGGCGCCCCGCGAGGGCAGCGAGCAGATTGGCCGACAGTTCCGGCGTGCCAAAAGTGGCATACTCCGCACAACGCAGATTGTTGCCTCCGAAGAGCCCCACCAAGTAGTGCACGGCGGGAATATCCTTCCGCAGGCAGGCGATGGTGGTCGCGTGCGTGCTGTGAGTGTGGATCACCGCGATGGCGTCGGGCCGCTCTTGCCTGATGGTCAGATGAAACAGCAGTTCGCTCGACGGCTGGCAACGGCCGGTGCACCGGCCGGCCGGCGTGACATGAACGATGTCCTCCGGCATCATTTGGTCGTAGGACAGGCTGGTGGGCGTGAGGAAAAAACCGGCGTTGGCATCGGCCCCGCAACGCACACTCACGTTGCCGGAGGTGCCTTGGTTCAGGCCGCGCGCCTCCAGCTGGCGGCAGGTAGCAATGACTTGCTGGCGAAGGGCGCGTTCGGATTTTTTCATGAGACGACGGGGATTTCCGGGAATAGTCGCCGCAGGCCCGCGGCGGTCGCGGGCGTCACGCCTCGTTCGGTGATCAGGCCGGTGACCAGGCGGGCCGGGGTGACATCAAACCCGGGGTTGGCGGCGGCACTGCCGGCCGGGATGATGGTGATCGAGGTCAGCCGGCCGTCATCCTGGCGGCCGGTGAGGTGGGTAACCTCGGTGGCGGCGCGCTCCTCGATGGGAATTTCGCGAACGCCATCGCGGATGGTCCAGTCGATGGAAGGCGAAGGCACGGCGACGTAGAAAGGCACCTGATTGTCGTGCGCGGCCAGAGCCTTCAGGTAGGTGCCGATTTTGTTGCACACATCACCGCCCGCGGTCGTGCGGTCGGTGCCGACGATAACCACATCAACCTCGCCATGCTGCATCAGGTGGCCGCCAGCGTTGTCCACAATGACGGTATGAGGCACGCCGTGGTTGAGCAACTCCCACGCGGTGAGACTGGCCCCTTGGTTGCGCGGCCGGGTCTCGTCGACCCAGACGTGAACCGGCAGGCCGGCATCGTGCGCCAGATAAATGGGCGCGGTGGCGGTGCCCCAATCGACGGTGGCGAGCCAGCCCGCATTGCAATGAGTGAGGATGTTGAGCGGCCGGCTGGCAGGTTTGCGCGCGGCAAGGGCGCGCAGGAGTGGCAGGCCGGCTTCGCCGATGGCCCGGTTGATCGCAACATCATCGTCGCAAAGTGCGGCCGCAAAGACCCGGGCTCCGGCAGCGCGGCCGGCCGGAGGCAACGGCAGCAGATGCGCGTGCGCCCGGTCCAGTGCCCAGCGCAGATTGATGGCGGTGGGCCGGGTGGCGAGCAGCGTAGCCCGGGCCTGCTGCAGGCCCGCATCGGTAGGGTCGGCGCGCAGGGCGAGCCAAAGTCCGTAGGCCGCGGTGGTCCCGATGAGCGGGGCGCCGCGCACTTGCATCGAACGGATGGCGTGTGCGGCCTCGTCGAGCGTGGTGAGGCGGAGCGTCGCGAACGCATGGGGCAGCCGGGTCTGGTCAATGATCCCGACGGAAACCCCGTCGGGGTCGAGCCAGATGGTGCGCCGTGCCTGGCCGTTAACCTTCATAGAGGCCGGCGGCGTTCATCAGAGGAAGATGGGTGCAAACACGCCAGCCCCATGGACAGGATGGCAAGCACGCCGCCTGTTCATTCCAGTCATGTCTGGGGCTCAGTGCTTGGCCTCTTCCTTCTTCTCGATTTTGCCGCTGCCTTTGCATTTTTCGCAGTTGTTGCCGTCCTTGGCCGCCTCGGCGCAACAACCGTGGCCGCATTTTTCGCCGGCCTTTTCCGCCTTAGCGCAGCAGCCGGCCGGTTTCGAAGCCGGGGTTTCCTTCTTGGCATCTTCCACGAACGACACGCTGGTGGCGAGGAATGAAAGGACAATGAGGGCGATGAGGGATTTCGAGGATTTCATTTTAGGGGAGGCTTGACTGACCATGAGGCGGGAATGTGAGGCCCTCCTTCGCCAAGGCTACGGAGGGCACTTTTCTTTCCGCCTCGGAAAGAAAAGTGGTGCGGGCGGCGGGAGTCGAACCCGCCTCTCATGCTTGGGAAGCACGCATAATACCGATATACTACGCCCGCAAAGAACCGGAAGCGGGACTAAACGCGGTGAACCGCAGGGCTGCAAGTCATGAATGCCGTATACCGCTTCTGCCGATGGAACCCGGCCTTCATCCTTCGCCAAGGCTTCGAACGACAGGCCGGACGGGTTTTTGCAGGCGCGAATCCTGGAACCTGTCCGGAAGGCAGGTTCCACCCCAAACCAATCTCAGGAATACTCCCGGCGGGCTTCGAGGGCGCTCTTGAGCGTGACGGCATCGGCATAGAGCACACCGCCGCCGCTGGGCAGGCCGAAGCCGATCCGGGTCACCTTCACGCCCGTCTTGGGCAGGCGCTCCGTCAGGTAATGGCAGGTGGCTTCGCCCTCGACGTCGTTCGAGAGCGCCAGGATAACCTCGGTGATTTCGCCCACCGCGATCCGCGTCAACAGGGCGGCCAGGTTGAGATCCTCCGGTGCCACCCCGCGGATCGGCGACAGTTTCCCGTGCAACACATGATAGCGGCCGCGGTAGGCACCCGAGCGCTCGATCGCGGCGAGGTCGGGCACAAATTCGACCACACACACCTGACCGGTGCGGCGGCGCTCATCGGTGCACACCGCGCACAGCTCGGCCTCGGCGAGATTGCCACACACCGTGCAGCGGCGGACGTTCTGGGCCGCGGCTTGCAGCGCCGTAACCAGCTCCGGCAGCCGGTCCGGTTTCTCCACCAGCAAGTGCAAGGCGATGCGCTCGGCCGAGCGGTAGCCGATGCCTGGCAGTTTCTTCAGCTGCTTTTGCAGGGTCTCGAGCGCGGGCGTCACGGGCGGTCTCAGAACATGCTGGGCATGGGAAACCCGGCGGAGATCTTCTGCATCTCCGCATCGTTCATTTCCTTGGCCTTCGCCGCGGCTTCCTGCGTGGCCTGCAGCAAAGTCTCAGCCACCAATTTGGGGTCTTCCTTGAGGAATTCCGGGTCCAGCGTGAAAGCCAGAAATTTGCCGGCGCCGTTGATCTTGATCTGCACGGCGCCCCCGCCGCTCGATACATCGATCACCTTAGTCTCGAGGGATGACTGCATCGTCTCGATCTGCTTCTGCATTTTCTGCGCCTGTTTGAGGAGTTTGCCTACGCCGGCCATGGAGGGAAAAGTTGAGGGTTGAGCGGCCAGTAGAATGTGGCCCCGCCGGCTAACGCGACAAAATATTTTCGTAACCGGCCCGGAAGCCGGAATAAACCGGCTGCCAGCCGAGCAGCCGTTGGATCTTGGCATTGCTGATGATTCGATCGGGCGGGGGCTGGTCTCCGCGGCGCGCGGTGGTCGAGCCATCGAAATCCGGCACCGGCCGGCCGAGCCGCCCCGCCAGCCAGCGCACCACTTCCCCGCGCGGCGTCGGCGCAGAGTCGGCCACATTGAAAACCTCGCTCCCGACGGTGGCAGGGGCGCCGAGGCAGGCCAGGATAGCCGCGATAATGTCGTCGCGATGCACCAGGTTGAGCCGAGGCTCGCCCGTCCCGCCAATTTGCGCTGTTCCCGCCCGCAACTGGTCGAGCAAGTGGTGCCGATCGGGGCCGTAGATGCCCGCGAGCCTCAGGATAAAGTGCCGGCGAACGGCGGAGGGTGCCGCCTGTTGCAGGAGTATTTCCGACTCCCGCAGGATCGCGCCATTGGGCGTCGCACCCTCAGTGGGGTCGGATTCAAGCACCGTCACGCCCCCACCCTGCGGGTAGACGGCCGTGCTGCTCGTGTAGACGAAAGTGCCGATCGGGGTCCCCGCCCGGGTGGCCCAGGCGATGATCGATGCCATGCCGTCAACATAGGATGCCCGATAATTGTCGGGCCCGCCGGAACTCACGCAGTTTACCACAAAATCACACCCGCCCGCGATCTGTCCGTGCCAGTCCATTCGCGACAAGTCCGCCACGACGACCTTCCCCATGCCGGCCGCCCGCAGGGCCGCCGCTTTCCCGGGGTTGCGCGTCAGTGCCTCGACCCGGGCGCCGGCCGTGATCGCGGCCTGCGCCAACGCTGAGCCGACGTAGCCGCAGCCAAAGATGACGAGGCGTTTGTCCGCGATGGAAGACATCGCGGAAGTATCAAGGACCAAGGTCCAAGTAACAAGAATGAGATGCCACGATTGTTGCAGCCTCTTGGCCCTTGATACTTGTTACTTCGCCAGTTCGGGATTCCTCACAGCCAATCAAGACACTGGTAAAAATAGAGATGCGTCGCGCGCGATATTCATTACATTCTCCCCCATGCCCACTGTGCTCGTCCTGCTGGCCGACGGATTCGAGGAAATTGAGGCGTTCGCGCCGGTGGATCTGCTGCGCCGGGCCGGAGTCGAAGTGACGGTTGCTTCGCTCAACGACAACCGCCATGCCACCGGCCGAAGCGGCATCACCGCGCACGCCGATGCGGCACTGTCCGCCGTGCAGGGACAGACGTTTGACCTGGTTTTCCTCCCCGGGGGTGCCGGCGTGAAACTCCTTCGGGCCGATCCACGGGTTGGCGAGATCGTGCACCGGCAACATGTGGCGGGAGGTTGGCTGGCCGCAATTTGCGCGGCGCCCACCGTTCTCCATGATGCTGGTCTATTAGCCGGCCGACGCTTCACGGCGCATTTTTCGGTGGCTCATGAATTGCCTGCTGCTCTGGCCGCTGAGCGCATCGTCACTGACGGCAAAATCACCACTTCACGTGGCGCGGGCACTGCCGTCGAATTCGGACTGCATCTGGTTGCCTTGCTGACGACGGCAGGGAAAGCGCGGGAAATCAGCAAAGCTATTTGCCTCTAAGGCTTTGCGCAAAATCGGCATTGCCACGCAGAAGGCCCTGCGGTTGCATGGCAGCGGCCTGCCTCTGGCCACTGTTTTGCCCTCCGTTGGACTGAAATTTGTAGTGGCCGCCTCCGTAAGCTGGAAGCGACCCGGCGAAGCTGTCCCCGGAGTGTTTCCCCTATGTGTGGCATAGCCGTAATCGTCACCACCCAGCGTGACCTCGCGACCCGCGAGTCTGCGGTGAACCACATGGTGCGGCACCAGGAGCACCGCGGGCCGGACGATCGCGGCCTGCACTCCGACGGCCCCGCGACTCTCGGCATGTGCCGGCTGGCCATCATCGACCCCGCCAATGGCCATCAACCGATGACAAGCCCGGACGGACGCTACACCCTCGTCTTCAACGGTGCGATCTACAACTTCCGCGCGCTCCAAGCCGAATTCGCCTCAAGCGGTTGGAATTTCCGCACCAACTGCGACACGGAGGTGCTGCTGGCGGCCTTCGCCCGGCATGGTGCGGGCTGTCTGCGGCGGCTCAGGGGCATGTTCGCATTCGCCGTCTGGGACGCCAGGGAGCAGACTCTTTTCGCCGCGCGCGACCCGCTTGGCATCAAGCCACTCTACTATGCGCGGCTCCCCGACACCGGTGTCGTGCTTGCTTCCGAGCTGAACGCCCTGCTCGCGAGCGGTATGATTCCGCGCGAGATTGACCCGACCTCCGTCGGGGAATACCTCGCCTGGTTCAGCGTGCCGGCCCCACGCACCATCTACCGGGGCATCGCCAACCTCCCGCCGGGCCACAGCCTTACCGTCGATGCGAGCGGACGCGTGAAAACCGGCCCGTGGTGGCAACTGCCTGCACCCATCCAGCCGGAGCGTATCGCGAACAACTACCATGACTTTATCCACGGCCTGCGTCATCAGCTGGAGGATTCCATTCGGGCCCATCGTGTCGCCGATGTGCCGGTCGGCGCGTTCCTTTCGGGCGGCATGGACTCGACCGCCGTTGTCGGCCTGATGGCCCGGAGCGGAGCCACAAAATTAAAGACCTTCTCGTTGATCTTCGGCGAAGCCGGCTTCTCCGAGCAGGCCAGTGCGCGAGTGGCGGCCGAGGCATTTGGCACCGAACATCACGAGGAGCTCATTACCGGCGCCCGCGTGGCCGCAGACCTGCCCCACCTGCTCGGTAGCTTCGACCAACCGACCGGGGACGGCATCAACACCTATTACGCCAGCCAGACCGCCCGTCGCGGCGGCGTGACCGTCGCGCTATCCGGGCTTGGCGGAGACGAATTGTTCGGCGGCTATCCGTCGTTCCGGGATCTGCCCCGCCTGCAGCGCCTGCTTCCCCTCTGGCGGCGGCTCCCGGGCGGATTGCGCCGCTCCGTGGTCGCACAGCTGCGCGGGCGTCCCGGCACCCGCGCCCGCAAGCTCGCCGATTTCCTGGCTCACGCCCGCGACCTGCATGAACTCGCCTCGCTCCAACGCAGGGTGTTGCCCGAAGCGGCCCGACTCGCCCTGCTCGCGCCCGAAGCCCGGGCCCAGGCGGAACGACTTGGACCCAACCATCCGATGCTCGATGATTTCGCCTTCGAGCTGATCGGCGCCGATCCCTTCCAGATCATCAGCGCCTGGGAGCTGCGCACCTACATGGCGGATGTGCTCCTGCGGGACAGCGACGTCTTCAGCATGGCGAACTCGCTGGAGCTGCGCGTCCCGTTCGTCGACCGGCCTCTTTTGGAGTGGCTGTGGCCGCAACGCCACTGGTTCAAATACGATCCGCGCCACCCCAAGCGCGCCCTCGCTGACGCCACGGCCGATCTGGTGCCTGCGGCCATCCGCAACCGGCGCAAGCAGGGCTTCAGCCTGCCCTTCGCCCATTGGATGCTGGCCGAGCTCCGGCCCTTCCTCGACGAGACATTCTCCACCGCCTCGCTCGGCGCGTGCCCCTGGCTCCAGCCGGCCGCTGTCCAGCAAATGTGGACGGACTATAAAACGCGGCGTGATACCCGCGCTTGGTCCCGCGTCTGGACGCTGGCCGTGCTCATCGCCTTCGCCAACCACCGCGCCTTGCCATGAATGCTCTCCTGCTTTCCCCCGAGCTGTTCCTGGCCGAAGGCGGCATTGCCCGCATCATGCGACTCTACCTCAAGGCCCTGTGCGAGATCGCCGGCCCGACGGGCCGGGTCGACTCGCTAGTGCTGAATGATTTTCCCGGCCGTGACGCCCGGCTCGCACGTTACACCACCGAGCAATTCGGCGAGCAGGTCGGCTGCGGTCGGGGCAAACTGCGGTTCATTCGCGAAACCATCCGGCTGGGCCGGCGGGCCGATGTGCTCGTATGCGGACACCTCCACCAGCTGGCCATCGCCCAGCTCGCCCGATTCTTCAATCCCCGCCTCCGGTATTACCTCGTGGCGCATGGCATCGACGTCTGGCGGCCCTACAGTCTGCTGGAACGCCGCGCCTTGCTCGGCGCGCACGGCATCCTCTGCATCAGCGAATACACCCGGCGACAGATGTTGCGGTTTTTTCCGGGGCTGCCCGCCGAGCGTCTCCTCGTCGTGCCCAACACCCTTGATCCCCACTTCGCCCCCGTCCTCAACGATCAGATCTCCAAGGCGCCGTTCGCCACCCCGCGCGTCCTGACCGTCTCACGGCTGGCGGGCACCGACACCTACAAAGGCGTGGACACCCTGATCGAAGCCATGCCGCTGGTGCGCCGCCAGTTTCCGTTCGCCCGGTTGCGCATCGTCGGCCAAGGCGATGATCAACCGCGCCTCGAGGCGTTGGTGCGGCGGCTCGGCCTCACCCCCGCCGTGGATTTCACCGGCCCGCTCGCCGACGAGGCGCTGCGGGCCGAATACGCGGACTGCGACCTCTTCGCCCTGCCCAGCCGCAAGGAGGGATTCGGTCTCGTTTACCTCGAGGCCATGACTTATGGCAAAGCCTGCCTGGGGGCGCGCGCCGGCGGCGTCCCCGAGGTGATCAACGACACCGTCGGCCAATTGGTCGAATACGGCAATATCCCCGACCTCGCCGCCGCCGTGGCCGACCTCGTCCGCCACCCGCGTGATTCCGAGGTTGTGCGGCGGCACGCCGACTCCTTTGCTTTCCCGGCCTTCCAGCGGCGCCTCGCCGCCGCTCTCGCCTGACGCCATGGTGAAACCTGACACACCCGAACTCATCCTCGAAGCCGGCCGCTCGAGCCGCCATTATTGGGCCGACTTGTGGCGCTTCCGCGAGCTGCTCGGCTTTCTCGCCTGGCGCGACATCAAGGTGCGCTACAAGCAGACCTCGCTGGGTGTGCTCTGGGCCCTGATCCAACCCACCGTCACACTCGCGGTGTTCACGTTCATCTTCGGCAAGCTCGCCGGGATGCCGGCGGGCAATGTGCCCTACCCGCTGCTCGTCCTCTGCGGGTTGCTGCCCTGGCAGCTGTTTGCGGCAGCCTTTTCCAATGCCAGCGGCAGCCTGGTGGCCAACACGCACCTGATTTCCAAAGTATACTTCCCCCGCCTCATCGTGCCGCTTTCGTCGGTCGCGGTGGCGCTGATCGACTTCGCCGTGGTGCTCGTGCTGCTCACCAGCCTGTGCGTCTGGTGGCAATTCGTGCCGGACTGGCGCGTATTGCTGCTGCCGCTGTTCATCGTGCTGACTCTGGTCACCGCCATCGGCACCGGGCTGTGGCTCACGGCGCTCACCGTGAAATATCGCGACTTTCGCTTTGTGGTGCCGTTTCTCTTGCAGGTGGGTTTGTTCCTCTCCCCGGTGGGTTTCAGTTCAACCAACCTGCCAAACTGGCGCTTTGTCTACTCGCTCAATCCGATGGTCGGCGCCATCGACGGCTTCCGCTGGTGCCTGCTGCATGGCGAACCCGCCCTTGACCCGGTCAACCTCGCCATGTCAATCGGCATGGCTTTGGCGCTGCTCGCCTCCGGTCTCTGGTATTTCCGCCGCACCGAGCGGACGTTTGCGGATATCATCTGACCATGAGCCAGCCCGTCATCACCGTCACCGGCCTCGGCAAGCACTACTACCTCTCGCACCAAAAGCGGCAGGACACCCTGCGAGATTCGCTCACGCAGCGATTTCGCCAGTTGGGCCGCCGGTTCACCGGCGCGGCCGCGGAGCCCGAGGGCGAAGAATTCTGGGCGCTGCAGGATGTCTCCTTCGACGTCCAGCAAGGTGATGTCATCGGCATCATCGGTCGCAACGGCGCCGGCAAGTCGACACTGCTAAAAATACTCTCTCGCATCACCGAGCCCACCACGGGCCGGGCCGTCATTCGGGGCCGCGTCGCCAGTCTGCTGGAAGTCGGCACCGGGTTTCACCCCGAACTGTCCGGCCGCGAGAATATCTATCTCAACGGCGCCATCCTCGGCATGTCGCGCACCGAGATTGCCCGGAAGTTCGACGAGATCGTCGCCTTCGCCGAAGTCGAGCGCTTCCTCGACACCCAGGTGAAGCACTACTCGAGCGGCATGTATGTGCGCCTCGCCTTCGCGGTTGCCGCCCACCTTGAGCCCGAGATCCTCATCGTCGACGAGGTGCTGGCCGTCGGCGACGCCCAGTTCCAGAAAAAATGCCTCGGCAAGATGAGCGAGGTCGCGCGCGACTCCGGCCGCACCGTGCTCTTTGTCAGCCACAATACCTCCGCCCTCCAAGCCATCTGCCGCACCGGCCTCTGGCTGCAGGCCGGCCGCGTCGTGCAAACCGGACCAATCAACGAGTGCCTGAGCGGCTACCTCGCCTCCGGCACCAATGCCACGGTATTCACGCCGACCAATACCCAAAAGCCCCACATCACCTCCGTCACCGTCGACCGCGCCGCGCTCGCGGCGGGCCGATTGCGCATCAGTGTCGGGTTCAAGTCCCCCTTTCCGCTCAGCCGCCCCGTGCTCGGGATCACCCTGTTCAGCAAGCACGGTCAGCCCATCTCCGGCTCCAATGGCCGCATGCTCGGCGCGGAATGGGCCCCGCCGCCTTCGACCAGCGGCATCATCACCGCAGAAATCACCCCGCTCCCGCTGCACAGCGACACCTACCGTGCCTCCGTCCATCTCGGCGACGCGATGCAAGACTACGAGGACCGGATTGATGCGGTCGAGTTCGACTACGTGTCACCCAATTTTTATCCCGAGAAGCCGCCACTGCACATCATCGGCCCGGCCGACCTGCCTTGGCGATGGACGTTCGAGCCGGGACCGGGCAAATAATGAGGAAAGCCAACGACGTGGTGCTTGGCATCGGTGGCCTGCTCGGCCACGACGCGAATGCTGCCTTATTCGTGGATGGGCGTCTCATGGCGGCCTCGCAGGAAGAACGGCACACACGGCGCAAGCACGACGGCGCCTTTCCTCATCTCGCCGTCGCCAGCTGTCTCGCCCTTGGCGGAATCGACTTGAGAGACATCACCGATGTGGTGTTCGCCGAAAAGGCCCTCCAAAGTCGTCTTTTCGATCTTACCGGCCGCTCGGGCAACGCTTTCACCCGCGCCTTGGGCCACCTCTTGCCCGAAGGCTGGGGCAATCTCTACGGCCAGCAGGCGCGCGCTTTGCTACCTAAGGCGAAGTTCCATCACGCCTGGCACCATCTCTCACATGTGGCCGGGGCGTTTCATACCTCGCCGTTCGAACGGGCGGCCTACCTCTGTGTAGATGGCAAGGGCGAAGACTACTCCGCCAGCGCCGGTGTCATTGACCATGGCGAATTGAGGCTCATCTGGGAGCAACCCTACGAGAACGGCCTCGGCATGTTCTACACGCTCATCACCTATTTTCTTGGTTTCGTCTCTTTTGGTTCCGAATACAAAGTCATGGGCCTCGCTCCCTACGGTGAGCCCCGCTACGTTGCGGAACTGTCGCGACTATTTATGACCGACGCCCGTGGCGGTTTCCGCCTGCGCCGGGAAATTCGGTTCACAGACCAGTCGCTCCTTGGCGCGCTTCCGTGGGCAAGCGGCCTGCTGGGCATACCCGCCCGGGGAAAATCTGATCCGCTCGACCAAGTCCATATCGACCTCGCCACTTCACTCCAACAGATCTTCGAGGACGAGGTCTTCAAGATGGCGCGCTTCCTCCGCGTTGAGACCGGTGAGGCAAACCTCCTGTTTTGCGGCGGCTGTGCCCAGAACTGCGTCGCCGCCGGCAAACTCCGGGCGCGGAATATCTTCCCCGCCGTGTTTAACTCCCCCGTCGGAGGCGACATGGGCTCCGGCCTCGGTGCGGCCCTGCTCTACGAGCGCCAACGGCGCGGGGGTGCACCCTTCAAGGCCGAAACCCGTGGCTTCGGTCTCGGTGAAGAACCGGGCCTCATTCCGACCGCAGCTCGCCCTTATCAGGTGAAGTTCGACGGTGGGCTCCACGCCTTCGTCGCGCAGCAACTCGCGGCGAGCAAGATTGTGGCGGTCGTGCGCGGCGGCATGGAACTTGGCGCCCGCGCGCTGGGCGCGCGTTCCATCTTTGCTGATCCGCGCGCCCCGGGCATGCAGTCGCGGCTCAACCTCGCCGTTAAGTTCCGGGAGTCCTTCCGGCCCTTCGCGCCCGCCATCCTCGCCGAGCACACCGGCGAGTGGTTCGATTCCGCCGCCGAGTCGGATTACATGAACTACACGGCCTACCTGCGGCCGGAGCGGCGCGCCCCGCTGCCGCGGAAATTCGCCAGCCTGCGCGAGCAGCTGGACTTCCCTCGCTGCACCATCCCCAGCGTCATCCACGTGGACTTCTCCGCCCGGCTGCAGACCATCCGCCCCGAGGTGCATCCCGACTTCCACAAATTCATCACCGTTTTCCACGCCCTCACCGGCATCCCGATTCTGATCAACACTTCGTTCAACGTCGCCGGCCAGCCGATCATCCGCACCGCCGCTGAAGGCTGGGACTGTTTCGTCAACACCGACATCGACTTCATCGTCCTCAACGACGAGGTCTTCCGCAACCCGGCTGAGAAAACCCGCGAGGAGAAACTCACATGGTTAAAGCAATTCGCCAAATCAGCCTGAGACTGCTGGTCGCGCTGCACCGTGTCTTCTCGCGTGAGGTGCCCGCCGGCTGGCGGCGCAGCTCCCGCCAGGCGGACGACCTCTCCGGCCGCTGAATCATGACAGCCCATTCCCTCCTCGCCCGCTTGTTCCACTCCTTCCGCCGATTCCGGTTACAGCTCGGCGGCGCCACCATCGGCGGCGGGAGCGATATCGGCCCCGGCGTGGTGATCAAGCGCGGGCCGGGCCCCGTTACCATAGGGCCGGACTGCTCTCTGGAGGCCGGCGTGCTGCTCGCGGCCTATGGCGGCCGCATCGACATCGCGCGCTGGGTCTACCTCGGTCCCTACACCGTGATCTACGGGCACGGCGGCGTGACCATCGGCGAGGGCACGCTCATCGCGATGCATTGCCGCATCCTCTCGTCCAACCATACCGTCGCGCCCTTGGGCACGGATATCCGCTCGCAACCCGACGTGCTGCTGCCGACCAGGATCGGCCGCGATGTCTGGCTCGGAGCCGGTGTCACGGTGCTCGGCGGCGTCACCATCGGCGACGGCTGCATCGTCGGCGCCGGCGCGGTCGTAACGAAGGACCTGCCGCCAGGGGCCATCGCCCATGGCGTGCCCGCCCGTGTGGTTGACCGGCGCGCCTGACCGGCGCCTCGGGCGTTTCATTTTCTCGTGAATTTCGGTCTACCGGCAGATCTGCCCGCCCCATCCGCCCGGATTCTTGACGCCGGCGGCTGGTTTATTCCGCTGCAGGGCGCCACCCATGTTATTGACATCATGCCATACGAAACCCGGCGGGGCCGTCTCGCCCCGGTCCCGGAACCCGGCGAACGCTTCACCCGCGCCACTTGGACGCAGATTGATTTTCTCCGACCCGATTTGCGGCTGCCCTACCCGGACGGTTTTTTTGATTTCGTATATTGTGGCCACACTCTGGAGGACTTGGCAGATCCCGTTCCTCTGTTGCGCGAATTCACCCGTGTTGCCCGGGCCGGCCGCATCGTCTCCCCCTCTCGTTATGTCGAACAGACCTGCGGCGTCCGCGACCGGGCCAGGCGTCAGCCAGGCCACCCGCACCATTACTGGATCATCGACGTTGGGCCGGAAGGCATTGAGTTTAGCCGCAAGTCCGTGTCCGTGGAATCTTTCGACTGTCAAATCCCGCTCATGACATACGAGCGGCTCACTCAGAACGCGCCGGGGCTCGCCAGCCTTGATTGGCTCTGGCAAGGGCCGATCCGTTGGCAGTTTTGTGACGACAACACCGCTCGCGCCCGGGCCCGTGCTACCGTTGCGGCACTTGGCATCTCACGCGGCACCTGGTGCCACGATGCCGCCCTGCGGGCCGCGCGTCGGGTGCGCGATCAGGTGCTACACCGCCGTGTGGACGACCCAGCAGCGTGGTGGCAGCAGATGCTGGCTTTGAGCCGTCCCTATAGCACCCTGCCGATTTGACCGTCCTATCTGTCATCATCTCCAGCCACAATCCGCAGCCGGGACGGTTGCAGCGGACGTTGCGGGCTTTGCGGGCCCAGACCCTGCCGGCGACCGATTGGGAGACGGTGGTGGTGGACAATGCCTCCTCTCCCGCTCTCCGCTCCGCCGACTGGTCGGCCCACGGCCCGGCCAATCTCCGCCTCGTCGCCGAGCCATCGCCGGGCCTCAGTTACGCGCGTCGGCGCGGCTTTCTCGCCGGCACCGGCGAATTCTTCGTGCTGGTCGACGATGACAATGAACTCGCTCCGGACTATCTCGCCGAGGTGCTCCGGCTTTTTGCGGCCCAGCCCAAGGTCGGCCTGCTGGGTGGCCGCAGTTTGCCGGAGTTTGAATCGCCCCCCGAACCGTGGGTGCGGGAATTTGACGGTCTCATCGCCTGCCGCGACCTCGGCGATACACCGCTCGTTTCGCAGGGCCTGCGCAATCCCGCGACCGGGAGAAACGATTATCCGCTGTTCGCCCCGATCGGTGCCGGCATGGCGCTGCGTCGCGCCGCCGCCCAGGCTTGGCTCGAACAAAGCGGCGAGTCCGATCTCCCCGACCGCCAAGGGACCTCGCTTTCGTCCAGCGGTGACAACGACATCGTGCTCGCCGCCATGCAGGCCGGCTGGGAAGCCGCGTATTTCCCGTCATTGCAGCTGACCCACCTCATCCCCGCCTTCCGCACCACGCGCGAGTATCTCGCCCGGCTCAACCGCGGCATCCAGCGCTCGTGGATGCAAGTGCTGGCGAAGCATGACGCCAACCCCTGGCCTCCCCTCTCCGCGGTGAGCGTGCCGCTGCGCCGCGCCAAGGCCTGGCTCACCCACCGCGCGTGGTCGTCGGCCCCTGCGTATGTCCGCTGGCAAGGTGCCTGCGGTCACTTCGAGGGCCGCATCCCTCGGGCATGACTCTAATCGGAAAGTTTCTCTCCGCGCTTCGTCTGCTCGCGCGCGGCGATGTCGCCACCTTTCAGCGCCAGTGGCAGCGGCACCGCCGGCAGAGCCGGCTCCAGCACGCCCCGTCCACAATCTTCCGACACGAAACCCTGGGATTCCCCGTCGCCTGTCACCCCAGCTGGCCGGAGTCCGCCGGCCAATTCCTGGAGGGCCACTCGGACGCCTGGGAATTCCGTCTCCTCCAGACCTGGCTCGAACCCGGCGAGCATTTCCTCGACCTCGGAGCCAACACCGGGCTCTACGCATTCGCCGCACTACCCGCCGTCGGACCCACCGGACTGGTCGTGGCGGTGGACGCCGCGCCCGAAGTGATCCGGCAAAATCAAGCCGGGGCCCGCCTCCTCGGGGCCAACAATCTCCACTTCGTGCAAGCCGCCGTGACGGGCCGCTCCGGCACCATCACCTTCTACGTGCGCCCCGACGGCTTGCTGACCACCGAGCAATCCCTGCGCCCCGCCGCTGCCCAACGGGCGGGCAGCGTGCCGATCACGGTGCCCGCCCGCACCCTGGCGGACTTGGCCGCAGCGCACCAACTCGGCCCCAAGCTCACCGCCGTGAAAATAGATATCGAGGGTGCCGAAGCAGAGGCGCTCCACGCCGCCCCACCCGGCTGGTTCACCGCCGATGGCCCCCTCTGGATAGTGGAGATCAACCCCGAGGCGCTCACCCGTTTCGGCACGACCGCAGTGGAGATTCTGGCGTGCTTCCCTGCGGCCACTTTCGAGTGCTGGCTGCTGCCCAAGCACCCGCATGATCCCAAGGTGCACCCCGCCCTGCGCGCCGCCCGCCCGCAGGACCGACTCGACGATTCCCTCTACTATAATTTGTTCGCGGTGCCGCGCGGCTCCCGCTGGCAGCCCCGCACCGCCCGGCTCGCCGGCTTCTTTCCAGATTCCGCCCTGCTTCGTCCCGCCTGATGCCCCGCGTCCGCGTCTACCTCCTCACCTATCGCCGCAATCATCTGCTGCCGCGCGCGCTCAAGAGCCTGCGCGCGCAGAGCTTTGGCGACTGGGTCTGCGAACTGCACAATGACGATCCGGCGGATCCGTTCCCGGCCCGGCTCGTCGCCGAGACCGGTGATCCGCGCATCGGTATGCTCCAGCACGCCGTCAATTTCGGCGCCACGCGCACCTTCAATCTTGTGTTCGCTCCCGTGTCCGAACCCTACGTCTGCCTCCTCGAGGATGACAACTGGTGGGAGCCCGACTATCTGGAAAAAATGGTTGCACTGGCCGAGGCACATCCGGAGGCCGGTTTTTTTTGGAGCGACCAGCGCATCTGGCAGGAGACGCCGGAGGGCCAGTGGCTCGACACGGGCAAGCGCACCATGTCGCTGCTGCATCCGGAAGCGCCGACCCGCACCAGCCCGGTGCTGTTCGACTGGCCGCAGCCCCGCCAGCGCTTTGACACCTTTCACTACAACGGTTCGACTCTGTTCCGCGCCGCCGAATGCTCCCGCCTGCAAATCCCGCCCGACGTCCCCCAGATTTGCATGGAAACCTTCCGCGACCGCGCGCTGCGCTGGCCCGGTCTTTTCCTGCCCGAGCCGCTGGTCAACTTTTCCTGGACCATCGCCAGCACGCGCGAGTCGCAGACTGGGCTCTGGCTCGAATATCGCGCCCTGCTGGACGGTGCCTTTTTGCACTGCTGCCCGCCCGGCTCGATCAGCGCCGGCGAATTCTGGCGTGCCGCCGTGGAGGCGCGCCCCAGCCAAACCGGGAGCACACTCCTCCACGCCTGGGTCGCCGGCCGCTTCCGTGAATTTGCCCCACTGGCCCGGCCCCTAGACTGGCTGCGGCTCGTCGCCCACGCCGTGCGCCGGCCCCGCAGCTTCTGGCGAACGGTGCGGGCCCGCGCGCGTCATCCAGAACATTGGGATTTCCTGGTGAGCGAAACCCGCCGCCTTTTCGCCCACTCGCCGTCCGGCTGGGGCCGGGCGCGGCCCGTCCCGCCGTCATGAGTTCAAGCGTCCAGGCCCCACTTCCTCTTGTGCTCGACCGCGCCGCCCGGCGCTTCCTCGTTGCGCAAGAAAGCCCGCCGCACCGCGCCGGAACCGCGCAGCCGGTCCTTGACCACGCCCGGCAGCAGCTTGCGGCCGAGGCCGCGCAGAACCTGCAGGCCCGCCCGCCCGGCCACCGCCGCCCAGCCGCCGAGCGAAAGCTGCTGGGCCACACAGGTGTCGAGCAAGGGCACCCACGCGCGCGGACCGAGCCGGGCGTTCACCAGCCGGTCGATGCGTTGCAATTCCGAAAAAGGCCGACCATGGTAGATCTTTACCGCCGCGCAGGCAAATTGCAGGTGCTGCACAATGAAATCGAATTCCGGCCCGAGCACGGAGTGGCGCAATCCCGACTCATAAAGGGCCAGGCGAAAGCCCTTTTGGTCGCTGGCGTCGGAGTAGTTCCACGCGCCGTCTTTCAGCCGAGCCCGGTAGCCGGTGTAGATCTCCAGCCAGCGCCCAAGGAATTTCTCTACCGCCGGACTGCGCCGGAAACCGAGCACACCGCCATTGAATTCCGGAAACGCATCGGGCACCTCGGGGATGCGGTAGTCGTGGCCTTCGAACAGCTGGTGGCCGATGACATCGTAGCGCGCCAGCAGGTCGAACATCTCCGTCAGGTCGCCCGCCACGTAGGTGTCGGTATCCAAATAGACAAAGCGCTCATAGGGGCAGAGTGCCATCAACAGCTTGTCGCGAAAGTCGAAGTTGGGCTTAGCGACCAGCACAAGGTCGTCCCAGAATTTCTCCCCGTGGATTTTGTCGGCGATCAGGCAGATGCGCGCGGCGGGATTCGCCGCCCGCAGGTGGCGCGCGGCCTCCGCCGCCTCGCGGAAAAACAGCTCGCCCGTCGCCACGTAGGCGAACCCGCGCGTGCCTGCCCATGCGTTATCACCAGCCATGCCGCCACGCTACGCCGGTTCGCGGCACGGCGACAACCTCCGATTAAATGATCTCCCCCGGCCGCCTCCTATATTTGCTGTGGCACAAGCCGCACGCCGAGCTGCGCCAGTGCATCGCCGACGGCGGCCCGGTCGAACAATGGCGCACCTGGCGCGGCCGCACGGCCATGGAGCGTGGGGCCGAAACCCTCCAGGCTCCGCCACCCGTCGGCGGTCCGCCGCTGGAGGTGTATCTGCTCACTGGCCGGCGTTTCTGGTATCAGACTGCGTTCTGTCTCTGGACCTTCGCCCGGGCCGCCCGGCGCGACCTCGCGCCCATCATCATGGATGACGGTTCCCTGACCGAGGAAAACCGCACTCACCTGAGCCGACTGTTTCCCGTGTCGCACTATCTCAGCAAGCCCGAACAAGAGGCCCGCCTGCTGACGCAGTTACCCATCGGTCGGTTCCCGCGGCTCCACGACCGCTGGCACCACTATCCCCACATCCGCAAGCTCACCGGTCCGCACCTCGGCGGCCACGGCTGGAAGCTGGTGCTCGATTCCGACCTGCTCTTTTTCCGTCGCCCCGGCTTCATCCTCGACTGGCTGGCCGCACCGGACCGTCCGCTGCACGCCGTGGACATCGCCACGGCCTACGGTTACGCTCCCGACCTGCTGGCCCGGGTGACCGGCGCACCCGTGCCGGAAAAGGTGAACGTCGGCCTCACCGGCCTGAACAGCGACGAGATAGACTGGGATCGGCTTGAGCACTGGTGCGACCGGCTGATCGGCGAGGCTGGCACGCACTATTACCTGGAACAAGCGCTCGTCGCCATGCTGGTTACCGGCCGACCCTGCGCCGTGGCGCCCTCCGCGGACTATGTCACCCTCCCGCGTCCGCCGGAGGCGGATGACTGTCGCGCCGTGATGCACCACTACGTCGCCGAATCGAAGCCGTGGTATTTGCGCCATAACTGGCGCCGGGTGCTGCGTGATGCCACAAACACGTGAATGACATCGCCCAGCATGATCAGCCACCCGTGCAGAGCGATGCGCGTGCGATCCGGATTCTCCTCGGGCTGGCCGTTCTCATACCGGTGTTCGTCGTGCTGGTGCATGCCGCCTGGGCTCCTCCGATGGTGAGCCGGGATACTTCCGTCGGATTGGTTATCTGGCAAAACATGCAGGTGGGAGGCGGGTGGAATCAGCTCGACCTGCCCGACCCGGCCAATATCGCCCTGAGCAAACCGGTGTTTGTTACCTGGTGGAGTCCCGGCCAGTATGTTCCCACCGGGCTGCTGCTGCAACTTGGCCTGCCCCTGGGGTCCGCCGTGCTGGCGGTATCGTTGCTGTCTGCCTTGAGCCTGGCGGCGGGCATGCATAAATTATCCCGGGCCCTTGGGGCCACGCCCGACGTAGCGGCCTGGACCGCCTTGGTCACAGTCGCCTCCTGGCATACGTTGTATTCCTTTGGCATGTATGTTGGCGGTGAGGCGGTCTTGCTGGCTGTTTGGCCGTGGATTGTCCTCGCGACCTGGCATCTCCGGGCGCGTCCCTGGCTGCAACTGACGGTCCTGCCCCCGCTGTTTCTCCTCGGATCATTCGCCAAGCTCGCGTTCGGAATTTATGCCGTGGGTTTGCTCGGCTTCCTTTGGCTGGAGGAAAGCAGGGCAAACAAATTTGACCTCAACTCGCTGCTGAAAACCAGTGTCCGCCTGGCCGGCATCTTCAGCGTGTATGTAGGCTTGCTGTATTGGCTCTACCTTGGACGCGGGCCCTCACCAGTCAGCGGACAGGCTGGCAGCAATAACGAAATCCTGACGGTCGTGGGATTTGCCCTCAATGCTCCCTGGCTGGCCGCGACCGGTGGCGGAAGTTTCCTTGGCCGGATTTTTATGCTCGTCGGTCTTACGCCGGAAGCCGGAATTCACAAACTCAGTCCGGTGTTGTTCGTAACCGGGTTCACCGCGCTTTTTATTTACTGGCGGGCGCTTTGCAGTTCGCAGTCTCTGTTCAGGCTGGCTGGAACGATTTCCCTGGTGGCCGTGCTCCTGTTGGCGGGTCTGTGGCTGCGCGGCGCCAACATCAGCCTGGAAGACCGCCACCTGCGTCCCGCCGGTGTGCTTCTGCTGGCCGCCGGTGCCCAGCTGGCCGGCGGGGTGCAGCCGCGCTGGATAATGTTTTCCGCCCGGGTGGTCCTCGTCCTCGCCGTGGGTTTCGGTCTCGGCGCTTTTGCGCAGCGCGTGGACAACATCCGGCAGCAGGCCTTGCGCCTGCCCAACGGCATCAGCCTGACCGGGTTGGACTCCGCGATGCTTGCGCGCATGGAACAGTTGGACTCACCAGACGCCGGCCGACTGGTCTACCTGCCGCAACCCGAGATGGCTCTGCTCATGAGCCGGGCGCGCCTGTTGCCTACGGATGCCGTGATCCATGATCGCGCCTGGCTCGCGATTGACACCCGCCACGGCAGAGTAGCTGAACTCATTCTCGTGCTGCCGGCCGGGTTCGCCCACGACGGCCGGGCTGACACCATTCGCGGAAGTTTTGTGGACTACACCGACGACGAGTGGCAGCGCACGCGGGTCGGGGCGTGGGATTTCTGGCGCGCTGCAAGCCCCGCCCGCCCAACCAGCTGATGAGTCCTCTGGTCAGCATCATTATTCCTTGCTACAATGCGGAGCCTTGGCTCGCCGAGACGCTCGAATCCGCCCTCGCCCAGACTTGGCCCAACAAGGAGGTCATTCTCGTCGATGACGGCTCCACCGACGGCAGCCGCGCGGTCGCGGAAAGATTCGCACCCCGCGGCGTCGCGGTCATCACCCAGCCCAACCAAGGCGCCGCTGCCGCCCGCAACACCGGACTGGCCCGCGCCCGCGGCGACTTCGTGCAATTCCTCGATGCCGACGACCTGCTTGCGCCGGACAAGGTCGAACGGCAGGTTCATCTCCTTCAGGCAGGCGGCAACGACTGCCTCGCGACCTGCGCCTGGGGCCGGTTTACCACCAACTCCGCCAGAGCGGAGCTGGACCCCCACCCGCAGCTCTGGCGCGACCTCGCCCCGGCCGACTGGCTGGTGCTCGCCGCCGAACACAATCTGATGATGGCCACCGCCACCTGGCTTCTTCCTCGGTCCATTGTGAGCCGGATTGGTCCGTGGAACACGGATCACCGCGCGAATCCGCTCGACGACATGGATTACTTCGACCGCGCCCGCGCGGCGTGCCGCACCGTGCTGTTCTGCTCCGGCACCCGCACCTACTATCGCTCTGAACTTGGCGGCAGCTTGAGCCGGACCCGAGGCGACGAGGCCTGGCGGGCCATCGGCGCCACCCTCCACCGGTCGGTCGACCTGCTCTTGAAATTGGAGGACTCGCCGCGCACCCGGCACGCCGCGGCCACGATGCTGCAACGATTCATCTACGAACTCTATCCCACGCGCCCGGAGCTGGCGATGGCGGCGGTAACCCGCGTGCAGCAGCTCGGCGGCTCGGACCTGCAGCCCGAAGGCGGTCCGGTGCGGCGCAACTTGGCGAGATTGATTGGCTGGAAGCTCACCAAGCGCCTCCACAACCTGACCCGCTGATGGCGACCGTCCGCATTTTCCTTCCGACCCACCGTCGCCCTCAGCTCCTGCCCCGTGCGATCGCCAGCCTGCGGGCGCAGACTTTCACCGACTGGATTTGCGAACTGCACAACGACGACCCCGCCGACCCGACACCCGCGCAACTGGTGGCGCAGCTCGCCGACCCGCGGATTTCTCTCGTGACTCACCCGCGCAATCTTGGCGGCACCGCCACCTTCAATCTGTTTTTCCGGGCCACGACCGAGCCGTTTTATTCGATGCTCGAGGATGACAACTGGTGGGAGCCCACTTTTCTCCAGGTCATGCTGGACGCGGCCCGCGCCCACCCGGTGGTGACGGTTTTCTGGGCCAACCTGCGCATCTGGGAGGAATTGGCCGACGGCACGTGGCGCGATACCCGGCGGCTGGTGTGGCCGGCCGTGGAAAGTGAGGTGGTGCGGCTCATGCCCTGGGGCCAGACAGCGCAAATCTGCGGGGCGCTGCATTCTCATGGAGCGGCGTTGTTTCGTTCACGCGAGGGGGACAACTTCGCGACACCCGCAGTCCCGATCGCGAGCACTGAGCCATTTCGCGAACGTAGTCTGCCGCACCCGCTGGTGCTGGTGGCTCGCCCTCTGGCGAATTTCGCGATGACCCAGTTTACTGCCCGTTCGCAGGACCATTCCGAATGGGCCGAGACCCAGGCCATGCTCGCCGCGACATTTTTCCGTGACTGTCCGTGGCTTGAACCGCAGATCGCGGCCGTTTGGTCCGAGGCCCGCAGCCAAATTCCGCCGGCAACCACCAACTTGATTCTGGCGGGCCTGGCCGATCCGGCTTGCCGCCCCCTGTGGCGCCACGCCCGCTGGCGTGACTGGTTCATCGTTCTCCGTGGGCTCATCCGCCGGCCCGGCCTGTATTTCCGCCTGCGCCAGTCACGCCAAGTCCGCGCCGACTGGTGGCAATTCCTGGTCGAGCACACCGCCCGGCGCTGGCGTGAGGAGACCCAGGCATGAGCGAATCTTTCGGACAAAAAATCCTGCTGCTTGACAGCGTGCGCGGCTGGGCGGCCTTGTCCGTTCTGGTTTTCCATACCTTTTGCCAGGATACTATGCCGGCGTTCCCGGGCCGGGATTACCTCTACTATTTGCAGGCCGATCGTGCCGCCGTGCTTCTGTTCTTCGTGCTCTCGGGCTACGTCATCGGGCTGACCAACCAGCGGCCTTGGTCCGCCCAGGCGGTCCGAAGCTATGGCTGGCGGCGCTTCCTCCGGATTTACCCGATCTACCTGATCGCCATCCTGCTCGGGTGGTCCGCGGTGCCCGGCACGAATCTCTCCACGGTGTTGGGGCAACTGTCCTTTTTGCAGGATTCCAATCCGACCAATCCGCTTGCTGTGCCCAACCTCCCGGGGAATACACCGCTGTGGAGCCTGCATTACGAAGCGCTCTACTATCTCTGCTTCCTCGTGTGGTGGCGCTGGCCGGCCACGGTCCTGCCATCCCTGGGCGGATCCTTGCTCGCCGCCACCGTCGGCACCGCCTGGGCGCCGGTGCCGGCGGTGGTTATCACCCACGCGGTCGGCGCGGCGTTCTGGCTGACTGGCCTCGTGCTTTCGCGGCAGCTCACCGCCGCGACGCCCCCGCGCGAGGGAGCCCTCGTCGCACATCTGCTCTGGTTGCACAGCATCTATCATTTCGCCCCGGCCTATCTGCTCCAGCGCGGTCTGGGCATCCCCAACGAATACAAGGCCTACCTGCCCGTCCATGATCTGGTTTTTCTGCCCGGGGCGGTGGCGGTGGTGGCCATCGCGGGGGGCAGGAGGTTGCCCGGCGGATGGCTTTGGCATCTCGTCGCAGCGGGCCTGGCGGGAACTGGACTCGCGATGATTCTGGCTGCGGGCAAAAATCCGCTGGAGGTCCGCTGGGCGTTCTCGATCTTCTATCTCCTGGGGGGCGCCGTCCTGTTCTTTCTTCCCCAACGGCTGGGCTTCGAACGCGTGGCCTGGATCGGCACGTTCTCCTACGCACTCTACGTGGTGCATGCGCCCGTCCTCATTTTTGTCGGCCGGCTTTTTCCCCACGTAACCGGAATGGCCTCCGGGCTGGGCGCCGTCGGGCTGGCCTTTGCCATCATCTTTCCCCTCGCTTGGTGGTTGGAGACGCGTTTCCACCCCTGGCTGCGCTCCAAAACCGATGGCCCCATCCGCACCTGACATGCCGTCGGCCCGCATCCTCATCCTCACCTCGGCCCACCTCTGCCGCAATCCGCGCGTGGTGAAGGAGGCCACCACGTTGGGTGCCGCCGGCTACGACGTCACGGTCATGAGCGTATCCGTGCAGCCCCGCTTCGAGCGCCTGGACCAGGAGCTGATGCGCGGGCTCCCGTTCAAGCGTGTGACCATTGATTATACGGCGGAGAGCGCCTCTGCCCGGATGGCTGACTTTTTCCAGCGCGGTGCCACTTGGATCACCCGCCGGCTGTGCCGGGAGCTGGGGGTGGAGTCTGCGCAAACCCTCGGCCCGGCCACGGCGTTGCTCCGCTTTGCCCGCTCCTTTCCGGCCGATCTGACGATTGTCCACACCGAGATCCCGATCTGGGCCGCGCAATACCTCATCCGCGATGGTCGCCGCGTGGCCGTCGACGTGGAGGACTGGTATTCGGAGGATCTGCTCTATGCCGACCGGCAGAGCCGGCCGATCAAACTGCTGCGCGCAGCCGAAGAGGCCGCGTTGCGCGAGGCCGTCTATTCCTCGGCCACCGCACAGAGCATGGCGGACGCCCTCACCGCCTCCTACCACTGCCCGCCGCCCATCGTCATCCGCAACAGCTTCCCGCTGCAGCCGCGCTCGCGGGTGGACACTCCCGCCGCCACCGGGGCGCCACGCTTCATCTGGTTCTCGCAGACCATCGGCCCCGGCCGCGGGCTGGAGCAGTTTCTCGCGGCCTGGGCGGCCACCACCCGGCCCAGCGAGGTGTTTCTGCTCGGTGATGTCCGGCCCGGTTACCGCGCGGCATTGCTGGATTCGCTCCCCCCGGCGCGCCGCGGCGGACTTAGTTTTATCCCACCCGTTACTCCCGCCGAGTTGCCGGGGAGGCTCGCGGAGTTTGACCTCGGCCTCGCGCTGGAGAACCGCACTCCGCCCAACCGGGATGTCACCATCACCAACAAAATCCTCCAATACCTCAACGCCGGCCTCGCCATTGTCGCCACCGCCACCGCCGGCCAGCGCGAGGTGATGCAAGCCGCGCCCGGCTGCGGTGTGCTGGTGGCCAGCACCGATACGGCCTCTTGGGCCCGACAATTGGATGACCTGCTCGGCGATCCCGCCCAGTTGCAACGCATGCAACAAGCGGCCCGCCTGGCCGCCGAACGCGTCTTCTGTTGGGAACACGACGCTCCCCGGCTGCTGGCCGCAGTGGCCCGTGCTTTGTCGGCTCCATCACCGGCCCCATGAAGCGCCGTGTCCTCATCGTTTGCCGCCCCACCCTCGGTCCTGTCGCGGATATCAGGCCACGTCTGTGATATGAAACGCGTCCTCATCGTCAGTCCGCATTTCCCGCCCGTCAACGCGCCCGATATGCAGCGGGTGCGGGTGAGCCTGCCGTATTTCTTAGAGGCCGGCTGGGCGGTGACCGTGCTCACCGTCGCCGACCCGACGCCGACCGCCCCGATTGAACCGGAACTCGATGCCACCGTGCCCGCCGCCGTGCGCGTCGAGCGGGCGCTCTGCCTTTCACGGCGCTGGACGGGATTGCTCGGCATCAACAACGTGGCCCTGCGCTCGCTGCCGTTTCTATTTCTCAGGGGTTGCCGGCTGCTCGCGAACCGGCGCTACGACGTGGTGTATTTCTCCACCACCATGTTTGTTGTGCTGCCGCTGGGCCGTCTTTGGCGGATGCTTTACGGTGTGCCCTACGTCATCGACCTGCAGGACCCGTGGATCGGCGATTATTACGAGCGCCCCGGCGCCCCGCGCCCGCCCGGCGGTTGGAAATATCATTTCGCCCAAGGCCTCGGCCGGGCCCTCGAGGGCTGGACTTTGCGTGGCGCCGCTCAGCTCATCAGTGTCTCGGCCACCTATCTCGACACCGTGCGGACGCGCTACCCCGTCTTGCGCGCCCTGCCGATGACTGAGTTGCCCTTCGGATCGCCTGATCCCGATCTGGCCTACTTGCGGGCGAACCTCAAGAGCCGGCCGGCCATTCTCCCGGCGGGCGGATTGCGACTCGTCTTTGCCGGGGCCCTCGGACCCGGTCAGCTCACTGCGGTGGAGGTCTTCTTCGCGGCCCTGGCGGAGGCCCGCCAAACCGGACTGATTGTATCGGTGCATTTCTTCGGCACCAGTTATGCCCCCCAGAGCCCGCCCGTGACGCTTGCGCTCACCGCGCAATATGGTTTGCAGGACTGCGTGCATGAATCACCGGGCCGTCTCCCCTATTTCGACGCTTTACAAGTAACATTGGAGGCGGACGCAAACATCTTGTTCGGGTCGACCGACCTGCCCTTCACTCCCTCCAAAATCCTCGCCGTGCTCGCCGCTGGCCGCCCGGTTATCTCCGTGGCCCCCGCCGGCAGTGCGATGGTGACGCGACTCGCCCAGCTCGGGCAATCGTGCGTAATTTTCCCCACCACCGGCTCTACCGCGAGCGCGAGTGGTGAAATCGCCGCGCTCGTGCGCAGCGTTGCCACCGGCCGGGCGCCGCGGCCAGCCGCCGGGGCCCTTTATAGCGCCCCTGCGGTGGCGGACCAGCAATTGGCCATTCTGGCCGCGGTCGTCAGAAATTGAACCTCAGCATGGAATACGTCAGTCCCAACCCGCTGTCGCACGAGACGCCCACGAATTACGGCATGCTTGGGGCCACCGACACCCAGCGGGGGCGCAAGCTGTTCCTCACGGCTTCGGTATTGTTGGGCGGCATTTTGGTCTACCTCGCCTACACCGCCAATGTGGACGATCCGTTGCACCTCATCATGGGGCTGGTGATGTTTGCCCTGGCGGCCCTGCCGTCCCTGCTCTGGGCCCGGTCGGGCGGGAGCCGCTTCCCGGTCTTCGAGACCATCCTGATCCTCTGCGCTGGCGCCTACGCGATGCCAGTTTTGAACGCGAGCGAGCAACTCACCGCATACGCCCCGGAGATCATCACCCGGGCCGCCCTGACGGTGATTGTCTACCAGCTCAGCGCGATCATCGTCTATTTTTCAGTGCGGGGGGTGCCGGGCCGCAGCCCGTTCTGGCGTGAGTCACTGCTCACCAGCCAGATTGAAAAACTCATCGTCTACGGGCTAATCCTCTCCACCGTCTATATCTGGGCCAACGCCTTTACCTCATTGGTGCCGCGCGAGTTTGAGGGCATCCTGCGCGCAGTCTTCTACGGCATCAGCATCCTCTGCACCTTTATCAGCACCCAGCGCTGGGGCCGGGGAGAGCTGACCCCGACCGAGAAGGCCGTGCTACTCTGCACCCTGGTCCTCCAGCTGATCTTCATGAGTGTCAGCCTCATCCTGATCAGCGCGATCAGCCTCATCGGCATCGGTCTGCTGGGTTACGTCTCTGGCGGCAAACGCATCCCCTGGCTGATCATCGGCCTGGTTTTCATTGTGCTCTCCCTCCTGCACACGGGGAAAACCCGGATGCGCATCAAATATTGGGACGAGCATTATCCCCTGCCGACCTTCACCCAGTTGCCGGCCTACTTTTCGGAATGGATCGAATACGGTCTGGAGCCCACGAGCGGTGGCAAGACGGTCAGCCAGAAGATGCTCGAGCGCACTTCGCTCATGCATATCCTCTGCCTGATCGAGGATTGCACGCCGGCTCGCCAGGATTACCTCTACGGCAAGACTTACAGCTACGTCCTGCCCCAGTTGATTCCCCGGGTGTTCTGGCCGGATAAACCCAAGGCTCACATCGCCACGTACGAACTGGCCATCTACTACGGATTGCAGCTGGAAGAGGATACCGCGACCACCACGATCGCATTCGGACTGCTCACCGAGGCCTACGCCAACTTCGGCCTGGTCGGGGCGATCCTGCTGGGGGTCTTCTGGGGTTTCTGGCTGAAGAAATTGCAGATCTGGTCCACCTTCAGCCCGATGTTTTCCTTCGCCGGCCTGCTCATGGTGTTGCTGACCGCGTGGGCCTTTAACGCCGAACTCACGATGGCCGTCTGGGTGTCGTCGTTGGAGCAGGCGGTGATCGTTGTTCTTGGTTTGCCCTTGGTTCTTCGGAGCCTCTTCGGTCGCTGATCCCGGCATGCGTCGTCTCGCCATCGTTCTTTCCCACCCGGTGCAATACTACAGCCCGTGGTTCCGCTGGTTGCGCGCCCACACCTCCCTCGAATTCCGGGTGTTCTACCTTTGGGAGTTTGGGACCACCGCCCGGCGCGACCCGCAGTTCGGCACCACTTTCCAATGGGATGTTGATCTCCTTGCTGGTTACGACTCCGAGTTTGTGCCCAATGTCGCCCGCGATCCCGGCACTCATCACTTCGGCGGACTGGACAATCCGGCGCTGACTGCCCGCCTCGCGGCCTGGCACCCTGGCGCCCTGCTGCTTTTTGGTTACAATTGGCGCTCTCATCTGCGCGCCCTCTGGTGGGCCCGCCGGCAGGGTGTGCCGCTCCTCTTCCGCGGCGACTCGCATGTGCTCGGACGATCACAACTATCCCTCGGGCGTCGCCTCGCCCTTCGTTTTCTCTACCGCCAGTTCAGGGCGCTCACTTTTGTCGGCGCCGCCAACCGCGATTACTTCCGCGCCCTGGGGGTGCCGGAGGCAAAACTTTTCTTTGCCCCTCATTCGGTGAACGCCGAACATTTCAACCACACCGACGAGGCGTCGCTTGCCACCGCAGGAAAACTCCGGGCGGAACTCGGCCTCGCCGGCAAGCGCGTCCTGCTCTTTGCCGGCAAATTCATCGCCGCCAAGCAGCCGGTGGAACTGCTTGAAGCGTTCCTCGCTGTTGCCACCCCTGATGATGCGCTCGTTTTCGTGGGTGACGGCGCGGAGAAGGACCGCCTCACCACCCTCGCCAGCGCCCATCCGGCCGTCTGCGTGCGTTTTCTCCCCTTCGCCAACCAGAGTGAGATGCCGGCCCGGTACCTCTTGGCTGACATCTTTGTGTTGCCCTCCCGGGGCAGTTACGAGACGTGGGGCCTGGCGGTCAACGAGGCCATGCACCTTGGCGTGCCCTGTCTCGTTTCCGATCTGGTGGGCTGCCAGCGCGACCTCGTCCTCCCCGGCGAGACCGGATGGGTTTTCCCGGCCGGCGACGCGTCTGCCCTAGCCGCCACCCTGCGCACCGCTCTCCGCACGCCGGCCGACGAAATCCGTCGCCTCAGCCACAACGCCCTCGCCACCGTCGCGCGCTACACTTACCGGCAGACCAGCGATGGTCTGCTGGCCGCCCTCGCCAGCCTGCCTCCTCCTTGACCCAGACCGCCCGGTTGATGTCAACTATTAGTTGACATCAGCTGGTGTCACCCGATCCATGCGCATTACCATTGTCAACGGCTTCTTCCTGCCCGTGCCGCCTGTCAGCGGCGGTTCCACGGAGAAATCCTGGTATAACCTGGGCCGCGAGTTCGCCGCCCGTGGTCATGCCGTGACCATGATCTCCCGTCGCTGGGATGAATTCCCGCAGGACGAGATCCAGGACGGCATCCACCATCTCCGACTGCCGGGGTGGGACCACCAACGCCAGCTCTGGCGCAACCTGTTGCTTGATTTTATCTGGAGCTGGCGCGTGTTCTTCGCCCTGCCGGCGGCTGACATCGTCGTCGTGAATGCCGTTGCCCTGCCGGTGTGGCTGGGTTGGCTGAAGCCGCGCGCCGGTCACGTCGTGATCATGACCGGCCGCATGCCCAAGGGCCAGTATCGCCGCTATCGGCACATCGCTCTCGTCCTCGCGGCGAGCACCTATGTCCGCGACCGCGTTCTCGCCGAAAATCCCGCATTGGCCCCGGTCGTGCAAGTCTGCGGCTACCCGATAAATTGGCGCCTGCTCCGCACGGTGGCCAGCATGGCTCCAACCGGTCTGCCCGAAACGCACAGCGGCGAGGTCGTGCTCGGTTTTGTGGGACGTATCCACGAGGAAAAAGGCCTTGTGCTGCTCGCGGATGCTTTGCGACTGCTGGCCGGGCGGCCCGGTTTGCCGCCGTGGCGGCTGCTGTTGTGCGGCCCTTCCGACATCGCCCGCGGCGGTTCCGGCGTGGTGTTTCGCGGCCAGTTGCAGCATCGCCTGACGTCGGCAATAACCGCCGGTCGCTTCAACCTGCTCGATCCCCAGTTCAACGAGCGCACCCTCGCCGGCGTCTACCAGCGAATCCATATTTTCTGCTATCCCAGCCTAGCGGAACAGGGGGAAACCTTTGGGGTTGCGGTGGCCGAGGCGATGGCGGCCGGCGCGGTCCCGGTCGTGTCCCGGCTGGCGTGTTTCACGGATTTTGTGCGCGACGGCCACAATGGCCTCGTGTTCGACCACACCGCTCCCGACGCCGCCACGCAACTGGCCGCCTCCCTCGGCCGCCTGTTGACGGAAGCCGGACTGCGCGAGCGCCTTGCCGGGGCAGCGCGAGCGGACGCAGAACGCTACGACTATGCCTCTTACGCCGCCCGCCTGCTCGCCGACTTCGAGCAGTTGACCGCACCGGCAAAGCCCGCATCCTCCGCCCCGTGAGCGCTCCCTACCTCGGACAAAATTGCACGACGCCCTACCCGGTTTCGGCCGTGTTGGGGCGCTGGCTCTGGTTGGGGGTGCAGGCCACGCTGTTTCGCTGGAGTCCGCGCCCGTTCCACGGTTTCCGCGCCGCACTGTTGCGGCTCTTCGGGGCCGACATCACGGGTCCCGTCGTGATTTTCCCGACCGCGCGAATTGTCTTCCCGAAAAACCTGTCGCTCGCGCCTCACAGCATGGTGGGTCCGCACGTCAACCTCTACAATCTGGCCGTCATCCGCCTCGATTACGGTGCGAACCTCAGTCAGCATTGCCACCTTTGCGCCGGCACCCACGATATCACGCAGTGGTCCATGCCCCTGATCGCTAAGCCCATCACCATCGGCCCCAACGTCTGGCTGGGAGCCGATGTTTTTGTCGGCCCCGGCGTCTCCATCGGTGAACTCTGTGTCGTCGGAGCGCGCTCGGTGGTGGTCAAAGATCTGCCGGCGCGCAAGATTTGCGCCGGCTCACCCTGCCGTCCGCTGAAGGACCGTCCCGAGCCAATCTGAAGTGCGCGTCTGTCACATCGTGCCGAGCTTGGAGGAACGCCACGGCGGCCCCTCCAAATCAGTGCGCGCCCTCGCCAACGCGCAGGCCGCCCTGGGCGAAAGCGTCGAATTGCTCGCCAGCTTGGAAGCCGGCCAGTCGGTCACTCCCGGCTCCGGTGACACCGCAACCATCCGCACTTTCCCGCGAGTCGCGCCCCGCTGGCTTTCACGTTCGCCGGACCTGCGACAGTATCTGCTCGGGAACCGGTTTGACGTGGTGCACAATCACGCCTTGTGGCTCCTGCCGTTGCACTACGCCCATGAGGCCGCGCACCGGCAAGCCATCCCGCTGGTGATTTCCCCGCGGGGCATGCTGAGCGGCTGGGCTTACCAGCACCGCCGTTGGCGGAAACGCGCGTCGCAATTCCTCGTGCATCCCGGCGCGTTCGCCGCCGCCGCCGGCTGGCATGCGACCAGCCCGGAAGAACGCGATGATATCCGCGCCTTTGGTTTCAAGCAGCCCGTGTGTGTGTCGCCCAACGGTGTCTTCTTGCCCGGCGATGCCGATCTCGCGGCGGCCCGGAGCGCCTGGCACGAAATTTGTCCGGCGACGAAGTCTCGCCCGGTGGTCCTGTTCTATTCGCGTTTCCACCGCAAGAAACGCCTGCGGGAGTTGATGGATCTCTGGCTCTCGGCCGGGCGCGGCGACTGGCTGCTGCTGATCGTGGGAGTCGCCGAGGACTATACGGCCATCGCACTCACCGCCGAGGTTGCGGCGGCAGGGGCGACGGACCGCATTGCGGTTTTTGATGGCCACGGCCGACCACCCCCTTACGCCGTCGCATCACTTTTTGTGCTGCCCTCGCATTCCGAGAACTTCGGCCTCGTCATTGCCGAGGCCTTGGCCGCCGGCGTGCCCGCGCTCGTAACCGATACCACGCCTTGGTCCGGACTCGGCGCCCAAGGCTGCGGTTGGTGCGGTCCGTGGGAAAACTACGGCGCCACTCTCGCCACCGCCCTGGCCACCCCGGCCGATGAGCTGGCGGCCATGGGCCGGCGCGGCCGCGAGTGGGCCGCCCGCGATTACTCCTGGGCCCGCGCCGCCGGATTGCTCAATGAATTCTACCTTCACCTACCACGATGAGCGAGGTTAACTCCCCTAACGCCTCACGTCGACGGCACCGCACCGGCGTGTTGGTCAAAATGGTGCTGTTTCACTTCGGCAGCCTGCTCGTATTTACCACGTGGGCTTTTGGCGGACAGGCTCCGTGGGCGCGGCAGGGCATCGCGGTTTGGGGTGCCGTGGGCGTGTTGCTGTTTATCGCGGCCTGCTGGGCCCGGGGTAAATCAGGCGACCACACCTGGCCAGCAGTGCGCTGGCTTTGGCCGCTTTGGCTTTACGACCTGCTCGTGGTCGTCAGCTGCTTTAATCCTTCCTTCAAGGAAATTGTCGTGGCCGGTGAACCGTCGCTGGTGCTGGGCGATCCTGTCCTCTGGCTGCCCAGCGCCGCCCGGCCGCTGCTGGCCGCCAAGGAGCTCTGGCAGTTCAACGTCATCGTGCTTTCCTGTTTCAACCTTTTCCTCGTGCTGCCGGGCCGCCGGTTCGTCCGGGGCGTGTTGTTCCTGCTCGGTGCCAATGCCGTGGTGCTTGCCGTTTTTGGGACGTTCCAGAAACTGGCCCACGCCGAGAGCCTGTGGTTCGGTCTCGTGCCTTCGCCCAACGCCCGGTTCTTCGCCACCTTCATCTATCACAACCATTGGGGCGCTTTTACCTTGCTGAATACGGCGGTGTGTCTCGCGCTGCTCTTCCATGTCCTGCGACGCGGCGGCGCCCGCGATGTCTGGCACTCACCCGTGTTGATGGGCGCCGTCGTCACCCTGTTGCTTGCCGCCTCGGTGCCGCTCAGCGCCTCGCGGTCCTGCACGGCGCTGATGGGGTTGCTGCTGGTGGGCGCCCTCACCCACTTCCTCGGCCGGCTGATCCGCCGCCGTCGCGAACGACAGGAATCCGCCCTGCTCCCCGTCGCCGGTCTCGTGCTGGCGGTGCTCCTCGCGGCAGCGGCGGTCGCTTACCTCAGCCGCGATGTCATCACGCAGCGCGCGCGCCTGACCACCGAGCAGCTCGCGCACATCGCCACGGAAGACCGGCTCAACTCGCGCCTCACTCTCTACCGCGACACCTGGCGCATGGCGACCGAGAGACCGTGGTTCGGCTGGGGCCTCGAGAGTTACGCCCACGTTTTCCGGGTTTTCAACACCCAGCGGGCGGCCGAACTGTGGGTCTGGATTCCCTACTATGCCGAGGCGCACAACGACTGGCTGCAATCGCTGGCCGAAACTGGTTTCGTCGGCACCGGCCTGCTCATCCTGCTGGTCCTGCTGCCGGTGCGAGGGGTTGCCTGGCGGCGGGTCGAATCCGTTGTCCCGCGCTATCTGTTGAGTGGCTGCGCCCTCGTCCTGTTCTACGCGTGGGTCGAATTCCCCTTTGCCAATCCCGCCGTCATGCTCACATTCTGCGCGACCTTCTCTTGCGCCCTCCGCTACGCCACCCTCGACCTGCACGCCCAGCGGGAGGAACCCCGCTGAACATGGCCGCTCCCGCCCCCATCTCCGTCCTGATCCCCGCCAAGAACGAGGCGGTCAATCTGGCGGCGTGCCTCGCCTCGGTCGCGTGGTGCAACGATGTCGTGGTGGTGGATTCCGGCAGCACTGACGGCACGCCTGACATTGCGCGCGCCGCCGGTGCCCGGGTGGTCGATTTTAAGTGGAACGGGGTTTACCCGAAGAAGAAGAACTGGGCGCTGGCCAACGTGCCTTGGAAAAACGACTGGGTGTTCATCATCGACGCGGATGAGCGCGCCACGCCGGAATTGCAGACCGCCCTGCGGGCGGCACTCGGCCAGACTCAACATCATGGTTTTTATGTAAATCGCCGCTTCTGGTTTCTCGACGGCTGGCTCAACCATTGCGGCTATTATCCGAGTTGGAACCTGCGCTTCTTCCGCCATGCCTTGGGTCGCTATGAACAACCCGCCGGCGGGGCGGGCGGCGGTTCCGGCGACAACGAGGTGCATGAGCACATCGAGCTGCAGGGTTTGGCCGGTTACCTGGCGGGCGAGATGGAGCACTACGCTTTCCCCGACATCGCCACGTGGGTTGAAAAGCACAACCGCTACAGCAACTGGGAGGCTCGCCTCCAAATCGAATCCTCCCACGCCGATGCCACCGGCCTTGACCCGGGACTCGCCCGCAAGCGGCGCCTGCGGCGCCTCGCCTGGTCTTTGCCCTGCCGCCCGTGGCTGCGTTTTCTTTACCACTATGTCTGGCGGGCCGGATTCCTTGATGGTCGACGGGGTTTCGTGTTCTGCCGGCTGATGGGCTGGTATGAATTTCTGTGCGCGACCAAGGCCCGCGAACTGCGGCTCAACAGGTAGGGCGAATCCTCCGGATGAGCCGCGGCTCGTCGGAACGACTCGCCCTACCCAACACGATCAAGCTTTTGTCCCTTCCCCGCCTCATCTTCATCAACCGCGTCTACTGGCCCTCGACCGCCGCCACGGCGCAGTTGCTGACCGATCTCGCCGAAGGTCTCGCGGGCCGCGGTTGGGAGGTCCACGTCATCGCCGCCGGCGAGGCCTCCACCCGGCACAACGGAGTGACCATCCACCGCACCGGGCCGGGCGAACAGCACGGCGGCCTGATTTCGCGCGCCCTCAATTACGGGCGGTTCAACCGGGGCGCCCAACGGCTGCTCGCCACCCTGGCCCAGCCGGGGGATGTCGTGGTGCCGATGACCGATCCCCCGATGCTTGGCGCCCGGATCGACGCCATCGCGCGGAAACGCGAAGCCCGGGTCGTCCACTGGATCCAGGACATCTACCCGGAGATTGTCACCGCGCATGTCGGCGCGCTGCTGACCTGGCCGCTCCGGCTGCTGCAGACGAAGCGCGATGCCGCGTGGCGCGCCGCGCGTTGCTGCGTGCCCCTGGGCGAGGACATGGCGCAGGTCGTCACGGCGCACGGCGTGCCAGCCGGCCAGGTTGCCATCGTGCCCAACTGGGCTCCGCGTGAGCTGCAGGCTCCGGCCCCGGTTGAGGCCATCGCCGCCCGGCGCGCCGCCTGGGGCCTGACGGGTAAGTTTATTGTCGCCTACACAGGCAATCTCGGTCGCGTGCATGAATTCGCCGCGGTGCTCGACGCGGCCGGGCGACTGAAGACGAACCAGGACGTTGTTTTCCTCTTCATCGGCGCCGGGGCGCGTTTCGACGAGATCCGGACCGCGGCCCGGTCACGCGGACTGGGCAACATCAAACAGCTGCCGCCGGAGCCGCGCGCCCACCTGGCCGCCGCGCTGGCCGCTGCCGACGCGCAGCTGGTGACGTTGAAGCCCGGCTTCGCTTCGCTGGTCTATCCGAGCAAGCTGGCGGGCGTGCTCGCGGCCGGGCGGCCGGTGCTGTTCGTCGGTCCGACCGACGGCGAGATCGCCCGATTGCTGGCCCAGGGGAAATGCGGCGCGGCTTTCGATCCGACCGACGGCACCGGGCTGGCGGCAACAATAGTCACCTGGCACAATGACCGGGCACTTTGCCTGCAGTTGGGCCGGCGCGCCCGGGCCATCTATGAGCGCGAGTTCACCTTTGCGGCGGCACTCACCCAATGGGACACAATCCTGCGCCAGGCCGCAGCCGGTGGGTAAGTTCCGTTTGCGTTGGGCCCCTGCGGCCCTGTAAATGATTTTGCCATGACTCAGGGAAGATTCCTAACCGCAATCCTCGTGCTGCTCGACGCTGTCGCCGTGGTCGTGGCGTTCAACTTCGTGGCCTGGGCCTGGGGGGTGATCCATTGGGAGGGTTTTATCCTCGCGCCGCTGACGCTGCCCGTGCTGATGCACTTCTTCGCGGTTTACCTGATTGATGGCTACAGCCCACGCACCGACCTGATGTCGGTCACCTACACCAGCCTGCACACCATCGCGCTGGTTTTTGTGCTGCTGTTCACCCTGCTGCTCACCTACGCGTTCATCCCGGCGGGGTTTGCCCTGCAGGTCAGTCGGCTGGTCATCACGGGCGCCTGCGTGCTATTGATTCCCGTTACGCTCAGTTACCGGCGGGTGCTCTACCAGCGCGTGCAGGCGCACCAGCAGCAAAGATATTTCATGTTTCTGGGTAGCGAGGAAAACTGCATCGCTTTCAAGGAGGAATGCCGGCGCACCGGCATGACCCAATTAGTGCTCTACGCCACCCACTCCACCTTTGCCCGTGGCTTCACGCAACCCGACTCCAGCATCTCCACGCCGCCGTTCGGTGACATCACCCATTATCTCGAGGAATACCAGGGCAACATCGATGCGATCATCCTGCGCGAGACCAGCCAGGAGTTGCCGCAGGCGGTGGCGCAACGACTGATGGAGCTGCACTTCTCCGGCGTGCCGACCTACACGCTGGAGTTGTTCCACGAGGTTTACTGGCGGAAGATCCCGCTCTACCGGTTGAACCAGACCTGGCTGTTCCAAGAAGGTTTCCAGATCGCCCGCGAGCCGGTCTTCGAGCGCCTGAAGCGTGTCAGCGACATCGCCTTCGCCACTTTCGGCCTGCTGCTGGCCCTACCCTTTGCCCCTCTGGTGGCCGCCGCCATCTGGCTGGACGACCGCGGACCGGTGTTATTCCGCCAGACTCGCGTGGGGCGAAATCGCATGCTTTTTGACATCGTCAAACTCCGCACCATGCGGGTGGGCGGTGAGGGCGGTGACTACACCCAGCAGAACGACAGCCGGGTTACGCGCCTTGGCCGTTTCCTGCGGGCCAGCCGGCTCGACGAGATACCGCAGCTTTGGAATGTGCTGCACGGTGACATGAGCCTCATCGGCCCGCGCGCCGAGTGGGTGCGGCTGGTCGATGACTACGAGCAGAAAATCCCCTGCTACCACTTCCGCCACCTGGTGAAGCCAGGGATCACCGGCTGGGCCCAGGTGAACTATCCCTACGGCGCCAACCTGGAGGACACCATGCGCAAGCTGGAATACGACCTCTACTACATCCGTTATTTTTCATTCGTGCTCGATGCCTCTATCGTCCTGAAGACGATCCATATCATGCTGTTTGGCAAAGGGCGATAATCCCACCGAGGGAATGGCCACAAAAACAAACACTGTATGTTATTGTGTCTCTTTGTGACTTTTCGTGGCTGATGCATTCGTCCTAATCCGTGACTAATATCAATACTTACGACTTCATCTGTCTTGGCGGCGGCAGCGCCGGGTTCAACGCGGCGCAGGTCGCGGCCGGCCTCGGCCTGAAAGTCGCAGTGATCGACGGCGCGAAGCAGCTCGGCGGTCTGTGCATCCTGCGCGGTTGTATGCCGTCGAAAACCCTGCTCTACACCGCCGAGGTGCTCCATCTTGCCCGACAGGCCGGACGCTTTGGGCTGAAGGTGACAGGAGCCCGCGCCGACATGAAAGCCGTGCATGCGCGGAAACTCAAAATCATCGGGGATTTTGCGCGTTACAGGGTGGATGCGCTTAAGTCGGGCAAGTTCGACCTCTACCGCGCCTCCGCCAAGTTCATCGACCCGCACACGCTGGAGCTTTCTGACGGGCGTATGTTGCGCGGCCGTCACTTTCTTATCGGCACCGGCTCGAAGGTCAGCGTCCCGCCCATTCCCGGCCTGAAGGAAGCCAGGTGCTGGACGAGTGACGACGTGCTCGATCTGGACTTTGTGCCAAAAAGCGTGCTCGTGCTCGGCGGCGGCATAGTCGCCTGCGAACTGGCCCAATACCTGAACCGCATCGGCAGCAAAGTGACGTTGATCCAGCGCAGCCCGAACATCCTGAGCGACCACTCGGAGGACGCCTCCCGCGTCGTGCAGCAGGCGTTCACAGACGAAGGGATAGCACTCTTCACCGCCACCAAACTCCAGTCCGTCGCCACCGACAAGGGCGGTGTCACCGTCAAGTTCCGGCACAACGGCCGGCTCGTCACCCGCCGCGCCGCCCACCTGTTCAACGCGCTCGGCCGCGAGCCCAACACCGCCGGACTCGGCCTGGCCGCCGCCGGGGTGAAGACGCGCCCCAACGGCCAGATCATCATCAACCGCTGGCAGCAGACCAGTGCGCGTCACATCTACGCCGCCGGCGACTGCTCCGGCCCCGAGGAGATCGTCCATGTCGCCATCGAGCAGGGGATCCTCGCCGCGCGCCACGCCGCCAAGGCGAAAGGCCTGAAGCCCGTGAACTGGTCGCTTCTCCTCAATGTTGTCTTTACCGATCCGCAACTCGCCACCATCGGCCGGCTCGAGCGCGAGCTTGACGAGCAAGGGGTGAAATACCATGTCGCCTCCCACCCCTTCAACGATCACGGCAAATCCATCCTCATGGAGGCCAACTACGGTTACGTGAAGGTCGTCGCCGAACCGAAGCGCGGGCGCATCCTCGGCGCGGAGATCGTGGGCAAGGATGCCGGCGAGCTCATCCACGCCTTCTCCACGCCGCTGGCGATGCGCGCCACCGTGCGGGACATGCTCCGCGCCCCCTGGTATCACCCGACGCTCGCCGAGATCATCACCTACCCGCTGGAGGAAATTGCGGAAAAGCTCGGCCACTGATTGGCACCGATGATCTACCACCCAAGGCGCGCCCGCCCCGGCGCGTCTTTTTGTTGATCTGCAACCGGCCCGGCCTCCATCCTCCCCAGGCCCCTTTGTAACGTAATACGTTACAAAGGAGTCGGGTCAAACCAAGTTCAGCAACCTAGTCTTGAGCGTTGGCCTGATCAATTCGTCAATTAATACGTTACAAGTATCCGGGGCGACTCACTGGTCCAGCGGACTGCGCACGCCGGACCCCGGCTTTCTTGCCGCGCCCTAGCTTGGCGAAGGCGAGTGCATGACGTGGGTGTAGATCTGCGTCGTCTCCACGCTGGCAAAGCGAGGGCTGGGCGCGGTGCTCCGGGAAACGAACCAGCCAGCGGTGCCTTGCGGTCTCCGGCCCCGGCCGGTTTCATGCTCTTGCGCCCTTCCCGATAAAACCACCGCAACGCCTCCCTCGCTGGTCCGTCCGATGGTTTTTCCCGCCACGCCAGGTAGTGCTTGGCCAATTCGGCTGTCGCCGACGCATGACTCGCCTAGCAATGCTTCAAGAAGTTGAGGATTTCACGGACCTAGGCCGACTTGAGCTGCGGGCTTAGACTGCTTTGCCCCAGCATCTCCTTCCAGGTTGGAAAAGAAACAGGTCCGTCATTCATCGCGAGACAATCTGCCCCGAGGTGTAGTCAATTGCCGGAGGTAACCTACCAGCAAAAGGCTACGCTTGATTTTCCCAGATTGAAAATGAACGGTTTGTGTAGATTCTAGGGCCATGGACATCAGCAACCGTAGTCTTTACGCGTAGTCTGAATAAAACTGTTGGGCGAAGAAAGAATCCTATGAAGCATCGCTACATTATTCCGCTGCTCACGCTCTTGCTTGCCGGCTGCGTCGTCGTTCATAACGACCCACGCCTCCGATCAATTGACCAAGTGCCGATGTATGGCGGCATGGACCGGCAGTCGGTGCCCGAGTTAAAGAAAGCCGACGACGCGTTTATCGAGAGCGTGTCATCAGCATTTGGTGGCCGCGAAAGAGCGGCAAAGCGGTGGGTCGAGCAAGCGTTCGCATTCTACAATCACGACGATCTTGATATGGCGATGCGACGCTTCAACCAAGCGTAACTTCTCGATCCCAAGAACCCAGAGGTCTTTTGGGGATTCGGCGCGGTGCTGCATGATCGCGGCATGGCTTTCGGAGCCTACGACATGGAGATGCGGGCCTATAAGCTTGGTTTTCGTGACGTTTCTTTCTTGCCGGACCTAGGGCGTGTGTCCGCTCTCCGCGTTGCTGATGCGAAGGACGCCAAGGAGTTGTCGCTTGATCAGCGCACAGCATTTATCGCCGAGTCCGAAAGGTATTATGAAGAGGCCATCAAGAGCGGCGACAAGCTCGGCTACCTCTATGACAGTTGGTCTTCCGCTAAATACTGGATTGGAGATTATGCCGGTGCATGGGAGAAGATGAAGATAGCGAGAACGCATGGGGCCGCCACGAACGAGCGATTTCTCGCGATGCTCTCACAGAAGATGCCCGAGCCAAAATGAAGACGGAGCCCAACAAGATCACTACAGACAACTCCGGGGTTTCGCCCCTCCGTGTCTGACTGATGGCGTAAGGCTTCAGATAAGATCCTGCTGGGAGCCAAAGGGGCGGCGTGAATTTTCTCTTTGCCGGAGCACTCCATTTAGCCAGACACTACGCCCATGCCCGACTATCAAGCTCCCCTCTTTCTCACCGAGTTGCTCCAGGCCAAGTCCCCCTCCGGTGCCGAGGCGCAGGCCCAGGCCGTCTACGACCGGCACGTCAAGCCGCACGCCGCCGCCTACGCCAACGACGCCCTCGGCAACCGGATCGCGACGCTCAACCCCAAGGGTGGCCCGACGCTGATGTTCGCCGGCCACATGGATGAGCTCGGCCTCATGATCATCTACGTCAACAAGGACGGTTTTCTCTACTTCGACACGATTGGCGGCCACGACCTGAGCATCATCTCCGGCCGTCGTGTCATCATCCAGACCGCCCGTGGCGCGGTGAAGGGGGTGACCGGCAAGCGCGCCGTCCACCTGATGGACGAGGAGGATCGCAAGAAGGTGCCAAAGAAGCACGAAATCTGGATCGACATCGGTGCCAAGACCAAGGCCGAGGCCCTCAGCCGCGTCGCCATCGGCGATGTGGCCACCTACGACCACGAATTTGAACTCATCACCGGCAGCATCGGCACCGCCCGCGCCTTCGATAACAAGGTCGGCGCCTACATCGTGGGCGAGGCCCTGATCCGACTCGCCGAGGAAAAGGTGAAACTAAACGCCAAGGTCGTCTCGGTCGCCACCACGCAGGAGGAGATCGGCACGCGCGGCGCAACCACGTCCGCCTTTGCGATCGACCCGCATATAGCGCTGGCGGTGGATGTCGGCCACGCGACTGACCATCCCGACTGCGACCACCGCAAGTTCGGCGAGACCAAGCTCGGCGGCGGCCCGATCATCTGCCGCGGACCGAACATCAACCCGAAGGTCTATGACCGGTTGGTCGCCTGCGCGAAGAAGGCGAAGATCACCATCCAGCTCGACGCCGACCCGCGGCCGACCGGCACTGATGCCCGCGCCATTCAGATGGCCCGCGGCGGCGTGGCGGTGGGACTGGTCTCGATCCCGCTCCGCTACATGCACACGCCGAGCGAGGTCGTGGACCTCGAGGATGTGGAGAATTGCGTAAAGCTCTTCGTCGCCTTCGCCAAGTCCATCGGGAAGGGCGAGAGTTTCAACTGGTGATACTCTCCTTGCTTGTCATTGCGAAGAGCGCAGCGACGAAGCAATCCATCTAGCTGGATCGCCACGGCTCGTTTCCGCAGGTCTCGCGCTGACATCCGTTGGGTGGAGCGTGGCCTCCGGACGCGCTTCGAACCCGTCCGGAGGCCGGGTTCCACCTAAACGCTCTGCATCCGCGCGTTCTCGCTCCAGCGCCAGAGGAGGTAGAGGGCCGTAGGCATGACCACCGGCATCACGTGCCGTTCGTAAGCGAAGCCGATGACGTGGAACGCGGAATAAAGCGCGAGAAAGACCAGGTAGGTCAGCGCCACTACGGCCGCATCGGAACGCCAGGGTGCGCGCCACAGCGTCTGCAACGCCAGCAGGATCGCCGCCCACAGCATGACGCGAAAGACTACCATCCACGGGATCTGCAGCAGATATTCCGGGCGGGCGTAGCGTGACTCACCTCGCTGGGACAAGCCCGAGGCGCGAATCTCCCCGTAAAATATCCACGCCTTGCGCACCGCCAGTTCGAGAAACGCGCCCGGGTGGGTGCGGATGAAAGCAACGGCCCGCTGCTTGAAATAGGCGTTATGGTCCCACTCATCCACCAGCGGCCGGCCCGCGACGACCTTTCCTTCGTAGTCCAGGAGATCGAGACTGTAGGGAGGATAGAGTTCCAGCGAGTGCTCGCTATTGCCCTTGTAAAGGTTCCAGCCTTCCCAAGAGGAGCCGATGGTGAAACGACCGGAGCTTCGCTCGTTGAAGGCCGCCAGGCCATACAATCCCATGGCCACCACCGACAGCAGAACGGCGGCCTCTCGCCAATCCCGCCGCCGCAGCCCGGCGAGAACCGGCACGGCCAGACACCAGTAAACCATCGAGCTTTTCAGGAACACGAGCAGCACCAGCAGGCAACCCACGGCCAACACCCAGCTGAAGCGGGCTTTTCCCGCCGCATCGTCGAACCAAAGCAGGGCAAAGAGCAGACCCAGGACGGTGATATTGTAGCCTTCCTCGAGCCCGACCTCGAAAACGTTCAAGGCCCAGCGCGGCATGGTGAGCCCCACCCCCAAAAGCACTAGCACGGCCCAGAGTGGTGCGCGGGCGGTGCGTAGCACGGTAGTTACCGCCACCACCAGCAGTCCGCCAAAGAAAAAGCACTTCACCAGCGCCACCCACCGGAGGTCGTCCCCCACGACATCCTTCAAGGCCAGCAGGAAGAAAGGAATGAAGGGCAGCCGGTGCGCACTGAAGGCTACGTCCGGATAATGCACCCCCTCCGGCACCCGGTATTCGCCCGTGTCTTCAATCGCCGCGATCAGCACCCCGTAGCCGAAACCGAGATCGCGGATAGATTGCCCTCCCCGGTGCTGCCAGCGATCCATCGCGACCGTGCCGAGCAAAACGTAACCCAAAAGTGTGATCGTCAGCCACCGGCGGGATGACTGCGCTAGATTGCAGGCAGGCGCGCACAGGGTTTCTTTCAAGGTGGCGGACACGGCGTGCAGCTTGCGCCACAAACCAACGGCTAACGAGCCAAATTAAAATCGTCGGCCACAGGGGGGCTCAAGCCGCGTTCTTGTCGGAGGAGACACTGCGGCCGGACTTCCGGAGCTGCGGCTTGCGGCGTCCTTCGACGACGGACTGGTCGATGATAACCTCGACGATGTCGTCGCGCTGGGGCAGGTCATACATGACTTCCAGCATGATTTTCTCCAGGATGGCGCGCAAAGCGCGGGCGCCGGTCTTCAGCTCGATGGCGCGCTTGGCGATGGCCAGCACGGCGTCGCGCGTGAACTTGAGTTGCACCCCATCCATGGCGAAAAGTTTGGAATACTGCTTCACCATCGAGTTCTTGGTGCGCAGCAAAACTTTCTCGAGGTCGGCGACCTTCAACTCGTCGAGCACCGAGACGACCGGCAGGCGGCCGATGAACTCAGGGATCATGCCGAAGCGGATCAAGTCCTCCGGGGCGACGCCGCGCATGATCTCGTCGGGCGTGAGTTCGTGGTCTTTCTCGTTGATGTGGAAACCCAGCGAGCGCTGGCCGAGGCGCTTCTTGATGACCTCGTTGAGGCCGACGAACGCGCCGCCGCAGATGAAGAGGATGTTGGAGGTGTTGACCTGGATGTATTCCTGGTTCGGGTGCTTGCGGCCGCCTTGCGGGGGGACATTGCACGTCGTGCCCTCGAGAATCTTGAGCAGCGCCTGTTGCACGCCTTCGCCGGAGACGTCACGGGTGATGGAAACGTTTTCGGTGGTGCGGCGGATCTTGTCGATCTCGTCGATATAGATGATCCCGCATTCGGCCTTCTTCACGTCGTAGTTGGCCGACTGGAGGAGGCGGAGGACGACGTTTTCGACATCCTCGCCGACGTAGCCGGCTTCGGTGAGCGTGGTGGCGTCGGAGATGGCGAACGGCACGTCGAGGATGCGGGCCAGCGAGCGGGCCAGCAGGGTCTTGCCGGAGCCGGTCGGGCCGACCAGCAGGATGTTGCTCTTCTCGACCTCGACGTCGCTGAACTCGGCGGGCAGGGAGGCGACATCGCGGCTGTTGCCCGAGCCGGCGTCGAAATTCAGGCGTTTGTAATGATTGTAGACGGCGACCGAGAGGACCTTTTTGGCGTGGTCCTGCCCGATGACGTGGTCATCAAGCACCTTCTTCACCTCGGATGGCTTGACCAGACGGAAGGCCGGCTTGACCCCTTCGGCCGTCGGGGCCTTCACCTCGCGGTCAATGATCGTCTTACAGACGTTGACGCAGGAGTCGCAGATATAAACGCCGGGCCCCGCAATGATCTTGCGGACTTCCGCCTGCGACTTGCCGCAGAACGAACAGAGCGTCATGCGCGATGATTTGGCCATGGCGTTATGGTCAGGATTTGCCGGCTTTAGTCGAGGGATTTTCCCGTCCTAAACCGGCCTGTAAAAGGCCTCAGGCCGCGGCGGACTTGGCGATCTTCTCGGCGTCGCGCGTTGATGCGACCACGTGGTCCACAATGCCGTAGGTCTTGGCCTCCTCGGCGCTCAGGTAGTAGTCGCGGTCGGAATCCGTCTCAATCTGCTGGGCGGTCTTGCCGGTGTGCTTGGCAATGGTCTCGTTGAGGGTTTTGCGCCAGCGGAGGATTTCCTTCGCCTGGATGGCAATGTCGGCCGCCTGGCCGCCCGCGCCGCCGGAGGGCTGGTGGATCATCACGCGGCTGTTCGGGAGCGCGAAGCGTTTGCCCTTGGTCCCGGCCGCGAGGAGCACAGTGCTCATGCTGGCCGCCATGCCGATGCAGTAGGTGACCACATCACACTGCAGGAAATTCATCGTGTCGTAGATGGCCATGCCGCCGGTCACGACCCCGCCGGGGGAATTGATGTAGAGGTGGATGTCCTTCTTCGGATCCTCCATCTGCAGGTAGAGGAGCTGCGCGATCACGAGGTTCGCCACCATGTCGTCAATCGGCGTGCCGATGAAGATGATGCGATCCTTGAGCAGCCGGCTGTAGATATCCATCGACCGCTCGCCGCGGCCGGTGTTTTCGAGGACGATGGGGACGTAGTAGCTCATGCTTTGGCTGTTGCCGTCTTCACGGTAGCCTTGGAGACCAGAAAATCAAGGGCCTTGTCGAAGAGCAGCTGTTGCTGGATCGCGCGGAGTTGCTCGCGGTCCTTGCCGAGATCCTTCGCGAGCTTGTCGGGTTTCGCGCCGGAGCGCATGGCCTCGCGCATGATCCAGTTGTTGAAGTCCTTCTCCTCGACCTTGAGTTTCTCCGCGTCGGCAATCTTGGCGAGCATCAGCTGCACTTTCACCCGGGAGACCGCAGCCTTGGTGGCGCTGTCGTAGAGCTCCTTTTTGTTCTGCTCGAACTGCTCCTGCGGGATGCCGCGCCGCATGTTTTCCTCGATGAACTGGCGGAGCACGCCGTCCCGCTCGGAGGCGATGAGGCTGTCCGGCACGGGAAAGTTGGCCTGCGCCACGAGCGCATCCGTCACCTGGCGGCGCTGGGCCGCCCGGTTCTCGTATTCCTTGCGCATTTTCAGGTTGGTCGCGACCTGCGATTTAAGTCCGGCGAGGTCATCGGCCTGATTGGCCTTGCAGAAAGCCTCGTCCAGCGGGGGCAGGACGCGTTCGCGGACTTCCTGCACCTCGATGGCGTAGGCGGCGGTCCTGCCCGCCAGCGCCGGGACGGCGGCGAACTCCGCCGGAAAGGTGATCGTGGTTTCCTTCTTGTCCCCCGCCTTCAGGCCGGCGAGTTGCTTGGACATGCCGGGGAGCAGGCCCTCGTTGGCCCCCTCGACTTCCTCCCAGGTCTGCGGGGCGGCGGCGTAGATGCCCTTGTCGCCGACCAACTCGGTCAGCGGCTTCCCGTCCAGCGTGCCGCTGTAGCCAAAGCGCACGTAATCGCTCTTGGCGGCGGCGCGCTCGGCCACCTTGAAATCCGCGCGTTCGGCGCGCAAACCCTCGATCACGGTGTCGACCTCGGTATCGGTCGGCGTGGTGGCCATGGTTTCGGTCACGATGCCATGATAATCGGGGAGCTTGAATTCGGGCCGCACGTCCACGGTGAGCTTGATGGCGGCGGAGAGACCCGGCTCGATGGAGCCTTCCTCCACTTCCACGAGAGAAAGCACCTCGAGTTTGGACTGGTCGAGACCATCGCGGTAAGCCTTGCCAATCACCTTCTGCTTAAACTCGTCGTTCAATTCCTTGCCGAAGCGCTTTGCGACCATGGCGGCCGGAGCCTTTCCGGGGCGGAATCCGGGCAGGCTCACCTGTTTGGTAAACGCGCCAAGGGTGGCGTTGTATTCGCCGTCAACTTCACCCTTGTCGAGGGTGACGGTCAGCGTTTTGCGGGTTTCGTTGATGTCAGTGATTTGAACGTTCACGGCGGATAAAGTGGCGGGTTTCAGTCGATGAACCGGCCAACGTAGGTCAGGAGCCCCTCCGGTCAAGGCCAGTTTCAAAAAGCTCCAAGCTCCAAGCCCCAACCGTCAAGGAATCTCAAAAACCGGAGCAAATCCCCAAGCCGGAAACTAGCGGTATCTGATTATTCTCTGGTGCTTGTAGGTTGGAGCTTGGAGCGTGGCTTTACCCCATGCAATCTGCCGCCGGGATGGCCACCCTTGTCCAACTCCTTGCCAATCACGGCAGTATTCTCGTCCTCGACGCCGCCTCGACCACCGCGCAGGCTGGTCTGCTGCGGGCCGATGGTCCGGCCTGCTGGCACCGGGCCGACGACGAGGCCGGGACGGCGCTCTTCTCCGGGACCGAAGCAGTATTGAAAGCAGCCGGACTCAAGCTCGCTGCTGTCGGCGCTTTTGTTTTTTGCGAAGGCCCCGGCTCGATGCTCGGCACCCGCACGGTCGCCATGGCCCTGCGCACCTGGCAGGTGCTCCAACCGCGTCCGGCCTACGCCTACCAAAGCCTCGCGGTCGCCGGCCGTTTTGCCTGGACCCTGGCCCCACGCAATTTTGCCGTCATGGCCGACGCCCGGCGCGACACGTGGCATCTGCAGGCCGTCGATGCGGACGGACGGCTGTCACCCTTGCGACGCATCGCCGCAACTGAATTGCCCGCCAGGGAACTGCTCACGCCCGAGAATTTCCGGGCGTGGGCCACCCCGCCCCGCCCGGCCGCGCCGTGCAGCTACGACCTCGCGCGGATTTTCCCCGCGATCAGTGGCGACAACTTGTTCTGCCTGGTCGATGCCCCTGATGCCTTCCAGCATGAGGCTCCCGCCTACAAGAAGTGGTCGGCGCAGGTGCATCGTGCCGCCCCCACGGTCAAGTGACCGGCGCGGCGCAGGTGCCGCACCGGAGTGGGCGGCTGCGCCCGGCCGGCCATTACACCGCATCGCCCTCGCGGCGGCCGGTCTCGGGCTTGCCAATGCCGGTAGCCTTGAAACCTATCTTCCTCAGTGCGGCCAGATCCACAATGCTGCGTCCGTCGTAAAGGAAGGCGGGCTTCGACATCTTGGCAAAAATCCTCGCATAGTCGAGGGTCCTGAATTCGTCCCATTCGGTCACAATGGCGATGGCGTGCGCCCCGGCGCAGGCCTCGTAGGCGTCCTGGGCCACGGTCAGGCGCGGGTTCTCCACGCCCTTGCCAAGGGTGTCGGTCTTGATTTCGTCCGCCGGCACCTTCGGGTCGTAAACGGATACTTGGGCGTGCTCCGAGAGCAAATTGCGGACGACGCTGATCGCGGCGGATTCGCGGGTGTCGTTGGTGTCCTTCTTGAAGGCGAAGCCGAGCACGGCGATTTTCTTGTCGGCGACGGTGTTGAAGAGCTCCTTCACGATGCGGCCGGTAAAACGCTTCTTCTGCCAGTCGTTGATGCCCACGACGCTCTCCCAATAGGCCGCCACCTCGGGCAGGCCGAAGCTTTCACACAGATAAGTGAGGTTAAGGATGTCTTTCTGAAAGCAGGAACCGCCGAAGCCCACGGAGCTCTTCAGGAATTTCGAACCGATGCGGCTGTCCTTGCCGATGGCATTGGCCACTTCGTCCACATCGGCGCCGGTCGCCTCGCATAACGCGGAGATTGAGTTGATGGACGAGATGCGCTGGGCGAGAAAGGCGTTGGCGACGAGCTTTGAGAGCTCGGATGACCAGAGATTGGTCAGGATGATGCGGTCCCGTGGCACCCAGCGGCCGTAAACTCCCGCCAGCGTTTCCATGGCTCGCTCGCCTTCGGGGGTGCGTTCGCCGCCGATGAGCACGCGATCAGGACTGAGCAGATCCTTGATGGCCGTGCCCTCGGCCAGGAATTCGGGATTGGAGAGCACCGCAAACTTCAGCCCCTTCGAGTTGGAGGCGACGATGGCCTTGATGGCGTCGGCCGTCTTTACCGGGATGGTGGACTTCTCGACGATGATCTTGCCGGTATCAGCGTGCTCGGCGATGGTGCGGGCGACGGACTCGATGAACCGCAGGTCCGCCGCGCGGCCGGCGCCGACACCGTAGGTCTTGGTCGGGGTGTTGACCGCGACAAAGATGATGTCGGCCTGCTTGATCTGGCCGGCCACATCGGTGGAGAAGAAGAGATTTCGCCCGCGGGCTTGTTTGACGACGTCGTCGAGACCGGGCTCGAAGATCGGCAGCGTGGCGCTGTTCCAGGCGGCGATGCGGGCCGCGTTCATGTCGACGACCGTCACGGTGATATCGGGACATTTCAGGGCGATCATGGCCATGGTCGGTCCACCGACGTAACCGGCGCCTATGCAGCAGATTTTCATAATGAAAGAGGCCGGCAGGATGCCGGCCTCGAGGGACAAATCCAAGGACGATTTTAACAATCAGGCGGGGCTGGGCGCGGGCGCGCCACCGGGAGCAGCATCGGGAGCAGGCTTGGGCGCAACCTTGCCCGTCTCCGAGCCCGTCCGAGGCGGTTGCTTCACCATGACAATGGGTGACTTGATCTCACCCTCCTTGAGGATCTCCAGCACATGGCGTCCTTCGATTGTCTCGTGCTCAAGCAATGCGGCGGCTATCTTGTCGAGGGCCGACCGATGCTCGCCGAGAATCTTCTCCGCGCGCTTGTATTCGGCGCCGATGATCTCAGACACCGCCGTGTCCACCCGGCGGGCGGTATCTTCACTGATGTGTTGGGAGCGGGTAATGTCCCGCCCAAGGAAAACCGTGTCCTGATTCTCACCCATGGCGATCGGTCCGATGTCGCTCATGACGAAATCGCACACCATCGCCCGGGCAATCTTGGTGGCCTGTTTGATGTCTCCAGACGCGCCATCGCTGATGTCGTCCGTCACCATCTTCTCAGCAATCCGCCCGGCCATCGCGGTGCAGACCCGGTCGGAATACTGTTTTTTCGAACGCCCCAGGATGTCCTTGGTCGCCAGGTAGGTGGTGCTGCCCAGGCTCTGGCCACGGGGTATGATCGTGACCTTGTGCACGGGAAATGATCCGTCATCCAGCACGGCGCCCACCACTGCGTGGCCGGCTTCATGCCAGGCCAGGGCTTTCTTTTCCTTGTCGTCCATCACCCGGCGGTGTTCACGGCCCCACAGCACCTTGTCGCGGGCATCGTCGACATCGACCATCTCGACTTTCTTCTTGTTGCGACGGGCGGCCAGCAGGGCGGCCTCGTTGAGCAGGTTGGCCAGCTCGGCGCCGGAGAGACCCGGAGTGCCGCGGGCGATGATGGCAAGGTTGACATCCTCGGAGAGGGTGATCTTGCGGGCGTGGACGCGGAGAATCTGTTCGCGACCAATGATGTCGGGCAGGTCGATGTAGACCTGGCGGTCGAAACGGCCGGGACGGAGGAGGGCGCTGTCGAGCACATCGGGCCGGTTGGTCGCCGCGATGATGATGACGCCTTCCTGGGTGTCGAAGCCGTCCATTTCGACGAGGAGCGAGTTGAGCGTCTGCTCGCGCTCGTCGTTGCCGCCGCCGAGACCCGCGCCGCGCTGCCGGCCGACGGCGTCGATTTCGTCGATGAAGATGAGGCACGGGGCGTTCTTGCGGCCTTGCTCGAACATGTCCCGCACGCGGCTGGCGCCGACGCCGACGAACATTTCCACGAAGTCCGAGCCGCTGATCGAGAAGAACGGCACGTCGGCCTCGCCGGCGATGGCCTTGGCGAGGAGCGTCTTGCCGGTGCCCGGGGGGCCGACCATCAAAATGCCCTTGGGGATGCGTCCACCGATCTTTTGGAATTTCTTCGGGTCGCGCAGGAACTCGACCACCTCGCTGACTTCCTCCTTGGCCTCGTCGCAGCCGGCGACATCGGCGAAGGTCGCCCGGTCCTTGTCGCGGGTGAGCATCTTGGCGCGGCTCTTGCCGAAGCTGAGCGCGCCCTTGCCGGCTTGCCGGAGTTGACGGACGAAGAGAAAATAGAGCAGGCCGATGACAATGATGAACGGCAGCACGTTGAGCAGAAGTTGCGTCATCGCGGTCGTGGCGGGTTTCTCGACGAAAATCTTGGACTTTTGCAACAGCTCCAGGCTCCCGTCGGTCAAACGGCCGGTGGCGACGAAGGCCTTGGTCGGGCCGGTTTCATTCCGCAAGATGGGCTCCTTGGTCTCCCCGGTCAGCTGCGACCAGTCCCGGCCGCCGGTGCCGTCCGGCTGGATGAAGCCGCTCGCGATCTGGCCCTGCTCGGCCAGCTCGAGAACCTGCTGGATCTTGAGCGTGGCCGGCTGCGGCGCCTTGCCCGGGTTCAGCAGGAAAAGCGCGATGATCGCCGCAATGATGGCGACCCAGATCAGGCCGGTCTTGAGCGGAAAGCCGTCCGGCGGGAGGCTCTTAAGGGGACTGCGCTTCTTGTTGTTGTCGTTGTCGGGCATGGGCAATGAGAGTGGTTGGGCAAGCTGTAGGTTCCCTCGGGATAAGTCAAACGAACGGCTGGAGGAAATTTATCCCAAAATCGGAATCGCTCACGCGCGCTGGAACTTCAGCTGGCCGCGACGCACGACGGCAAACCCTTTGGCCCCTAGGCTGAAACGCGTGTCGCGCCCGCGCTCCATTGCGGCGAGCAGTTGGTTGAATCCCTGCCGCGACAGATCCGTCTCGGGTCGGACCGCGAGCAACCATCGGTGCAACGCCCGCCGCACCAAGGCCACCGGTTTGCCCTTCAGTCGGCCGAGGCTGAGCTGGTTACGGCGGTCCAGCGGCGTCAACTCATCCAACCAAGCTTCCAGCGCCGCATCGTCGTCGTCGAGCAGCTCGCGCGCCAAGGCCGCGCCGGCCAGCGCATCGCGACCTGCGACTTTGATCCAAGCGGGCAGCACCGATCGGCGGACGCGGTTGCGAAAGTGATCGTTGGTCGCATTCGATGCGTCCTCCCGCCACTTGGCTCCGGACTGCCTGAGGGCCGTGACCAACTCGGCCTTCTTCAACGTCAGCAACGGGCGCAAATAAACCCGCCCGTCGGTCATGACTTGAACCGGCCGCGGCGCGGCCAGTCCGCCCGTCCCGCTGCCGCGCGCCAGGCGCATCAGCATGCTTTCGGCGATGTCATCCTGCTGGTGCGCCAGCCACAGCTGCTTGGTGCGGGATTTTTTCATGGCCCGGGCAAAGAAGGAGTGTCGCGCCACCCGCGCGGCCCCGGCACTGGCTGGCTTGGGTGGGGAGCGCCACCTGCCAACCACGCAGGGGACTCCCAGCGCGCGGCACACCCGCACACAGAAAACTGCATCAAGCTTGGAGGCGCGGCCGCGCAACCGATGGTTGAAATGCAACGCGAGCAGCTTGCGCTGGGGAAAATGCGCCCGCAGCAGCAGCAGGAGCGCGAGTGAATCCACTCCGCCGGATAAGGCGACACCCCAGGCCGCAGTCGCACGACGCTTCCCCGCCCACGCGAGCACCGCGGGATGAAGCCGGGCGAGTGGCACCAACTCCCCCACTCGTTCCACCTGTGTCTGCCAGCTCACTTGAAAACCAGAAACTCCTTGCCAAAATAGGGCACGAGGGCGGCAGGAATTTTCACCCGCCCGTCGGCCTGCAGGTTGTTTTCCAGCAGGGCGGCCAGCACCCGGGGCACGGCGAGGCCGGAGCCATTCAAGGTATGGACCAGCTCCGGTTTGCCGGATTCCTTGCTGCGAAAACGGATTTGTGCCCGGCGCGCCTGGAAAGCCTCAAAATTCGAGCAACTCGACACCTCCAGCCAGCGCTTCTGTCCGGCCGCCCACACCTCGAGGTCGTATTTCTTCGACTGGGCGAAACCGAGATCGCCGCCGCACATGAGCAGCACGCGGTAAGGCAGTTCCAGTTTATGCAGCAGGCGCTCGGCGTCGGCCCGGAGCTTTTCCAGCTCGTCATAACTCGTCGCGGGATGGACCCACTTGAGCAGCTCGACCTTGTCGAACTGGTGCACGCGGTTCAGACCGCGCACGTCCTTGCCGTAGCTCCCCGCTTCGCGCCGGAAGCAGGGCGTGTAGGCGCAGCGGCAGACGGGCAGCACGGCCTCATCGAGGATCTCGTCGCGGAAAAAGTTGGTCAGCGGCACCTCGGCGGTCGGCACGGCGTAGAGCTGGTCGGCGGTCACATACATCTGGCCTTCCTTGTCGGGGAGCTGGCCGGTGGCCGTGGCGCTGGCGGCGTTGACGAAGATCGGCGGACTGACCTCGGTGTAACCGGCCTTCACGTTCTCATCCAAAAAGAACTGGAGCAAGGCGCGCGACAGCTTCGCACCCTCGCCGATGAAAAACGGAAACCCCGCGCCCGTGACCTTCGCCCCGCGGGCGAAATCGATCAGGTTGCTGAAGCCGCCGATCTCCCAATGCGGGATGGCGTGCGGCGAGGTCGCGTCCACTGCGCCCTGGGTTGCATGCACGACGTTCTGCTCGGGGGTTTTGCCGTCCGGCACGGAGGCGTGCGGGATGTTGGGCAGCGAGAGCATGGCGGCGTGCCATTCCCCTTCGGTGGCCTTCAATGCCTCTTCGGCGGACTTGGCCTGAGCCGAAACACCCTTCATCTCCGCCACTTTGGCCAGAAACTCCGGCGAACCTTTCTTCAGCGCCACCATCTCGTTGTTGGCGGCTTTCTGGCTGGCCCGCAGGGCCTCGACTACGCCGAGCTGAGCGCGCCACGCAGTGTCGAGCGCAACTACGACGTCCAAGTCAACATCGAGGTGCTTCCGGGCGATGGCGGTGCGCACGGTTTCGGGTGATTCACGGAGGAGCTTGGGATCGAGCATGACTGGCTAGGTTCAAGGGATAACCCGTCCGGGGAACAACCCTTTTCCGCACCGCCCGCGGCCCGTCCTCAGGCGTGGGCCAGCGCCGCTTTGGCCTGCACCTTGTGCAGCGAGGCTTCGATGCGGTTGAAGAGAGAGAAAGTTTCCTTGGCCGAAAGCAGGTTCAGGTCGCCCACCGGCGCCTGGATGGCGTAGTTCGCCGGGCTCTTCAAGGGGTAGGGTCCGAATTGCCGCGGATCGGTCGGCCCGAACAGTCCGATGGTCTTGAGACCCATCGCCGCCGCCAGGTGCATCGGTCCGCTGTCGTTCGAGATGATCCAATCCGCCTTGGCCAGCAGCGCGGGCAGTGAGGTCAGGCTGGTGTTGCCGGTCAGGTTGAGGAAAGTGCCTTCGGGGAACGACTCCTTGCCCGGCAGGTAATTGTTGCCCGCCCACACGACCTTGCGGCCGCCTTCGCGGATGAGCAGTGCGGTGAGCTGGGCATAACCGTTCCACCGTTTGTTGCTCTGGCCGCTGTCGGGAAATATCAGCACGGGCCGCTGGCCCTTGCGCGGCTCCATGAAGCCCAGGTTCAGCCGTTCCATCTCGCGGAAGTGCAGGGGCTCCGCCAGCCGCGGCTCGGCCCCGACCACCGTGCAGAATTGCAGCAGAATCTCCAGCACATGACCCGAGGCGCCGGCGGGCGGCGGCGGGATTTTCGCGTCGTAAAACATACCGGCCCCCTCTCGGGCGTCGGCGCGGCCGACCTTGCGCTTGCCGCGCGCCCACTTGGTCATGAGCCCGGTGCGCAACAGCCCCTGAAAATCCAGCACGAGATCGAATTCCTTTCCCCGCACCTCGCGCATCATGCGCAAGAACCCGCGCGCCCCTTCGTGGCGCCGAAACACATACACCTGATCCACCGCGGTGGAGGCGCGCACCAAGGGTGAAAAAATATCCCGCACGATCCAGGAAACACGCCACTCGGGCCGCTGCGCCTTGATGGACGCGGCGACCTGCAGTCCGTGCACGATGTCACGGAGCGCGGAAGGCTTGATGATGAGCATTTCAGGCATGGGGCGGAAATGATTGACCACGGGTCAGGCGGGTCGTTCCCAAACTTAACAGCGGCCCGATAAACGCAAACGAGAACCTGCCCGGTGCACCTGATTTTGTCGGATCTACCGGGCTTTTGCCGCCGCCCTCAAAGCGGCCGGGCCCGCAATTCCTCCAGCGCCGCAAGCACCGTGGCCGGGTCCAGACGGTCGAGCCGGCCCTCCGGCGCCTCGACCGCGCGGTGCTTCGGATCCTCCGACGGATACGGCCCGAAGCGGCGCGGCGAAGTCGGCCCAAAAATAGCCAGCACCCGGTTGCCCGAAGCCGCCGACAAGTGCATCGGTCCGCTGTCATTGCCGATAAAGGTCGCGGGTCGCCGCACCAGTGCGATCATTTCGTCCATCGGGCAGCCAGTGAGATTGAGGAAACGGCCGGCCGGCACCGGAATCTCGGGCTGCGTGACCTGGCCCGCGCACCAGACCACCCGGCATTCGGGAATCTGCTGGAAGATCAGCGCCGTCAATTCGTTGAAGCGCGGCCATTCTTTCTCTTCGCCCCGGCTGTCGGTGAAGATCACAAAGGTGTTGCGCGGGTCTCCCGCAAAAAAAGGCCGCCACTTGTAGGCCGTCTCCGTTTTCAATTTCAACGGATACTCCAGGTGCGGAGTCACGCCCGCGGAGGGCAAAAACGCCTGCAGGATCTCCAGCGCGTGGTGGGGCCCGGGAATGGTCGGCGTGCCCACGAGCCGGTTGTAGAACAGGCCGGCGCCCTCGCGGGCGTCGGACCGGCCCCATTTCACCGGCGCCCGGGCGGCGGCGGTCATCAGGCCGGAACGCAGCAGCCCCTGCATGTCCCAGACGGCGTCAAACTGCTTCCCGCGCAAGAGGCGCAGCAACTGCAGGAACGACCACCAGCCGCCCCGGCGGCGAAAAATGATCACCTCCTGCACAAAGGGCGCCGCCTGCACCAACCCCGCGAACCGCTCCCGCACCACCCAGCTGATCCGGCAATCCGGTCGCGCCCGGGCGAAGGTCTGCACCACCTGCAGCGCATGCACAATATCACCGAGGGACGAAGGCTTGATGACGAGGAGGCTTTGCATCGCGCTGCACGCGCAGGCTTGTGTCCGCGCCGGTTTTGTCCAACTCAATTTGGCGCACCCCATGAAATTCGACGCCCCGGAAATCGCCTCCCGCCAGGCCGAGCTCACCGCCCGCTGGCACCAAGTCCCGCCCGCCGCCGGCGGCGACGGATTTTTCCGGCTGCTGGAGGAAAACCACCTCCGCAATTTCTCCCTCTGGCACGAAGAGGACATCGCCCGCCGCGACGACCTCGGGTTTGAGCGCGTCTACCAGGCCAAGCGCAACATCGATCGGTTCAACCAGGAGCGGAATAATTTCGCCGAAGAGATGGACCAGGCGATGGTCGCCGCCCTCCACCCGCCGCTCGCCGGGTGCCCGCGCAACTCCGAAACGCCCGGCATGATGATCGACCGCCTCTCCATCCTCGCGCTGAAGGAATTCCACATGCACGAGGAGACCCTGCGCCCCGAGGCCACCGCCGCGCACAAGCGGAAATGCGCCGAGAAGCTCGCCCGCATCCGCCAACAGCGGACCGACCTCACCGGCTGCCTGGCCGACCTCCTTGCCGATGTCATCGCGAAGCGCCGCACCTTCTCCGCCTACTTCCAGTTCAAGATGTATAATGATCCGGCGCTGAACCCGCAGCTCTACCGCCCCGCGCCCAAGTCCGGAGGCGCATGAGCCCCGCCGGTGAGCACCCGCGCCTTTGGCTGCCCCGGCACTGGCCCATGTGGGCGGGCCTCGGCTTCCTCTGGCTCGCGGACAAACTGCCCTGGCTCGAGAAGCGCCTCGTCGCCCGCGGTCTCGCCTGGATCGTCTTCCATCTCGTTCGTATCCGCCGCCGAGTCGTCTTCACCAACCTGCAGTTGTGTTTCCCGGAAAAATCGGCCGCCCAGATCGCCACCCTCGCCCGCGCCCACTACGATTCCCTCGCCTTGGGCTTGTTTGAAGTCTGCGCCGGGTGGTGGGCTAAATCCCCGGGCCTGCCACCGCACCGGGTCATCGGCCTCGAACACCTCCACTCCGCCCTGGCGAAGGGCCACGGCGCCCTCCTCCTCACGGCCCATTTCACCACGCTGGAGATCGGCGGCCGGCTCATGTCCGAGTCTCACACCATGGGCGGACTTTACCGGGACCCGAACAATCCGGTGGTCGCCCACCTGATGCGCGGCCAGCGCGCGCGGCACATGTCACCGGCCGTGCATTTCGACGACCTGCGCGGTCTCGTGCGCGGTCTGCGGGGCAACGCCGCCATCTGGTATGCGCCCGACCAGGGCAAGCGCAGCAAGTCTTCCGAAATCCTCCCTTTTTTCGGCGTGCCCGCCATCACCAACACTGCCACCAGCAAGATCGCCGAGCTGACCGGCTGCGCCGTCGTCCCCTTTTTCGCCAAACGGGAAACCGACCATTCCTATACTCTGATCATCCTGCCCGCGTTGGAGAATTTCCCCACCGCCGATGCCGCCGCCGACGCGGTGCGCATCAACCGGCTCATCGAGCATCACGTCCGCCTTGCCCCCGAGCAATACTTCTGGGTGCACAAACGTTTCAAGGCTCGCGGCCCCGGCTACCCCGAGGTGTATTGATCAGTAGCGAGCATCGAGTAGCGAGTAGCGAGTAGTGAGCATGTAGATCCAGAAACCTGCATTCCACGGCGAATTTCTACTCGCTACCCACCACCCGCTACTCGCTACTTTCCCGCATGTCCTGGCCCGATCCGCGCCCGCTGCGCATCCTGGTGATCCGCTACCGCTTCATCGGCGACACCGTCCTGGCCATCCCCACCCTGCGCAACCTCCGCCACGCCTTCCCGAATGCGAAGATCGACGTGCTGAGCGAGCCGGTCTCCGGCGACACCCTGGCCCATTGCCCCTACAAGGACGAACTGCTCTTCTACGCGCCGCGCTTAGAAGGTGAAAAAAAGCGCGCCGCAAAATGCCCCACCAGTTTGTTCGGCGCCGCAAAATTCCTTCGCGCCCGCCACTACGACCGATGCTACATCCTGCGGCGGTCCTTCTCCAGCGCCATCCTGCCGCTGCTGGCCGGCATCCCCCACCGGGTCGGCTTCGCCACCGACGGCCGCGCCTGGTTGCTCCAACGCAGCACACCCTACGCCGACAAGCATGAAGTGGAGTGTTTCCTTGATGTCCTCCGGGCTGACGGCATCCCGATCACCGACACCCACAATGAAAACTGGACGGACCCCGCCACCGATGCGCGCGTCGCGGTGGCGCTGCCGGCGGGTCGCAGGCCGCGGGTCTTTATCTGCGCCAAATCCGTCTTTGAGTTGAAGGACTGGGCGCCCGACCGTTTTGCCCAACTCATCGTCTGGCTTGTGAACGATCGGGGCTGTGAGGTTCACTTTTGCGACTCACCTGGCCTCGCCGGCTACTATGAACAGATTCGGGGCGCCTTGCCCCATCCCCTCGCCCGCGACTGGATCGATTGGAGCAAGCAGCTTACGATCCGCGAATCCAACTCGCTCTTCAAACGCATGGACCTCGCCATCGGCATCGACACCGGACTGCTCCATCTCGCCGCCTCATTTCATGTGCCCGTCGTCGCCCTCTTCGGACCGCTTGAACCGTGGCGCTGGCATCCGTGGGATACGAAACACACCATCCTCCGGCCGGACGACCTCACCGGGCCGCGCCCGCTGTTGCGCCTGTCCGTCGCCGAAGTGCAGGCCGCGGTTGGACCCTACCTGCAAAAGCCATGAGCGCATTTTCAATCCAGTCATTGCGAGAAGCACCGCGAAGCGGAGCGACGAAGCAATCCATCTGGATCGCCACGCCCGGCTTTGCCGGGCTCGCGATGACAAGACAGGAATGGCCATGAGTGCCAAGCCCCGCGTGATTCATTTCGTCACCGGCGGCGGTTCCGGCGCCACCAAGGTCGCCCTGGAGCTCGCCTGCGGCCACCGGCGCACGGGCAACTACGAACCCTTGCTGGTGCTGCGCCGCAAGCAGGCCCCATTGCCCGCGACCATGCAGGCCCAAATTGCCGCCACCGGCCTGCGCACGGCCTGGGTGGACGGCGGTCTGAAGTGGGTGACGCTCCGCCAACTCGCCGCCGTGATCGCGGAATTCAAGCCGCAGATTTTTGTCGCCCACGGCAACAGCGAACACCTCTGGGGCCGGCAGGCCGCCTTCGCCGCCCGCGTGCCCGTGGTGCTGCACGTGGAGATGAACTGCGAACGCTATCCGTTCTGGCGGCGTTGGGCCGCGCAGAAACTGGCTCCGCAGACTTCCGCCACTGTCTGCGTCTCGCAGGGTGTCGCCGACCACATCCGCCCGCTCGGCATTGCCGGCCCGCGCTTGGAAATCATCCACAATGGGGTCGACGCCGGGCGTTATTCGGTCGGCGCGCCCCCGTTTAACCCCCGCCGCCAGGATATTGTCATGGTGGCCCGCTTCGCCCGGCAGAAGGACCAGCCGACGCTGCTCCGCGCGACCCGGCGACTCGTTGACGCCGGCTGGACCGGCCAACTGTTGCTTGGCGGCGACGGCAAAGCCTCGCACCGCCGCACCTGTGAAAGCCTCGCCGCCTCGCTCCACCTCAGTGATCGCGTCGAATTCCTCGGCCGGGTGAGCGACGCCACGCCGCTCTATCATCGTTGCCGGGCCGCGGTCCTTTCCACCCATTACGAGGGCCTGCCGCTGGTGCTCATTGATTACATGGCGGCCGGCTGCGCCGCCATCGGGAGCGACGCCCCGGGGGTGAACGACATCATCGAGCCCGGCGTCAACGGCTGGCGGTTTCCCTGTGGCGACGACGCAGCGCTGGCCCAAATCCTCACCCAGGTCCTGGCGGGTGGCCCGACGGTCGAGGCGGTTGTGGCCCGCGGAAAGGCTGACGTGCCCAAACGTTTTTCCCTCGGCAAAATGCTCGCCCGCTACGAGGAGTTGTTCAACGATCTGCTCTAGTCGCAGGGTGCCGGTCCCTGATAACCACCCCCACGTTTCACCAGTGCCCCTGCTCGAAGTCACCGATCTCCGCACCTACTTCCACACCCGCCGCGGTGTTTACCGGGCCGTGGATGGGGTCAGCTTTTCACTGGAGAAGGGCGAGACCCTCGGGATCGTCGGCGAATCCGGCTCGGGCAAGTCTGTGACTTGCTCCTCGCTGCTGGGGCTGATTCCCCAGCCGCCCGGCCGGATCGAGAGCGGCCGGGCCCTGTTTGACGGCACCGACCTGCTGCATTGCCCGCCGGCCGAACTGCGCGGCATCCGCGGCAAGCGCATCGCGATGATCTTCCAGGACCCGATGACGTCGCTGAACCCCTACCTGCGCATCTCGGAACAGCTCATCGAGCCCCTGCTCATTCACGAGCATATCCCCAAGGTCGACGCCCTGGCCCGCGGACTCGCCATGCTGGAGGCCGTCGGCATCCCCGATGCCGCGCAGCGTTTGCACAGTTATCCGCACGAGTTTTCCGGCGGCATGCGCCAGCGCGTGATGATCGCGATGGCGCTCATCACCAAACCGGACCTGCTCATCGCCGACGAGCCGACCACCGCCCTCGATGTCACCGTGCAGGCCCAGATCTTGGAACTCCTGAAGCGACTCCAGCGCGAGCTCGGCATGGCCGTAATATTTGTCACCCACGACCTCGCCGTCGTGTCCGGCCTGTGCGACCGGGTGCAGGTGATGTATGCCGGCCGGATCGTGGAGTCCACCGACACCCGCACGCTTTTCCGCGCCCCGCAGCACCCCTATACCAAGGCGCTGCAACGCTGCATCCCCGCGCTGCAGGCGAAGGGCCGCGAGTTGTTCACCATCCCGGGCCTGCCGCCCGACCTCTCAAAACCCTTCACCGAAGCCGAACTGCTCAAACGTTTTGATTTGCCGGAGGAATACTCTCCCACCACGTCTGCCCCCGCCCCTGTGATCGGAAACGAAGCCACGATCCAAGTCCGCGACGTGCAGACCCATTTCCCGATCGAATCAGGTCTGATTTTCCGAAAACGCACCGGCACCATCAAGGCGGTGGACGGCATCAGCTTCGAGGTCCGGCGCGGCGAGGTGCTCGGACTTGTGGGCGAATCCGGCAGTGGCAAATCCACCCTCGCCCGCACCATCATGCAGCTGGTGCCCACCACCGCCGGCACGGTGTGGCTGGGCGGCCGCAACCTTACCACCGCCGCGGCGGGCGAGATAATGAACGCCCGGCGGGAAATGCAGATGGTTTTCCAAGATCCCTTCGCCTCGCTCAACCCGCGCCTAAACGTCTACGCCACCCTGGCCGAGCCGCTGCTGGTGCACGGCATCGTGCCGCCCGCCGCGGTGCCGGCGCGCGTCGCCCGGCTGATGGAACAGGTCGGCCTCGCTCCGCGTTTCATGCAGAAATATCCACATGAGTTCTCGGGCGGGCAGCGGCAGCGCATCGCCATTGCCCGCGCCCTGGCGCTGGAACCGAAAGTCATCATCGCCGACGAGCCGGTGTCGGCCCTCGATGTGTCCATCCAGGCGCAGATTCTCAACCTGCTGGCCGGCCTCGTCCGCACGATGGACCTCACCATGATCTTCATTGCCCACGACCTGTCGGTGGTGAAGCATATCTCCGACCGCATCGCCGTCATGTATCAGGGCAGGATCGTCGAACTGGGCTCCGCGCTCGACATCATGGAGCACCCGCAGCACCCCTACACCCGCACGCTGATCAGCGCGATTCCGCATGTCTGATCAGGGCGATTTGCCCGCGCGCCCGCACTGCCGCAGGGCCTCGTAGGTCGCAACGCCCGCCGCCGTGGAAAGGTTGAGCGAGCGCAGCGCCCCGTTGGCGTGGGGGATTTTCACGCGCTGGGGTTCACCCAGCTCGGCATGGAGCCAGTCGGGCGCGCCGGCCTCCTCGTTGCCGAAAACCAACCCATCGCCGGCCACATAGCGCACCTCCCAGAAAGACTGCTTGGCATGAGTGGTGAACAACCACAACCGGCGCGGCGCGGCCGGGCTCGCCTTGAACGCCGCCCAATCCGCATGATGGTGGACATCCAAGGCTTGCCAATAGTCCATCCCGGCGCGCTTGAGGTTTTTGTCGGTGACCGCGAAACCCAGCGGGTGAATCAAATGGAGCCGGGCGCGCGTCACGGCACACATCCGGCCGATATTGCCCGTGTTTTGCGGAATCTGCGGCTGGAAAAGCACCACATGCAGCATGCTGCCGGTGGTTGGACGACTTAATCCGCTTTACGGCAAGCTGTTTTCCCCTAGAAAACGGCTGCCGTCGGGCCTGCAGCCTGTCTTCACCATGCCTAACTCCGCACCAAAACCGGGAGAAAAGATCGTTGTGCTCGTGGATGACGAGTTTTCCTACATCGATCTGCTGCAGCAACTCCTCGGCGAGCATCTCGACCGGCCCGTGCATGGTTTTACCAAGCCGGCGGACGCCCTCCGGGCCCTGCCGTCGCTCAATGTCGGCATCATCATCACCGATTACCAGATGCCCGACATCAACGGCCTGCAATTCATTGCGCGCGTGCAGAAGATCAACCCGGCCATTCCGGTGGTGATGATCACGGCCTACAACATGACTTTCACCGATCGCGAGTTGGCGGCCGTGCCCTCCCTCAAGGCCATTGTCCGGAAACCTTTCAAGTGGACGGCACTCGCCGCCGAGCTCGTCAAACACTGGCCGGACGCGAATCCACCGAAGATCATCAGCTCCAAGTCACCCTTCCGGAGCAAGTCAGCCACGCCGTTTAAGGACGCGTAGACCGCTGTTATCCGCGAAAAGCAAGTGGATCGTCGCCGGCAGTTTGTGCGCCTTGAACGCCGCCGCCATCGCGCGACCGACCTTCGCCGCCTTGGCCGGCCGGGCCACACAGAGCACACTTGAACCGCTGCCGCTCAGCCAGCCCGTGAGCGCACCCGCGGCCACCCCGGCTTCGATCGCATTCTTGGCGCCGGGGATCAACGGCAGCCGGTAGGGTTCGTGCAGAAAATCGCACACCGCGTCGCGCAATCGTTCGTATTCACCCGAGACAATTGCGGCCACCACATAGGCGGCGCTGTTCACGCTCTTGATCGCGTCGAAATAGGGCAGCTGCTTCGGCAGGATGCTGCGGGCTTTCCTGGTCTCGAGTTCCTGGTCGGGCGACACGACCACGAAACACAAATCGCGGCCAATGGATTTGCGCAGCACCCCGAGCAATTCGCCGGTGTGCGGATCGCACCGCGCCACGCAGAAGCCGCCGAGGATGGCTGGCGTCGCATTATCCGGGTGGCCCTCGAGTTGGGTCACGAGGCTGCAGAGGGCGTCCTTGGTCAGCCGGGTGCCAGCCATCTCATTGAGCGCGGCGACCACGCCGGCGCGCAACGTGACGCTCGATCCGAGGCCGCGCGACATCGGCACCTCGCCGGTGATGCTGAGTTCGTAGCCAAACTCCTCCACGCCGGAGCGCACGAAGAACAGCGCCGCCGCCTCGTCCGCCATGCCCAGCCCGGCGTTGTCGCGGTCGGTCAGCGGCCGCGCCCCGCTCCAATCACCGCGGGTCAGGGTGATGTCATTATAGATGTTCAGGGCGAGACCGAGCGTGTCGAAACCCGCGCCGCAATTGGAGGTGCTGCCGGGCACACGGACGGTGACGCGATGGGGGAGTTTCTTGCTCATGAACGGTGTTTGAGGGCCTTGCGCGCTTCGAGGTTTTGCTCACGTTTTTTGACGTCGGCGCGCTTGTCGAACTGCTTTTTGCCGGAGGCGGTGGCGATCTCGACCTTCACGAGGGCCTGTTTGAAATACATGCGCAACGCCACGATGGTCTTGCCGCCGGTCTCGACCGCCTGGGCGAGCTTCCGGATTTCATTGGCGTTGAGCAGCAGGGCGCGCACCCGCCGGGGCGCGTGCTGGGAGAGTCCACCGTGCGAGTATTCCTGGATGTAGGCGCCATAGAGCCAGACTCCGCCCTTCTCCACCCGGGCAAAGGCGTCGGTGATCTGCGCTTTGCCCGCGCGGATGGATTTCACCTCGGTGCCGGCCAGCTTGATTCCCGCCTCGAATTTGTCGTGGATAAAATAGTCCCGCAGGGCTTTCGAATTACGAAGCTCGGTGTAGCGGGCGGAGTCTGTCGGCTTGGCGGCCATGAAATAATAGAGCGCTATCAAACTGTCATTGCGAGGAGCGAAGCGACGAAGCAATCCATCTGGATCGCCACGGCCGCCAAGCGGCCTCGCGCTGACAACCTAAAGGCAAAGAAACCTTTGGGCGGGCAGACGTCATCCGCAAACAAAAGAAGCGAGGCCGGGGCCTCGCTTCGCGCCGTCGGAAGTCGGTGGGGAGCACCCGCTCAGGCGGTGTGCAGCTCGTAGCTGATCTTGCCCTCGATCACCTCGCGAAGGGCGATATCCTCGGGACTCAACTTCTCGAGCGACTCGACGAGCGGACGGCTGCCGCGGCGGAGCTGCTTCACGCGGCGGGAAACCACGTTGATCAGGATGTTAGGATCCTGGATTATTTTTTGGGCGTCGCGGATGTATTCGTCTCTCATGGGTGCAGAAAAATAAAGGGGAAACACCTAGGTTTGGTCGCAGGAGCGTCAAGGGCTAATTGAGGCAAGCGCTTTGATTCCTCTGGGCCACGATTGGTCTGCGCCATGCAAAGTCAAAGGGCCTGCTCTTCGGCATACACCCATCCATCACCAAGATATCCGACTTGCTGTGCTCCAGCGAGTTCGCGAGTGTCCCCTGTTCTCCAGAAATGAGCACACTCCCACCTCTGGCATCCACCGCCATATTCCTGAGCTATGCGCGGGAAGACAAGGACGCGGCCCGGCGCATCGCCGACGCACTCAGCGCCACCGGAATCGTGGTCTGGTTTGACCAGGCGGAATTGCGCGGCGGGGACACTTGGGACGCCAAAATAAAAAAACAGATCCGCGAATGCGCGCTGTTCGTCCCCGTAATCTCGTCCCGCACCCAGAAGCGGGGCGAAGGTTATTTCCGGCGCGAATGGAATCTCGCCGCGCAGCGCCTGCTCGACATGGCGCCGGGCCGGCCGTTCTTGCTGCCGGTGGTCATTGATGACACCGCCGAGCAGGGGGCCTTGGTCTCCGAGGAGTTTCTCCGCGTGCAATGGTCCCGTTTGCCCGGGGGGGAGGCGTCACCGGTCTTTTTGGCCCGGGTCCGGGAGCTCCTCGCCGCTCTCCAAGCCGCGCCGGAACCCGCCGCCAAAGCGGGATCGAATGCGCCGTTGCCCGGGCCGGCGGCGCCGGGTCCGCGATTTTCCAAGGCCTGGCTGGCGATCGCCGCCGCCCTGCTGGGACTGGGGGCCTTTTGGTCTGGGCAGCGCCTGGGCTGGTTCGGCGACGGGAGCATGACGGGCACGAAACAACTGGCCGTTCTCCCCTTCAAGAATATCGGCGATGCGCCCAATACCAAGGCACTGAGCGACGGACTGTCCGAAACGATCACCTCCCAGCTGACCCAGCTCCAGCAGTTTCAAGACACCTTGCTGGTGATCCCCATGTCCGAAGTGCGGAAAGAATCCATCGATACGGCGAGTGACGCGCGCAAGGTTTTCGGCGCCACCCTCGCGCTCACCGGGAGTGTGCAACGCGTGGAAGACAAGGTGCGGGTGACCGTCAGTTTGGTGGATACGCGGACGTTGCGCATCCTGCGAAGCGCGATCCTGGACAATCCGATCACTGAGTTCTACCTGCTGCAGGACCGCGTGGCCGCCGAAACGGCGGTCTGGCTCAGGCTCCGGCTTTCGGTGGAAGCCAAGCGCCTGATTTCGGCCGGCCAAACCCAGGTCGCTTCGGCCTACGAACTCTATTTGCAAGGCCGCGGCGAATTCGCGCGTCGTGACCTGGCGGGCAATCTCGACGCCGCCATCGTCCACTTTCAGCAGGCCTTGGTGAAGGACCCGCGGTATGCCTTGGCCCATGCCGCCCTGGGCGAGGCGTTTTGGGAGAAATATTTGGAAACGAAAGACCGCCTTTGGGTCGAAGAGGCCCGCGCCAGTTGCAACGCCGCGCTTGAATTCGGTGGTTCACTGGCCGCCCCTCACGTCACCCTGGCCGTAATCCTGAATGGGACCGGCCAATACGAGCAGGCGGTGGCCCAGGCGCAAACGGCCCTGCAGCTCGACCCCACCAATGCGGACGCCACGCGCACCCTGGCCCGGTCCTACGCCCGCCTGAACCGGTTGGCCGAGGCGGAAGCCGCCTTTCAACGCGCGATCGAGCGCAATCCGGAAAACAGCAGGGCTTACAGCGATCTCGCGGTCTTCTACTGGCTCGCCGGCCGCAATGCGGAAGCGGAAAAGCATTTCCTGCGCGTGGCTGAGCTGATTCCCGACAACTATGTCGTTTATCGCAATCTGGGTGGACTCTACGTCATGATGGGCCGGACGGAGAAGGCAGCGGATTTTCTGGAAAAATCGCTCGCGCTCAAACCCTCCGCGCCCGCCTATTCCAATCTCGGCACCCTTCGCTTCCAGGAGGAACATTATGCCGAGGCCGCCACTCTCTTCGAACAGGCCAGCGCTCTGGCTCCGAAGGATTATCTGTTGCTCGGCAATCTGGCCGATGCCCTGCGCTATCTCCCCGCCCGATCCGCCGAGGCCAGGCCGGTCTACGAACGGGCCATTCGCCTCGCGGAAAATTCCCTCCAGGTAAATCCCAAGGATCCCGCGGTGCGCGCGAGCCTCGCCCGGTATTGCGCTTTCAGCGGTAATGCGGCCCGGGCCCTCGCGGAGATTGAAAAGGCCCGGACGCTCGCTCCCGCCAACCTTCCCATCATGATCAGTGCCGCATTGGTTTTTGAACAAACCGGACTACGCGACCAGGCAATCTCAAGCCTGTTGCTCGCGCTTAAGGGTGGTTATGCCCGGGCGGATATCGAAAAGAACCCGGACCTGAATGCATTGCGCGCAGATCCACGCTTTCCACCGCCTGTTTCTGAACCGTCCGGCTCCCAAATTAAATAACACCGCCTGCCCTCGGTCGAAGCTCCCTCCTCGGCCTAGCGGATCCCGTTTCCCAGCCCATAGCCTCCGACCTGATCAGACGACCGCTCGTATCACAGGATCCGGTTTTAGGATTACTGATTTACTTAAACCTGCCTCTGCTCTCATATTTCTCCTAACAACCCACTCAACTATGATGACTCCCCACCCCACCCAACGTCCGCTCGCAACTTTCTTTGCCATTCTGGCGCTGGCCCTGCCCGCCGCCTTATGCGCCCAGCCGGCGACAAACCTGGTGACAGACCCCGCTGCCAACAATCCCAAGAAAACCCACACCATCACGATCACGTATGCGGATGGTGCCTGGCATTATTCCATTTATCCGGCTCAGACCAATCCCAAGAAGGCCAAGATCAAGCGCAAGGACACGCTGAACTGGATATGCTCAGATGGCAGCTGGCAGGTCTTTTTCAAAAACGGTGTTACGCCCCTAGTGGACGGTAATGATTACCCGGTCACCGCAGTTAATGGCGGAAGCGGTGAGGCCGCTGGTGCCACCATTGGCGTCAAGCCCAAGGACGGCGACACCTTCACTTACGGCGTCCAGGTCCATCCCAATGGCGGTGGTGCACCGGTGGTCGATGACCCCGAGATCATCATCGAATCCTGATCAGGCGACCGGCTCCGGGCTGGTGGCCTCCACGCCCGGCGTCTAGCCTCGGGCCGGGCTCCTTCACGGCCCAGGTGCCATGAGGGTTTTGACATCCGGCCGGCGGCAGCTGAGAGTCACCCCTATGTTCGTGGCCTGGACAACCACCGTCAATCGCGCCGATGCCGACCGGCTGGCCCGCGGCGCGGTCGAGGCCCGCCTCGCCGCCTGCGCCCAGGTCGACGGACCGGTCACCTCCTACTACCACTGGGAGGGCAAGCTGGAGTCGGCCGAGGAATTCCGGGTCTGGTTTAAATACCTGCCGGCCAACGCCTCGGCTCTCAGCGGCTGGGTGCACAACCACCATCCCTTCGCCACGCCGCAATGGATTGAGGTCAGTGCCGAAAACGTGGGTGAAAAATACTTGTCATGGGCTATAGCGAACTCTACATCCGCACCCTTCCCCAGCCCGAAACCACGTTAATCCAACACCCTTTTATGTCCCAACATCCCAGTCTCAAGGCCTCCGGCGGCGGTCTCATCGTCAAACGCAATGTCCTCAAGCGCTTCGAGCGCGTGGCCCTGCTCAAGAAGCGCGGCCAGTGGAAGGCCGGTGACCGCGTCCAGGGTCTCCGCAAGACCAAGGCCGACGTTTAAGCTCTCTCCTTTTTTCGCTTTTGGGCAGGCTCGCACGCGGCCTGCCCTTTTTCATTCCTCCGCGCCATGTTCGACCTCCTCAAGAAGCTCGTCGACTTCATCCTCCACATCGACCGTCACCTGGCGGAGATCATCGCCAGCTACGGCCTGTGGACCTACGGCGTCCTTTTCCTGATCATCTTCGCGGAGACCGGCCTTGTGGTCATGCCGCTGCTGCCGGGCGATTCGCTGCTCTTCGCCGCCGGTGCCTTTTGCGCCAAGCCCGAGACCGGGCTCAATGTCCACCTGATGGCCGGGCTGCTCTTCATCGCCGCCTTCCTCGGCGACACGCTCAACTACTGGATCGGTCGTAAAGTCGGCCCCGCCGTCTTCAAGCGCGAGGACTCCATCTGGCTGCGCAAAAAGCACCTCGATAAAGCGCACACCTTTTTTGAGAAATATGGCGGTCGCGCCGTCATCCTCGCCCGCTTCGTGCCCATCGTGCGCACCTTTGTGCCTTTCATCGCCGGCGTCGGCTCGATGACCTACCCGCGTTTCATGGCCTACAACCTGATCGGCGGCTTCATCTGGATTTACTTCTTCATCTACGCCGGGTTCTTATTTGGCAACCAGCCCTTCGTGCAGAAAAACTTCAAGCTCGTGATCCTCGCTATCATCATCCTGTCCGTGCTGCCGATCGTCGTGGAGTTCGTACGCGAGTGGCGGAAGTCCCGGAAGTTGGCAGCCTGAAGCATAAATGTAGGGCGGGGTCGCTGACCCCGCCTTGGTGGAGCGGCTTGACCACAAGACGCTTGCCTTGATGAAAGCGCGCTGAGGTCAGCGCGCTCCACCATGGATAAGACCCAATGACACTAATCCCTGTTGCCTCCGGCCGGCCCTTCGTGGCATTTTTTCTGCCCAAATCTCTCCCATGAGCACCTCGAAGAAGAAAGTCGCCATCCTCACCGCGGGCGGGCACGCCCCCTGCCTCAGCGCCGCCGTCGGCCAGCTCATTTTGCATTACACAACGCAGTGCCCCGATTGGGAGATCATCTGCTACCGTTCCGGCTACAAGGGCCTGCTCTTGGGTGACAGCATCAAGGTCACGCCCGAAATCCGCGCCCAAGCCGGGGTGCTGCGGCAATACGGCGGCAGCGTCATCGGCAACAGCCGCGTCAAGCTCACCAACGTCAAGGACGCCGTGAAACGCGGCCTCGTCAAGGAGGGCCAGCACCCGCTCAACGTCGCCGCCGAGCAGCTCCAGAAGGACGGCATCGACATCCTGCACACCGTCGGCGGCGACGACACCAACACCACGGCCGCCGACCTCGCCGCCCACCTCGAGAAACACAATTACAAGCTCAACGTCATCGGCCTGCCCAAGACGATCGACAACGACATCATCCCCATCCGCCAGAGCCTCGGCGCCGCTACCGCCGCCGAGCAGGGGGCGAAGTTTTTCTCCAATGTCGTGACCGAGCTCGGCGCCAGCGCCCGCATGCTCATTGTCCACGAGGTCATGGGCCGCAACTGCGGCTGGCTCACCGCCGCCACTGCCCGCGCTTACCAATCCGGCCTGGCCGCGAAGCAATGGGTTCCAGGCATCGGCCTCGCGAAGGAGCGCTATGGTGTCCACGCCATCTATATCCCCGAACTGGCCCTCGACGTGGAGGCCGAGGCTCAGCGCCTCCGCGCGCTCATGGACCGGCAGGGCAACATCAACCTCTTTGTCAGCGAGGGCGCCGGTCTCGACAGCATCATCAAGGAGCTGACTGAACGCGGCCAGGAAGTAGCCCGCGACGCCTTCGGTCACGTGCGTCTCGACACCATCAACCCCGGCAAGTGGTTCGCCGAGCGCTTCGCCGCCATGATCGGCGCCGAGAAGACCCTCGTGCAAAAGAGCGGCTACTTCGCCCGCTCCGCCCCGGCCAATGAAGAGGATTTCCAGCTCATCGACACCTGTGTCCTCAAGGCCATCGCGTGCGCCCGGGCCGGCGTCAGCGGTCTCATCGGCCACGACGAGGAACGCGGCCACGAGCTGCGCGCCATCGAATTTCCCCGGATCAAGGGCGGCAAGGCCTTCGACACGACCCAGCCCTGGTTCCAGGACCTGCTCAAGGAAATCGGCCAGCCCATGACGGCGACTGTCCACGTGGCGCACTAGTCAGGTAGGGCGAATCCTCCGGATGAGCCGTTCCGTGCTCGGCTCGTCGGGGACGACTCGCCCTACCCGTAATACTGCTTGAAAAGCTCCGCCGCCCGCGAAAGCTTCCCACTCGGCTCCCTGCGAGTGTAGCACAATGGATAGTGTATCCGCCTCCGAAGCTGATGATCCGGGTTCGACTCCCGGCACTCGCACCAGCCGAATACAAACGGACCACTAGCCGGTTCCAGCTCTGCTTACTGCAGATAGCCGCCGGTCAGGGCCGGGACCGTGGCCCGGTCGGCAGCGCTCTGGAAATCCATGTAGCGGGTCATGTCGTAGGTGGCGTAGACCGGCAGTGATTCGTCGAAGTGATACTCCACCAGATTGGCCGCGGTGATCCGGTTCGCGAGGAAACAACCGTTGACCGTGTCGGTCGCGGTGTTGCCCGTGGCCTGCAGCAGGGCATTGGGCGCGTGGATCCAGGCGACGACCTGGCTGTTGTTGCCGATGGTGCAGGTGCTCGCGGTCGTCGTGTAGATCCGCAGCGCTCCGGCGTAACCGGCGGCATTGAGGTTGGTCCCCGAAATCGTGAAGGCTCCGGTCACATAGACGTGCAGCGTGCTGGTGATCGGCAGGGTGACCGGAAAGGCCGCGGTGACGGCCATGGTGCTGGAGCCGACAATCGTGACGTGGCTGTTCGCCGCGACGGTAAAGTTGCGGACCGAGGCGGTGGTAATATAATAATACCGGCCGTCCGCCGCCGGCAGGTCGCCGGCGCGCGGCAGGGTTAGCGGAATGGCCGCGGCAAGGTTGTAACTCTGGCTGACGCCCGCCGCCGTCGGGGCGGCCGTGACCGGGATGGTGAGCGTGTAATTCGGGGTAATCGTGCCGGTGACCCGGGCCGGGAGGGGCGGCACCACCCCGGCTCCGAGGTAAAGGTTACCTTTGACGAGCGCAGCCGCGGCGATGGTGACCGTGCCATCCAGCACCACCACGGAAGCATTGTTCCGGGCACCGCCCGCCGGGTAAACCAGCCAGGGCCCGGTGGGACTGCTGGTGGGATTCGAAACATAACTGTCGGCGTAGGTGGCGTTGGACAAAGTCAGTCCGTTTGCCACCGCCGGGCCGATCATCGACACCAACCCGTGTCCGAGGGTGCCGGCATGCCGGCGCATCGCCAGGTGCAGGGTCCGGATGACCGGCTTGCCGCCGTCAAACGGCGTCACGACCGCCTGCGCCATGATATAAGGCGCGGCATCGCTGCCATCGTAGCCTTTGACGTAGACCTTCACGACGGCGATGGCGTTTTGGTCGCGGTTGAAGGTCGGAAGAGTGAGCATCGCATTCGTGGCGACGATCGTCCAACCCGACCAAGCGGTCGCGGGAGCGGTGCCCGCGGCCATCTGGTTGAAGCAGTAGAGCGCCTCCTCGACGCCCGCCTCCGCGAGGTTGGCGGCATCGTTGGCAAAAAAAGTGCGGTGCGCAACCTTCAGGGTGGTGCGGCTGAGGTTGAGGTAGCTGCCCAGCACGATGGCAATCCCGATGGAGAACAGCATGGCCGTGAGCAGCATGCTGCCCCGCTCGCGGTTGAGGCGGCAGGGGGCGGGAGGGATGGGCGGACGGAAGTGCATCAGGGCTTGTTGCGCAGGACGAAGATCGCCGAGACCGTCGTGTCCGTGCTGGTGGCGGCTGTGCGGGCCGTGCGGACGGCATTCAGGCTGGCCTGCACCTTCTTGGTCGCCGCGTCCGTGGTCGCGACCGCGCCATCGCGGTCATAGCGGGCGAAGATGAGCCCGGCGGAGCCGTCCGCGAGAGAGGGAATGCCTGTCACGAGATAAATGCGGCCGACGACCACCGCGCTGCTCGCCCCAGGCACGCGGAAAAAACTCTGGGTCGCACTCGTCCACGCATACGTCACCTGGGAGGTGGTGCCGTTCTGGGCGGGAAGCGTGAGGGTGATGTCACTGGCGTTGTTCCAGATGAGGGTGATCGCGCTCTTCACATCGCCCTCGAACTGTTCAACCCCCCGGCGCACCTGCGAGCTCATCTCCGCGTATTGCATCACCCGCACCCCGCTGCGCATGAGCTGGAGGTTGGTGGTCAGGATGCCGGTCATCACGATGCCGCTCAGCAACACCGCCATTATGAGCTCCACCAGGGTGAACCCGCGGTGCGCCCCGCCCGCCGGATCAAGGGCTGTAGAGATACGCATAAAGCCCTCCCTGGGTATAATAGCTCGTGTAGCGGCGTGAGAGGCTGCGGCCGTCGTAGCCGCGCCAGGTGACCGTGAGCGTGATTTGCAACACCTGGCTGGAATGCCCGGACAACGTGGACAAAGTGCGCGACAGGGTGAAGCGGCCGCCGATCGCCGGATTGCGGGAGAAGCTGGGGTCGATCACCGGCGCATAGCCGGCGTTGCTGGCCTGGGCCCAGGTGAAGAGGCGTTCCTTTTCCATCTCGCACTGCAGCATGTTGGCGGCGATTTCCAGGTTGCGCGCCGTGTCAAGCTGCAGGAACGCTCGCTGCAGCGCCGCGAGCGACGTGGTGAGCGCGAGCGCGAGGATGAACACCGCCATCACCACCTCCACGAGGGTGAAGGCGCGGGTCCTGCGGATTATCACCACTTTCATGGGATCAGGGGATGCGCTGATAGACTTCGCCGCCGTAGAGCAGATTGCCGTTGGTCTGGACTTCAATCAACCCGCCGGGCTGGTCCGTCGCGAGGCAGAGTTTCGCTTCCACCCGGCCCAGTTCGTAATCCACGTAGATGACCCGGGGGGCTTCGACGACACCCAGTTCAAACAATTTCAATTCCCCCGTGCCGCCCAGCACGATCCCGTGCTGGCCGGGCTCGTTCCCGGTCAGATAGACCCCGGTCAGCGAATGCTCGAGTCCGGTGCGCTCCCCGGATTCCACCGCGGTGAATCCCGGCGGGGCGCCGTCGGCCGGGAAAGGGGCCGCCAGCCAGACAATGGCGCCGAGCAGGAGTCCCGCCATGATCAGCAGGCCAGCCAGGCGTGGCCGGTTGGGAGGCGCGGCCGGTGCCGCGACCGGGCCAGGGGTCGCTAGCTCCCCTATTCCGGTTTCGGGGCGAGTCGCTTGGATGGCCTGGTTGCGGGCGGCAGCGGCGGTTCCATCCAGTTCGGTCATCACCTGCTCCAGGGTGAAGATCTGACCCGGAAGCTCGCGATTGCGCATATCATAAAGGATGAGCTTCTTCTGCTCGGTGCGGATCAGATATCTCTCATTCCTGACCTGCACCCGGATCTCCGTGTCACCGGTAGAATTCTCAATCGGGTCGATCTCGCAAAAATTCGCGAGCAGGACTCGGAGGGCATCGGGTTGGGCATCCCGCAGCTCGTGGTGCGCGTCGGTGGCGACTGCGTGGGCGTCGGCGGCGAGGTTGACGAGCGAGACGTTATACATCGGATTTCACGGTTTGTCCCCGACCAGGTAAACCGGCCAGCCATTGAAACCGGTGCGGAAGCGTCCGGTCGCGAGGTTGCCGTCGTCGACCCGGCGGTCGATCGCCAGCAGGTCGGCCCGCGTAAGCTCCAGCGGAAAGTGGGGTGAAAAAGCGGTCAGCGTGATCATCCCGGGGCGGCCCGCCGCGCCGGGGGGCACCCAGCCGTATTCACCGCCCAAGGTGGAGCCGTCCGCCCACCGGCCATCGCGCAGGTGCGAACCCGCCTCCGCCGCGGTGGCGGGCCACCGACCGTTCTCCGCCCGGGCTTGTTCAAATATTTTCGCGAAGGCCGGCAGATCCGCGCCCAGCTGTTCGCGCCGGGCTTGGTGCCGGATCCGGTCCAGCCCCATGAAAAGCAGCACCATGGCCAGCACGAGGACGAGCAGGATGAGCAGCAATTCCACCAGCACCAGACCGCGCCGACCGTTGCCCGGGTCCCGCCTCCGTGGGGTCGTCAGCAAGCCTGGCCACGGTGAACTCATGGCTGGGCCGCGCTCAATTTTCCGCGGGTTTGTAGCCCACGTCGGGCAGCGTGTTGTGCTCGACTTCCGCCAGAGTGGTCCAGCCGATGAGCGCCTTTTTCAAGCCATCATAACGCAGGGACCGGTGGCCGACGCGCTTGGCTTCCTCGATCAACAGGGCCAGGCTCTGTTTCTCGGTGATGAGTTCGCGCATCATTTCCGAGACCTCCACAAATTCATAGATGCCCACGCGTCCAATGTAACCGGTGCCGAAACACTTCGGGCAGCCACGGCCGCGGAAGAGGGTGACCGGCACTCCCTCGTAGCCCGAGAAAAACGGAGCCAGCTCCTGCTCCGTCGGGTGGTAGGATTCCTTGCAGGAGGAACAGATCCGTCGGACCAGCCGTTGCGACAACACGCCCATCGTGGTCGGGGCCACGAGGTAGGGATCCACGCCGATCTCCACCAACCGGGTGACCGCCTGCAGGGCGTTGTTGGTGTGCAAGCTCGTCAGCACGAAATGCCCCGTCAGGGCCGCCTCGGTGGCAATGAGGGCCGTCTCCAGGTCGCGGATTTCACCTATCAGGATGACATCGGGATCCTGCCGCATGATGCTGCGCAGCACTTTGGCAAACGTCAGCCCGATCCCCGTATTAACCTGGTGCTGGGTGATATCGGGCAGCCGGTATTCCACGGGATCCTCGATGGTGACGATGTTGAGGTCGGGCCGGCTGATCTGGTTGATGCAGCCGTAGAGCGTCGTGGTCTTGCCACAGCCGGTGGGGCCGCAGACAATCAGAATGCCGTTGGGCCGCGCCACGACGCGCTTGATCGCCTCGAGGGTGGTGTGCGGGAAGCCGAGGTTTTCCAGGCTCAGCATGGACTGGTCGAGCGGCGAGCCGAGGACGCGCAGCACGGCCTTCTCGCCATAGAGGCTGGGCAGGGTCGAGACGCGGAACGAAGTGTTGAGCGTGCCGAAGAAAAGCTCGAAGGCGCCGTCCTGCGGCATCCGGCTTTGCGAAATGTCCAGCTGGCAGAGCACCTTGATGCGCACCACGAGGGTCACATGCACCGCGCGGGGCAGCTCCATGATGGTCTGCATGTCACCGTCGATGCGCATCCGCACGCGGCTGTCCTCGGCCCGGGTCTCGAAGTGGATGTCCGAGGCCCGGCGGCGGTAGGCGGTCAGGATGATGCTGTTCAACAGCTCGATCACCGCCTTGGACTCGACCAGATCGGCGACATCGGCGGCGGTCTTGATTTCGCGCGCGCCGATCATGCCGGGCAGCTGCTCGCAGACGCTCTGGAGATTGGCGGCGATGTTGCCCTCGGCACCCAGATACATGTCGATCGCGGTGGAAATCTCCTCCGGATGGGCGAAGACCGGGCTGATGTTCCGGCCCAGGATCTTGGCCATGGACTCGATTTGCTTGGTGTTGAGCGGATCGCGCATCGCCACGGTCACGGTGTCTCCCAGGGAGTTCAGGGCGATGGCCTCCAACCGCCGGGCAATGTCCACGGGCAGCTGGTCATAGCCATCCGTTGGGATGACCACGGTGGTGGGATTGACGTAGGCCATCCCCAGGGTGTCCGCCCACAACTGGAAAAGACGCCCCTTGGGGAGCACGAAGCGCTCCTTCAGGTCCGTCAGCAACTTCATCGGATCGGCCTTGTGCAAAGCCACCCGGGCGTCGATCAACGCGGCTTGCACCGGGACCTGCTGCCGCAGCGCGGCGCCGAATTTTTCCACGTTGCTCATGAGGCGGGTTTGCTGGGCGAAGAGCGCGGGCCGCGGAACCGGGCGGCAATGTCCTTCTGGTCCAGGAGCCGCGGCGTGCCGGCGGTGGTCTTTTTGTAATCTTGCTGGGCCTCGTCGATCATCGCCTGCAGGTCGTAACGCACGAGGTAATCCGCCAAGGAGGGTCGTTTGACGCTGGCTGGGTCAGGGGGTTTCATGGGGATCTTTTGTGGCGGGAAAGAATTGTTGCAGCATTTCCTGCAGCTCGGCCTTCAAGACACCGGCCCCGACATCTTTCCGGATAAAATACGATGCGCCCCGGGCCACGCATTTCTCGACGACCGCCTCCTCCGAGATGGAGGTCAGCATGACAATGGGTGTGTCCGGCTTGAAGGCCCGGATCTCCCCCAAGGCCATGATGCCGTCCACATGCGGCATGTTGATATCGAGCATGATCAGCTCCGGATCGCCCGACCGGCACAGGGCGATGGCTTCCTGCCCATCATGCGCCTCCATCAGGGTGCAGTTGATCGATGTGCTCAGCACCCGGCCGACAAAGACGCGCATGTAACTTTCATCATCGACCAGCAGGATCCGGAGTGGCGTGGCGCGAGCAATCATGGGAATAAGACCAGCCAGAGTCTTCAACAGTCCGGATTGGGCGCAAGCGCGAACGGCTGCATTGCCGATTGCTTGGCGGGATCACTCGGACAAGTTAGGTAGACCATGCCGGCCGACCTTCTTGACCTCCTTGCCGGCCGCCGCGGTCACTTCCGGATGGAATCCGGCTACCACAGCGAACGGTGGTTCAATCTCGATCTACTCTTCGAAGATCACGCCCGCCTTCAACCCTTCGTCGACAAACTCGCCCGCCGTCTCGCCGCCCACCGCATCGAGGCTGTGGTCGGTCCGATGACCGGCGGCGCCCAACTGGCCGATATGCTCGGCGTCAAACTCGGCATCGAAAGCTTTCACACCGACCGTTTCGATACGCCCGGCGCGACTGGCCTCTTTCCCGTGAGCTACATCGTGCCTGCCGACCAGCGTGAGCGCCTCCTTGGCAAGACGGTCGCCATCGTGGACGACGGCATCAGCGCGGGCTCGGCCGTCAAGGGCACTTACGCCGATCTGCTCGCCTGCGGCGCCCGGCCCGTCGTCTGCGCCGCGCTCATCATCTTCGGTGACCGGGCCGACGCCTTCGCTGCCGAGAATAATCTGCAACTTGAAAGTGTCGCACGAATGTCCTTCGGCCTGTGGCTCCCGGCAGATTGTCCACATTGCAAGGCCGGTGTTTCGGTCGAGCGGGTCTCAGATTAGACGTAATCCGAAAACCATACCGCGGATTGTTCCTGCAACGATAGTAGGGCGCAGCCAATTCGGAATTTCGGATAGCCTCAAACACGCAAAAGGCCGACGAATCGCGACCTTCGTGGTGAATACCAGTCCGGCTCAACTATGAATCGCCTTGCCCAGCGTGGCCAAGGCGGCCGCGTCCTGGCTGATGCTTGAGGTCATAGGGCGTGAGATACTTCAGCTCCGCCAGCAACTGTGACGTGATCCTCCCGGGCTCGAAATGCCTCAGGCCGTGCACCACCCGATGACCCACGGCCCGGACAGGCGCAAAGACCGGCTGGGCCTCCAGCCAGTCCAGCAGGAATTCCATTGGTGCGTGCCGGCCGACCCGGAGGCGAACGGATTCCTCCCCCACCGCATCAGTCGCAATCAGGCTCGTGCCTCGCCCACCGAGGCGGTCGATCCGGCCGGCGAGCCGGCATCCGGACTTCCGACCAGTCTCATACCCCGCGAACCGGATGTTCGATGAGTCGCCGTTTATCGTCAGGATGCAGGATGCTGCGCTCAGGGGTTTGCCCGGGGGCGCGATTTTCACGGCTGACAACGGCCAGCCTTTGACCGGAGCTCAATGGGTGTCGACCCACGCTTGTCCCCATCGCACGGGTTTGACCCCATAGCCCGCACGCCACCCTGCCCGCATACTCGGCGGCATGCCTTCGCCCGCATCACTCACCGGTTCGCATCTGCGCACCTACAACACGCTCTTCCAGCACCCCGTCTCGCACAACCTGCAATGGCATGATGTGCACGCGCTGTTTCGCCACCTGGCCGTGGTCGAGGACGAGCCCAATGGCAACCTGCGCGCCACCCGCAACGGTCAGACCATCGTCCTGCATCCACCCCGCACCAAGGATGTCGCTGACACCGACGAGCTCATGGCCCTGCGTCACTTTTTCGCGCGCTCCGAAACCGCCTTGCCGCCCGCCCCGCGGCTGGCGGAGGCGCCCGCCCACTGGCTGCTCGTGATCGATCACCACGAGGCCCGCATTTTTTGCACGGAAATGGACGGAGCCCGCCCGAAACGGATCCGGCCGCATCAGCCCGCCCATCTCAACCACACGCCCAACTCGAAGGATTTCACCCGCGGCCAGGAAAAGCCCGACCCCACCACCTTCTTCGAACCCGTGGCGCAGGCGCTCGCCGCCGCCGGCCCGGTCCTCATCTTCGGCCATGGCAAGGGTAACGCCAGCGAAATGGACCAGTTTGTCGCCTGGGTCAAAGTCCACCACCCGGCCCTGGCCGGACGCATCATCGGCGCCCAAGTCGTGGACGACCACCACCTGAACGAAAGCGAGCTGCTCGGAAACGCTCGGGAATTCTACGCGGCCCAACACCCCGCCCAGCCATGAAAACCATGAAGGCCGTGTGTATCTATACCTGTGGCGGGCCCGAGGTTCTCAGTTACGAGGACGCCCCGCAGCCTCATCCCGGCGCCGGGGAGGTGTTGATCCGGGTCCATGCCGCCGGGATCAATCCGGTCGACTGGAAAATCCGGGAGGGGCTGCTCTTGGAGATGGTGGCGCACACTTTTCCGCTTGTGCTCGGTTGGGATGTGTCCGGGGTCGTCGAAGCCTTGGGTAGCGGCACCACGCAACTGAAACCGGGTGACGAGGTTTTCAGCCGGCCCGACATCGCCCGCGACGGGGCCTACGCCGAGTTCATCGTCATCAAGGAATCCGAGGTGGCCCTGAAACCCCGTTCCCTCGACCACCTCCACGCCGCCGCGCTGCCTTTGGCCGGGCTGACCGGATGGCAATCCCTCTTTGTCGCGGGCGGGCTCGCCGCCGGCCAGCGCGTGCTCATCCACGCCGCCGCCGGCGGGGTCGGACACCTCGCCGTGCAACTCGCCAAGTGGAAGGGCGCGCACGTCATCGGGACCACCTCGGCGAAAAACCACGCCTTCGTGCACCAGCTCGGAGCGGACCAGGTGGTCGACTACGACACGGAGTGCTTTGAGGACGTCGTCCAGCCGGTGGATCTGGTGTTCGACACGGTCGGCGGCGACACGCAGGAGCGCTCCTGGAAACTCCTCAAGCCGGGTGGTATTCTCGTTTCGATCGTCAGTCCGCCCCCGGTCGCGACCGCGACCGCTTACGGCGTGCGGCAGGCTTTTGTGTTCACGCAGCCTGACGCCGGCCAGCTCGCCGAGATCGCCCGGCTCGCCGACGCCAAAAAGCTGAAGGTGATCGTGGAGACCGTGCTGCCCCTCGCCGACGCAACCCGCGGGCAGGAACTGAGCCAGCACGGCCACACCCGCGGCAAAATCGTGCTCCGGGTGGTTTAGTCGCGGCGGCGACCCGAGCCCACCCATGGCCGTCAAATTCCAGGATTACTACGAAACCCTCGGCGTGGCCCGGACGGCCTCTGCGGATGATATCAAGCTGGCGTTCCGGAAGCTGGCGCGGATCCACCACCCGGACGTCTCCAAGAACAAGGTCGCCGGGGAGGCGAAGTTCAAGGAGATCAACGAGGCCTATGAAGTCCTCGGCGACACGGCGAAGCGAAAACGCTATGACGAACTGGGACCGAACTGGCAGGACCACGCGAACAGAGCAGCCCCCACCGACGCCGGCCGGCACGGCCGGGGGCAACCGGCCGGGGGCGAACCTGATTTCGAATTCAGCGGCACCGGCTTCAGCGATTTCTTCGAGACATTTTTCAGCGGCCGGTCCGGCGGCTTTGCCTCGGCGCGCAGGGCGGCCGGTGGAGCCAGTGCCGACTTCGCCCAGCTCGGCCGGGACATCGAGGCCGACCTGCTCGTCACGCTGGAGGAGGCCTTGCAAGGCTCGATGCGCAAGGTGACCCTGCGCCGGCCGGCCTTGGACGGCGGCGCCGCGCGCACCAACACCTACCAAGTGCGCATTCCGCCCGGCATGCGGGAAGGCCAACGCATCCGCCTCGCTGGTCAGGGCGGAGCGGGCCAAGGGGATGCCCCGGCGGGCGATCTCTACCTGCGGATGCGCTTTGCGCGTCACCCCGATTTGCGGGTGCAGGGCGACGACATCCATTGCGACCTCGACCTCGCCCCGTGGGAAGCAGTCCTCGGCACCAAGGCAAAAATCCCGACCCTCGCCACGGCCACCACGCTGCGCGTGCCGCCCGGCACGGCCGCGGGCACCCTGCTCCGGGTGCGCGGCCAGGGCCTGCCGCGCGAGGACGGCACGCGCGGTGATCTTTACGCCACCGTGCGACTTCAGGCGCCGCCGGCTGTCTCTACTGAGGAACGCGGGCTCTGGGAAAAGCTCGCCCAACTCTCCACCTTTCACCCGCGAAATCCTTCATGATCAATTTCATCTTCTACACCAACCCCACCCTGACCCTGGCTTGCGTGCCCACCGGGGCGCCCGCCGTCTATTCGCTCGAGACCGCCGCTCATCTCTGCGGGGTGCATCCGGAAGTCCTCCGGCACTATTGCCAGATCGGCCTCTTCGGTGAGGCGCGGGCCGACCCGATGGCGGAGCCGGTGTTCGACGACAATGCGCTCTTTGAACTGCGCCGCATCGAGCACTACCGCACGCACCACGGGGTGAGCCGCCAGACCCTCCGGCACATCTGCGACCTCTGGCGCGAAGTCGAGCGCCTGCAGGCCGAGCTCCGCTTCCTGCGCGGGCCCTGATGAACACACCCTTGGAGCATCCACCCGCCGGAGGCGCGAAGCCGAAGTTGCCGCAAGAGCCACCACCCGGGCGGCCTTGGTATTCGCCGGCGGCACTCTGGCAGCGCAAGTCCACCGTCATCGCCGCCCTGGCCCTGTCCGGGATTCTGGCGCACCTGGTCCTCCGGTTTGGCTTCCACGTGGCGCCCGCAATCCACCGGCTGCCGCTGCTGGTGCTGCTCGGGCTGGGCGGATTGCCGCTGCTCTACGATCTGCTGCGCAAGCTCCTCGAACGGGAATTTGGCTCCGATCTGCTCGGTGGCATCTCCATCATCACGTCGGTCCTGCTGGGCGAATATGTCGCCGGCGCCATCATCGTGCTGATGCTGGCGGGCGGCGAAGCCCTGGAGAGTTACGCGCTGCGCAGCGCCTCCTCGGTGCTGGCCGCGCTGGCCAAGCGGATGCCGTCCATCGCCCACCGGAAACAGGCGGCCGCCATCGTGGAGGTCGCACTGGCGGAGATCGCCGTGGGCGATTCGCTCGTGATCTATCCGCATGAGATCTGTCCCGCCGACGGCGTGGTCATTGAGGGTCACGGGCTGATGGATGAGTCCTACCTGACCGGCGAGCCGTTCCAGATCACCAAGACCTCGGGCTCGACGGTGATCTCGGGCGCGGTCAACGGGGAAACGGCCCTGACCATCCGCACGACCCAGCTGGCCGCCGACTCGCGCTACGCCAAGATCATGGAAGTCATGCGGGAGTCCGAGAGCCAGCGGCCGCAGTTGCAGCGGCTCGGCGACCGCCTGGGGGCGATTTATACGCCGGTGGCCCTGGCCGGCGCGATCGCCGCCTGGGTGATCAGCGGTGAATCGTTGCGCTTCCTGGCCGTGCTGGTGATTGCCACGCCCTGTCCCCTGCTGCTGGCGATCCCGATCGCCATCATCGGTTCGATTTCCCTGTGCGCCCGCCGGGCCATCATCGTCAAGAGCCCGGTCGTGCTGGAGCAGATCGCCGGGTGCCGGACCGCGATCTTCGACAAGACCGGGACGCTGACCTACGGGGAACCCAAGCTGACCGGGCAGCTCGTCGCTCCTGGCTCCGACCCGAAGGAAGTGCTCACGCTCGTGGCCAGCCTGGAACGCTATTCGAAGCATCCCCTCGCCCGCGCCATCCTGGCGGCGGCGAAAGCCGAAGGCCTCGCCCTCCCCGAGGCCACCGAGGTGGGCGAGGCACCGGGCCAGGGCTTGCGCGGCACCGTTTCCGGCCATGCGGTGCAGGTCACGAGTCGCAACAAGCTCCTCGCGCGAAAAATCCCCGGGAGCGATTTGCTCCCGCCCATCGCCGGGGGGCTGGAATGCGTGGTCGTGATCGACGGACGCTACGCGGCGGCCCTGCACTTCCGCGACGCGCCCCGCACGGACAGCCGCTCTTTCGTGACCCATCTCGGGCCGAAGCATCATTTCGCCCGCGTCATGCTCGTGTCCGGCGACCGTCAATCGGAGGTGCGCTACCTCGCCGACCAGGTCGGCATCACCGAGGTCCACGCCGAGCAGAGCCCGGAGCAGAAGCTGGCCATTGTCCGCGCGGAAACCGCCAAGGCGAAAACGCTCTACGTGGGCGACGGCATCAACGACGCCCCGGCCATGATGGCCGCCACCGTCGGCATGGCCATCGGCCAGAACAGCGACGTGACGGCGGAAGCCGCGGGTGTCGTGATCATGGACAACTCACTCACCAAGGTGGACGAATTCATGCATATCAGCCGGCGGATGCGGATCATCGCCCTGCAGAGCGCGGTGGGCGGCATGGGGCTGAGCGTCGTCGGCATGGCCTTCGCCGCCACGGGTCATCTCAGTCCGGTGAGCGGCGCCATCCTCCAGGAAATCATCGATGTGCTGGCCGTGCTGAACGCCCTGCGCGCCGCGCTCCCGCCGCGGGTGATCCATGATCTTTAACGGCACCGCTGAGACGGACCGCAAAGCATCGCCATCGACATGAATCATCTCTTCAGCCGCTGCCGGCAATTCTACCTCCAGCCAGCCTTGCACCGCGCCCGGCAGATCGTGGTCGCGATTGTGGGCGGCACTGTGGTGCTGGTGGGTATCGCCATGACCGTGCTGCCCGGCCCGGCCTTTCTGGTCATACCATTGGGCCTGGCGATTCTCGCTACAGAATTTCTCTGGGCAAAACGCTGGCTGAAACGCGCACGGGGCTTGCTGCCGGGCGGCTCCAAACCCGTCGCGGCGGCATCGGCCCCGGCTGACGGGAAAGCGTGGCATCAGTTTCCCGTCGAGCATGTCGTGCAACTCCTCGGCGTGGATCTGGCTGCAGGTCTGACGGACGATGAAGTCCGCCGCCGCCAGACGAAGTTCGGGCCGAATCGCGTCACCGCCCAGCCCGGCCCGCCGGCGTGGCTCAAGTTTCTCCAGCAGTTCAACCAGCCGCTCGTGTATATCCTGCTCGTGGCGGTCGGGGTCACGGCTTTCCTCGGCGAATGGGTGGATGCCTCGGTCATCCTGGGCGTCGTGCTGGTCAATGCCGTCGTCGGCTTCCTCCAGGAGGCCAAGGCCGAGAAAGCCATCGCGTCCCTCGCCCAGATGGTGGCCACCGAGACCACGGTGCGACGGGACGGACGGACGCAACGGATCCCCTCCACGCAACTGGTGCCGGGCGACGTGGTGCTCCTGCAGGCGGGCGACCGCGTGCCCGCCGACCTGCGCCTCACCAGCGTCCGCCAGCTGCAGCTCGATGAATCCACCCTCACCGGCGAGTCCCTGCCCGTCGCCAAGCATCCCAACCCGCTCGTCCGGGACACCATCTTGGCCGAGAGGAAAAACCTCGCCTACACCGGCACGCTCGTCACCCGCGGCCAGGCCGAGGGCGTCGTCTGGGCCATCGGGGACCACACCGAGACCGGCCACATTGCCCGGCTCATCGCCGGTGCGGTCGAGCTGTCCACCCCGCTGACGAAGAAAATCGCCCAATTCAGCCAGCTGGTGCTGTGGGTCATTCTCGCTCTGGCCGCGGCCACGTTTGGCCTCGGAGTCGCGCGGGGCGAGCCGGTCACTGAAATGTTCATGGCCGCCGTGGCACTGGCAGTGGGCGCGATTCCCGAGGGCCTGCCCGCCGCCGTCACCATCGTGCTCGCCATCGGCGTGTCCCGGATGGCGAAGCGGCAGGCCATCATCCGCAAGCTGACCGCCGTCGAGACGCTCGGCAGCACCACTGTGATTTGCTCGGACAAGACCGGCACGCTCACCGAGAACCAGATGACTGTGCAGGAGATCTATGCCGGCGGAAAACTCTACACCGTCACCGGCGGGGGCTACGAACCCAAGGGCACCGTGCAACTCGACGGCCACGACGTGAAGGCGTCGGAGCATGCCGCACTCGCCGAGTGCCTGCGCGCCGGCGTCCTCTGCAACGACTCCCATCTCGCCCAGCAGGACGGCCGGTCCAAGGTGCAGGGCGACCCCACCGAGGCCGCACTGCTCGTCGCCGGCGAAAAGGGCGGCCTGCCGCACGCGGACACGCAGCGCGCCTCCCCGCGTGTGGACATGATCCCGTTCGACTCCGAGCAGATGTTTCGCGCCACGCTGCACCAGGCAGACAACTACCGCATCATCTACAAGGTCGGGGCGCTCGAACGCCTGCTCGAACGCTGCACCGACGCGCTCGGCGAGAATTACACGTCCATCGGCCTCGACCGCGACGCCGTGCACCGGGCCGCCGAGACGATGGCCGCCCGCGGGCTGCGCGTGCTCGCCCTCGCCCGCCGGCCCATGGCCGCAGACCACGCCAAGCTCGCACCGGCCGACATCACCCAAGGTTTCACCTTTCTCGGCCTGCAGGCGATGATGGATCCGCCCCGCCCCGCCGCCATCATCTCTGTGCAGCAATGCCAGCGCGCCGGCATCGCCGTGAAGATGATCACCGGCGACCATCTGGCCACCGCCCGCGCCATCGCCGGCCAGGTCGGTCTGAAGGGCCGCGAGGAAAACGGGCAGCTCGTTGCTCTCTCCGGTGGCGAGCTGGAAAAAATCTCCACCGAGCAGCTCCCCGAAGTCGCCGAGGGCACCGCCGTGTTTGCCCGCGTTGCGCCCGAGCAGAAGCTCCGCCTCGTGCGGGCGCTGCAGTCGCGCGGCCACGTCGTCGCGATGACCGGCGACGGCGTGAACGACGCCCCCGCACTGAAGCAGGCCGACATCGGCGTCGCCATGGGCATCAGCGGCACCGACGTGGCCAAGGGCGCCGCGGCGATGATCCTCACCGATGACAACTTCGCGTCCATCGAGGCGGCTGTGGAGGAGGGCCGGGGTGTGTTCGACAATCTCACCAAGTTCATCGCCTGGATCATTCCGACCAACCTCGGCGAGGCGTTGATGCTGCTAACCGCGATCGTGCTCGGCCTGCCGCTGCCCCTGCTGCCGCTCCAGCTGCTCTGGATCAATCTCACCGACACGCTGCTCGGCCTGGCGCTGGCCTTCGAGCCCAAGGAGCACGACGTGATGAGCCGCCCGCCGCGCCAGCCCAAGCAGCCGTTGCTGACGCGGCCGTTGATCATGCGCACCGGCCTGGTCTCGCTCATCATGGTGGCGGGCGGCCTGGGTCTGTTCCTGTGGGAGCTGCACAGGGCGCCGGCGGGACTGCCGGCGGCCCGGACCGTCGCCGTCAACACCCTCGTCCTGGTCCAGCTGGTTTACCTCTTTAATTGCCGTTCCCTCCACCACTCCGTCTGGTCGGTCGGTTTCTTCACGAACCGCTGGGTCATCCTCGGCTCGCTGGCGATGCTGGGGGCGCAGATCCTCTTCACCTACACCCCGGTGATGAACCGGCTCTTTCATTCCGCACCGATTGACGCCGGGGCCTGGCTGCGCATCGCGGGCGTCGCGGCTTTTGCCTTTGTCGTGGTGGAGTTGGAGAAATGGCTCCGCTACGGCCGCGCGAACCGATCCGGCCAGCCAAATCCACTGCCGGGTAACACCCCATAGGAGGAATCGATCTTCCGGCCTGTTCTGAGGCCTCGGCCACAAGCTCGAGCTGACCGGCGAAGCCGACCTGGAGCGACAGGATGCGATGCTCGATGCGCTCCCCGAAAGCAAACGCTGGGACCCCGTGCCCGGCTCGACCGGACACCAGGCGCCGGGCATCGCCCGCCGAGGGTGAGGATCCCGAGGGCCGCAAGGCCAGCGCCCAACTCGTCGACCAAGGCATCACCGAGGCCGAACGAGACCAGGTGCTCCAGGCCGCGAAGTCCGCTGATAAACAGGATCGGCTCGAACGCTGAGCCTTGCGACCGAAAATCAAAAGGCCGGCGAATCGCCGGTCTTCGTGCCTTCGCGGCTAATCTGATCCCGCTCAGGCATGGATCGCCTTGCCCAGCGTGGCCAGGGCGGCCTCGCCGAGCGCCTCGGACAGCGTCGGGTGGGCGTGGATCGTGTGATGGATCTCGTCGACCGTGGCCTCGAGGTTCATCGCGAGGCCATACTCGGCGATGAGTTCCGTGGCCTCGTTGCCGATGATGTGCACGCCGTAGATCTCGCCGGTCTTCGCATCGGCGATGACCTTGACGAAACCCTCGGTGTCGCCGGACGCAACGGCCTTGCCGACCGCGGTGAACGGGAACTTGCCGACCTTGTAGTCGAGTTTCTTTTCCTTGGCCTGCTTCTCCGTCAGGCCCGTGCTGGCGACCTGCGGCTGGCAATAGGTGCAGCCCGGGAAGATGCCGACCTGCTTCGGCTGGGTGACGCCGAACATGCCCTCGACGGCTTGCACGGCGCGGAACGACGCGACGTGCGCGAGCCAGGGCGGGCCCTGGATGTCGCCGGCGGCGTAGACGCCGGGCGTGCTGGTCTGGTAATTGCCGTCGACCTTCACGAAGCCGCGGTCGAGTTCGAGCTTCACCTTGGCCGAAGTCAGGCCGTCGAGCGCAGAGGTGATGCCGATGGCGACGAGCACCGTATCGACCTCGAGCTCGGTCTTGGCGCCGTCCTTCACGAGATCGAGCTTCACGCTCTGGGCGCCGACGCGGATGTTCTCGCTCTTCGTGCCGGTGTGGATGGTGATGCCCTGCTTGGTGAAACTGCGCTCGAGCACCTTGGAAACTTCTTCGTCCTCGATCGGGAGGATATTCGGCAGCATCTCGATGAGCGTGACCCGGGTGCCGAAGGCGTTGAAGAAATACGCAAACTCCACCCCGATGGCGCCGGCCCCGATGATGGCCAGCGTCTTCGGCGCGGTCTTGGCGGCAAGGGCCTCCCGGGAGGTCATCACGCGGGTGCCGTCGACCGGCAGGCCCGGCAATGGCCGGGGCTTCTGTCCGGTGCAAAGGAGGATGTTTTTCGTGCGGAAGAATTTCCCCTTATGCTCACCCGCGGTGATCTCAACCATGCCGGGGATGGTGACGGAGCCCTTGCCGACGAAGTAGTCGACCTTGTTTTTCTTGAAGAGGAACTCGACGCCCTTGGCCATCTGGCTCGCGACGCCGCGCGAACGCTCGATGACCTTGGCGAAATCAAACGACGCGCCGGTGACGCTGAGGCCGTAGCTGTCGGCCTTCTGGATGGTGCGGTAGAGCTCGGCGCTCTTGAGCAGGGCCTTGGTCGGGATGCAGCCCCAGTTGAGGCAGGTGCCGCCCGCGCGCTCCAGTTCGATGAGGGCGACCTTTTTGCCGAGCTGCCCGGCGCGGATTGCGCCCACGTAGCCGGCGGGGCCGCCACCGATGATCACCAAGTCGTAAATGTCGTCTGCCATGGAGGGAAATTGTGAACGGGCAAAGTCACGGCCCCGGCCAGTGCCGTCAAATTGAAAACCAAGGTGGAGCCCGGCCTCCGGACGGGCTAGCCCGTAAACGCGTCCGGAGGCCGCGTTCCACCTCCACCCTCAGATATCGATCACGTCGTCGCGCCTGGCCGCCGGCTTGGGCGGAGACTGCGGCGGGGCCAGCAGCCGGTTCAGGATGAGATTGGTCAGACTGACAATCAGAGCGCCCCACAGGGCCGATCCGTAGCCCGCCACGTGAAACCCGTCCACCAACCGGCCGACAAAATAGAACAGCAGGGCGTTGATCAGCCAGATGCCGAGGCCCAGGCTCAGGATGATGAAGGGCAGGGAGAAAAGCAGCAGGATCGGTTTCACCGCGACATTCAGGAAACTGAGCAGCAGGACCACGGTGAGCAGGGTCAGACCGGAATCGTAGCTGATGCCGGGCACGATCTTGGTGCTGAGCGCGACCCCGAGGGCCAGCACCAGCCACCGCACCAGCAGATTGACGAATGCGTTGTTCATTGAATGATGGTTTTAACCTTTGCCGCGGCTTTTCGCGGAGCAATGAAAATTCTCATCGTTCAGGATTATCTCCGCAGCGGCGGCACCGAGCGCCATTCGGTGTTCATGGCCACCGCCTTCGCCAAGGCCGGGCACGCGGTCACGCTGCTCACCTTTCGCCCGCGCGGCGTGCTGGAACTCGACAGCGAACAGCAGCCTTTCGCCTTCCGGTCATTGCAACCTTTCGACACTCGTCTCGACTGGTTCGCCCCTGGCTTGCTCAAGACGGCCGAGGAAGCCGCCCCCGATCTCGTGCTCTGCATGGGGCGCATGGCGAACTGTTACGCCGGTTTCATCCAAGCGCGGGTGCCGCAGGCTGCGGTCATCTGCACGATGCGCACCGGCAAGCTCCTCCCCTACCTGTTCGTGCGTTCTCTCCGGCTGTGCCGGCACATCATCGCCAACAGTCATGTGGCCAAGCGCGTGTTGACCGACGACCATGACATCCCCTCGCACCAGATCACGGTCATCCACAACTCCATCCTGCGCTTCACGGACGACACCTCCCCGCGCAACCTCGCGCTCCGCCGCTACCACGGCGCCAACCCCACGACGGCGGTGCTGCTCAACGTCGCCATGTTCCGGGTCGAGAAAAACCAGCGCGAACTCATCGAGCTTTGCGCCAAGCTGCCGGGCTATCTTGATTGGCAGCTCTGGTTGGCGGGGGACGGTCCTCTGCGCCAGAAATGCCAGCGACTCGCCCACGATCTGGGCCTCGGCCCGCGGGTCAAATTCCTCGGCTACCAATCCGACCCGACGCCCCTGTATCACGCCTCCGACCTTGCCTTGCTCGCCTCGCAAAGCGAGTCGCTCTCCAATTTCCTGATTGAAGCCCAGCTCCATGGCCTCCCCGCCGTGGCCTACGACATCGTCGGCGTGGGCGAATGCTTCGTGCCGGACCGCTCGGGTTACCTCATCGCCAATCACGACCGGGCCGGTTTCGTCGCCGCGTTGGACCGGCTCATCCGCCAGCCGGCGGATCGCCGGCGTTTCGCCCAGCAGGGTCGCGAGCATGCGGCGACCAAGTTCCTGCCGGAACGCCAAATGCAGGCGCACCTGACCCTCTTCCGCGAATTGACGAAGTCGTGAGCCTCCGGCGAGGCGCACCTGACAGCATTATGTCAGCAGGCCGGCGTTGTTCCGCGCGGGGATTTGCGTTCCGCTGATTCGTCCTCATTCAGTGCTTGTCGTGCCGACCACCCCCGCCCCCGAGTCCATTCGCCTGCGCGGTGTCCGCCAGAACAACCTCAAGGGCTTCGACCTCGATCTGCCGCTGGGCAAATTCATCGTCGTCACGGGTCTGAGTGGCGCCGGCAAGTCCTCGTTGGTGTTCGATACGCTCCACGCCGAGGGCCAGCGGCGTTACGTCGAGACTTTCAGCGCTTACACCCGCCAGTTCCTCGAGCTCCTCGACAAACCCCAGGTCGACTCCATCGAGAACATCCGTCCGTCTATCGCCATCGAGCAGTCCAACACGATCAGGACCTCCCGCTCCACGGTCGGCACCATGACCGAGCTGACCGACTTCGCGAAAGTCTGGTTCAGCCATGTGGCGGAGTGCTTTGATCCCGCCACGGGCGAAAAAATCGAGGATGACAACCCGCAGACCATCTGGGCTAAGACCCACGCCGCGCACCCCGCGGCCACCCTGCTGCTCTGTTTCCGCATCACCAAGCCGGGCAACCTGCTCTGGTCCGAGGTGCTCGCCAGCATTAAGGGACAGGGTTATACGCGGGTGCTGGCGCCGTCCATGCCGGCGAAAGCGCCAAACTCCAACCGCCAACCGCCAGTCACCAGAGAGGAATTGTTGGTCCTGCACCAGATCGACAACCTGCTCTCTTCCCTACCCGCTACTCGCCATCCGCTACTCGCTACTTCCCATCTCTACGTCATCCAAGACCGGTTGCGGATCGCCGCCGACAGCAAGTCGCGCTTTCTCGAAGCCACGGAGTCCGCGCTCCACTTCGGCAAAGGTGAAATCCATCTGTTCACCGCCGACAAGTTCGCCCCGGCCGGCCACTACTCCCGCGGCCTGCACTCACCCAAGACCAACCGCCGCTTCCGCCCGGCCGCGCCCGGCCTGTTCTCCTTCAATTCCCCGCTCGGCGCCTGTCCGAAATGCCGGGGCTTCGGCCGGGTCATCGACATCGACTACCGCCTCGCCATCCCCGACCACTCCGTGTCGATTGACGACGGCGCCATCAAGCCGTGGGAAGGTGAGATCTACGGTGAATCCAAGAAGGATCTGCTCAAGTTCACCCGGAAACGTGGCATCCCCACCCATGTGCCCTTTGCCGCGCTGACGGCGGAGCAACAATCATTCGTGCTCGACGGCGAGCAGGGCTACGGTCTCGAACCCGGCCGCAAATGGCCGAAGTATTGGTATGGGCTGAAGGGATTTTTCCGCTGGATGGAGAAGACGACCTACAAGATGCATGTGCGGGTCTTCCTCTCGCGCTACCGCACCTACAACTCCTGTCCCGACTGCCACGGCGCCCGCCTGCAACCCGACGCCCTTTGCTGGAAATGGCGTGGGCACACCCTGCCCGGGCTTTACCAGCTGCCGATCAGCGAACTGCTGGCCATGGTGCAGACTTGTCGGAGCGACCTTGGTCGCGACAATTCCTCCGCCACCGCGCACAGCGCGTCCATCGCCCGCGACTCCATTGTCACGCGCTTGCGCTACCTCGCGCAAGTCGGCCTGGGCTATCTGACCCTTGATCGCACCTCCCGCACGCTCTCGGGCGGGGAAGTCCAGCGCGTCAACCTCACCTCCTGCCTCGGCACCTCGCTGGTCGACACGCTCTTCGTGCTCGACGAACCGTCGGTCGGCCTGCACCCGCGCGACATCAACCGGCTGCTGGGCATCATCCGCTCCCTCACCGACGCGGGCAATACGGTGGTCGTCGTCGAGCACGACGAGGCGATGATCCGTGCCGCCGACCATGTCATCGAAGTCGGCCCTGAGCCGGGCGCGCGGGGCGGCTACATCGTTTTCCAAGGATCGGTCGGTGGCATGTTGGCTGCGCCCCGGAGCATCACCGGCGCCTATTTTTCCGGCCGCCAGCGGATCGACCCCCCGACCCAGCGCCGCCCGGCTCCGAACCGCTGGCTCAAGTTCACCAACGCCTCCAAGCACAATGTCCGCCATCTCTCGTTCCGTCTGCCGCTCCAACGCTTCGTGTGCCTGTCCGGCGTGTCCGGCTCCGGTAAATCCACGCTGCTCGACAATGTCATCTGCCAGGGCCTGCTCACCCAGCGCAGCCTGATGACCGAGGACCCGGCTGAGATCGAGGCCGTGCAGTCCGACCTGGCTTTCTCCGAGGTCGTGCTGGTCGACCAATCGCCCCTCAGCCGCACGCCGCGCTCCAACCCCGCGCTCTACTGCGAGGCGTGGGAGCTCATCCGCGAACTCTATGCCGCCGTGCCCGCCGCGCAGGCGGCCGGCTTCAGCGCCTCGAGTTTCTCCTTCAACAGCGGTGATGGCCGCTGCGACAACTGCGCGGGCCTCGGCTGCGAACGGGTGGAGATGCAGTTTCTCTCCGACGTTTTCGTGCCCTGCCCCCTCTGTGAGGGCAAACGCTTCAAACCCGAGGTGCGCGCCATCACTTGGAACGGACATTCGATCGCCGATCTGCTCGCCACCACGGTCGGTGATTCGCTGGCTCTGTTCGCCGCGCAGCCCGAGATCCACCGCCGGCTCGCCGCGCTCGACGAGGTCGGCCTTGGTTACCTGCCGCTTGGCCAGCCCCTCAACACGCTCTCCGGTGGCGAATCGCAGAGACTTAAACTGGTCAGGTATCTGTCAGATTACGCTGGCGAGGATCTACAACCTCAAATCGAAAATCCAAAATCGAAAATCCCCGCAGGCGCCCTGCTCCTCCTCGACGAGCCCACGACCGGGCTGCATCGCCACGATGTGAAACGCCTGCTCGCCGTGCTCCAGCGCATCGTGGACCGGGGGCACAGCCTCGTCGTCATCGAGCACAATCTCGACGTGCTGAAGTCCGCCGACTGGATCCTCGAAGTCGGCCCCGAAGCCGGCGTGGAGGGCGGCCGGATTGTCGCCGCGGGCCCGCCCGAATCTCTCGCCCGCTTGGATATGGCCACCTCGCCTTTCCTGCAGGCCGCCCTGCAAACTTGTAACCTAATAGGTTACAAACTGCCTGAACTCATGGCAGCGGAGGATCCGGCACCTTACCAAACCGGGCTGGCCTTGGGCGCAGGCGAACTGACCGTGCTCGGCGCCCGGGAGAACAACCTCAAGAACATCTCCGTCTCCATTCCGCACCGGCAACTCTCGGTCATTACCGGCGTTTCCGGCTCGGGCAAGTCCTCCCTCGCCTTCGACATCATTTTTGCCGAGGGCCAGCGGCGCTTCATGGAGTCCATGTCGCCCTACGCCCGGCAGTTCGTCGAGCAGTTGCCGCGGCCCGACATCGACCGGCTAACTGGAATTCCGCCGACGGTCGCCATCGAGCAACGCGTCACCCGCGGCTCGCGCAAGTCCACGGTCGCCACCATCACCGAGGTCGCTCAATATCTCCGCCTCCTTTACGCCCGCCTCGGTATCCAGCACCATCCCGAAACCGGCCGGGCCGTCACGCCGCTCTCGGCGGGCCAGCTCCGCCAGCTGCTCGACAAGATCCTCGCCACCCCCCAGGCCAAAAAAGCCCGGCACCTCTACCTTTGCGCCCCGCTCGTCCGCGGCCGCAAGGGCCACCACGAGCCCATCGCCAAGTGGATCGGGAAGCAGGGCTACGCGCTGATGCGCGCCGACCGCCGCGTGTTGCGGGTCGACACGTTCCAAAAACTCGACCGCTACAAGGAGCACGACGTCGAGGTCGTCGTCGCCGACCTCAAATCAGAGGGCGGAGGACAGAAGTCAGAGAACAGAAAGTCCGGCGCGAACAAGCCGTCGTCTGTCCTCCGTCATCTGTCCTCTGTTTTGGACAAAGCGCTGAAAATCGGAAAAGGCTCCTGCTTCCTTTTGACTCCCGCCGGAGAAATCCTGAGCTGGTTCTCCACGTCGCGGACCGACATTCTCAGCGGTGAATCCTTTCCGGAACTCGACCCGAAACATTTCTCCTTCAACTCGCCGAAGGGCTGGTGCCCGACCTGCCGCGGCCACGGCCGCATCTACGATTGGATGCTGACGCCCGACGAAAACGAAGAACGTTCCGACGAAGTGGCCGACGCCCTGCGTGCGTTCGATCCCGACGACGTCTCATCCCACGGCAAGCTATGCCCCACCTGCCGCGGAGAGCGACTCAGCCGCATTGCCCGTGCGGTGCGCCTGCCTTTGGGTAGGGCGAGTCGTCTCCGACGAGCCGCGGCTCATCCGGAGGATTCGCCCAACCGGTCGAACTCCATTTCCCTGCCCGAACTGACCCGGCTCACACCCGACGACCTGCTGACAACGCTGCGCAACCTCCAATTGGAGGCCCGCGGCAAGCTCATCACGCAGGACATCATACCGCAAATTGAGGAGCGGCTGCGATTTCTCGGCCAGGTCGGTCTGGACTATCTGCAGCTCGACCGCCCCACCGAGACCCTGTCGGGCGGCGAGGCCCAGCGCATCCGGCTGGCCGCCCAACTCGGTTCGAACCTCTCCGGTGTCCTCTACGTGCTCGACGAACCGTCCATCGGCCTGCACGCCCGCGACAACGACCGTCTGATCGAGACGCTCCTCTCGCTCCGCGACAAGGGCAACACGGTGCTCGTCGTCGAGCACGACGACGTCGTCATGGCCCGCGCCGACCGGATCATCGACCTCGGCCCCGGCGCCGGCATCCACGGCGGCACCGTGCTGGCCAATGAAAGTCCCGCCGGCATCAAGCAGAACGCCTCCTCTCTGACCGGCCTCTTCCTGGCCAAGGGCATCCCGCACCCGATACGCGGGGCGTATCGGGATATTCCAAGTGCCAAGTCCCAAGGATCAAGAGGCAGGGAGTGGCTGGAACTGACCGGCATCAATTACCGGAATATTATCAACCAGTCGCTGCGCCTGCCCCTCGGCCGGCTCATCATGGCCTGCGGGCCCAGCGGCGCCGGCAAATCGACGTTGTTCCGCGACATCCTGCATCCCGCCGTCACCTGCGCGATCAGGCGCAGGAAATCAAAGCTGAGCGGAAAGGACTTTGTTCGTAATACGAACATTGAGCTGGAGGCCGGCCGGCATCCCTTTGCCGAGCTGAGCGGCGCCGGCGGCTTCAAGTCCGTCATCGAGGTGGACCAGTCACCCATCGGCAAGACCCCCCGCTCCACGCCCGCCACTTACCTTGGCATCTTCGACCTCATCCGCCAGTTCTTCGCCTCACTGCCCGAGGCGAAGATGCGCGGCTACGGCGCAGGACGTTTCTCCTTCAATGTCGCGGGCGGCCGCTGCGAGACCTGTTCCGGCGCCGGGCGCATCAAACTCGAGATGGCGTTCATGCCCGACTCCTACCTGCCCTGCGACGCCTGCGGCGGTTCGCGCTACGGATCAGAATTGGCCGATATCGCGTGGAAGGGCAAGACCATCGGCCAGGTGCTGAAGTTGTCCTTCGACGAGGCTGCGCTCTTTTTTGATTTCCACTCCCAACTCTCCCAGGTCTGTCAATTGATGATCGATTGCGGGCTCGGCTACCTGACGCTCGGCCAGAGCAGCCCGTCGCTCTCCGGCGGCGAGGCGCAGCGCCTCAAGCTCGTGACCGAATTGGCGAAAGGGCTGCAGACCTACAAGGAGCGCTCTTACAACATTGCCGTGCGCAACCTCTATCTGCTGGAGGAACCGACCATCGGCTTGCACCTCAGCGACTGCGAGAAGCTCATCCGCGTTCTGCACAACCTCGTGGACCAAGGGCACACTGTGGTCGTCATCGAGCACCACCTCGACCTGCTCGCCGAAGCCGACTACCTCGTCGAGCTCGGGCCCAACGGCGGACCCAAGGGCGGCGAGATCCTGTATCAGGGTCCGCTGGCCGGTCTGCTGAAAGTGAAGCGCAGCCCGACGGCCCCCTACCTGCGGGCGAAGCTGGGGAGGAAATAAACGCAGGGCATTATGGCGCGGAGCGGCGTTCCGGTCGATATCCTCGCCGCGCCCGCAGGCGCCGAGCCGACATTTCCAGCTTTCGTCGGCCCCGCGTTTGTGAGACCATCCAGCCGCACACTCCAATCAATACCCCCATGAATGCCCTCCTCTCCCTCTGGCTGCCGATCCTGCTCAGCGCAGTGGTCGTGTTCGTGATCAGTTCCCTCATCCACATGGTCACCAAGTGGCACGCGGGCGATTACAGCGCCCTGGCCAACGAAGACGCCGTGCGCGAGGCCATCCGCGCCGGCAATCCGGCACCCGGCCGGTATGTCCTGCCGCATTGCGCCGACATGAAGGACATGGGCAACGAGGCCATGTTGAAGAAATTCCAGGAAGGCCCGGTGGGGCACGTCACGATACTGCCGAACGGCCAGCACAACATGGGCAAATATCTCGGGCAGTGGTTTCTTTGGAGCCTGGCGATTGCGGTGATCGCGGCGTATCTGGCGGCGCGGCTCTTCGGATTGGATCCCAACTATGCCCGCGCGGCGGCCAAACTGGTCGGCGCGGTCACGTTCATCGCCCACGGCTTCGGGACGGTCTCCGAGTCGATCTGGATGGGACGCCCGTGGTCGACGAGCGGGAAGTTTCTCCTCGACGCCGCGCTCTACGCCGTCGGCTCCGGCCTCGTCTTCTACTGGCTCTGGCCCTGAGGCGGTTGAGGAATTACGCCCAGCGCCAGCGGCAGGCTCGGCGCGATCTCCAGTGCTAGCCCCGTCTCGTTGACGCCGCCGGCCTCGCGTTCGGCCCAAGCGGCGAAGGCGATCATGCCGGCGTTGTCGCCGGTGTGCTGGGGCTGCGCGCGGAGGAATGGCAGGTTTTGGGCGTTGGCCACTTTTTCAAGTTCGGCCTGCAGGGTCTGGTTGTTGGCGACCCCGCCCGACAGCCCAAAGCTCCGGTAAACACTTCTTTCCAGCGCCAGCGCCGACTTGCGCACGAGCGCGTTGAATACCGCCGCCTGGTAGCTGGCGCAGAGATCGGCACGGCGGCGCTCGATCTCGGCCGGCGGCATTTTCTCCAGCTGGTAGCGCAGGCTGGTTTTCAAGCCCGAGAAACTAAACTCAAGCGACGAGCGCTGGGCGACAGCCTTGGGAAACTCAAAGGCCGCCGCGTTGCCCGTCGCCGCCAGCTTCTCCACCTGCGGCCCGCCGGGATACCCGAGCCCGAGCAGCTTAGCCCCCTTGTCGAGCGCCTCGCCCGCGGCGTCGTCCATGGTCGAGGCCAGCAGCCGGATGCTTCGCGCCTCGTCGATGCTGAACAGCGCCGTGTTGCCCCCCGATACGAGCAGCCCGAGATGGGGCAGCCGTTTGCCGAATTCCTGGTCAAAGGCCGCGGGATTCGCCGCCTGCAAGGGGAGGAACGGCGAAAAGGCATGGGCCCGGAGGTGATTCACCCCGACCACCGGCACTCCCCACGCCAGACCCAGGCTCTTCGCCGTGGACAGACCCATGGCGAGGCACGCGGCCAGGCCCGGGCCGTTGGTCACGGCGATACGGGTCACCCGCTCCGGCCGCACGGTGGCCAGGGCGCGAGCCAGCAGCGGTCCGAAATGCGACAGGTGCTCGCGGCTGGCGAGGTCGGGCACGACGCCGCCGTAGGCCTCGTGCAGCGCGATCTGACTGTGCACCCATTCACCGGTGAGGCCGCGCACGGGGTCGAAGACCGCCACGGCCGTTTCATCGCAGGAACTTTCCAAGGCGAGGATCATGGCTCACCTGCTCTTTGTGGGAGCGCGCTTGCTCGCGACACTGGACGCAGATGTCGCGAGCAAGCTCGCTCCCACAGAAGAATGAACAGCGAATGACTCATTTAGTAACTGCTCTCGCCGCGATCACGCCGGTCAGGACTTCCTCGGCCGCATCCAGCTGGGCGTCCTCGATCTGCTTGAAACCAAACCGATCGCTGAACTCCGCCGGGGCGGTGAGATCGGCGCGCGACTGCTGCAAGCGGAGCTTGGCCTCGTCATCGGCGGATATCTCGACCTCCACGTGGGGCTGGATGCCTTTCTCATGGATCGTGAGACCACTGGGGGTGTAGTAACGGGCGGTGGTGAGGCGCAGGCCTTCACCGTTCTGCAGCTCAATGATGCTCTGGACGGAACCCTTGCCGAAGGTCTTTTCGCCGACGATCACCGCACGCTTGGTGTCCTTCATGGCGCCCGAGACTATTTCCGCCGCGCTGGCCGTCCCTCCATTGACCAGGATCGCGATCGGGTAGGCGCGCTTCACATGGCTGCCGTCCGCCTTGAAATTCTCCCGCGACTCCGGAGTGCGGCCCTGCGTGTAAGCGATGAGCTCACCCTGTTCGAAGAACTCGTTGCACACTTCGATCGCCGCGTCGAGCAGTCCGCCGGGGTTGTTGCGCAAATCGATGACGAGCCCGCGCAGAACCTGTTTTTCCAAACCGGACAAGGCCAATCGGAATTCCTGGCCGGTGCGGTCACTGAACTGGGTGACCTGCAGATACCCAAAACCACCGGGCCGCAAGCGGGCGTTGCGCACACTCTCCAGGCGGATGCGGGCGCGCTTTAAGGAGAAATCGAGGGTCTGCTTGGCACTCGGCCGGAAGACCGTGACCGTCACCATCGTGTCCGGTTCGCCGCGCACGAGCTTCACCGTATTATTAATGGTAGGATTCTCAATGGGGTGGCCGTCGATCTTCACCAGCCGGTCTCCCCGGCGCAGGCCGGCCCGCTCGGCCGGAGTGCCGGCAATGGGCGTGATGATCACGATCTGGTTGTCGCGCAGCTCCACCTGGATGCCGACGCCGCCAAAGGCGTTGGTCATGTCCTCCTCCGTCTGCTGATAATCAGCGGCGCGCAGGAACTGCGAATGCGGATCGAGCTGGCCGAGCAGGCCATCGAGCGCGGCGCGAGTGAGATCGTCGTAGCCCGCCGGGGCATCTCCCACGTAGTTTTCCTTCACCAGCTGCAGGACCTCGCGAAAATATTTCACATTGCGGTCGCGCTCGCGGTCCGGCCACCAACCCGGCGCGCCGCTGCGCGCGGTGAACTGCGCGAGCCCGAAGCCGAGGGCGACGGTGGCCGTGATGAGCAGAAAGCGTTTAAGCATGACTTTAGGTGGCCACAAATGGTTGAGTTGGCAAATAGTGATATGGGCGTTGCCTTGTCTCTGACAAACCAGGGGCGGGACGATCCTCCTGCACATCTTTAAAAATGGCTTCCTCGTCCGACTTTTTTGAAATCTTCGCCACCGAGCCCAACGCCGCCACCGGCGTGCCGTTTGCGCGCTACATGGAGCTGGCGATGTATCATCCGACGGCGGGGTATTACACGCGGGACTTCAAGCGCGTCGGACGGGATGCCAGGGCGGATTTCTTCACGGCCACGACGTTCAGCCCGGTGTTCGGTGAACTGGTCGTCGCTGCGGCGGTCAAACTGCTCAAGCCGGCCCAGCCGCAGGACTACACTTTTGTCGAAGTCGCCGCCGAACCCGGCGCAGGCATCTTGCGGGATGTGCCCCACCCTTTCGCCCACTACCAGACCATCTCCTATGGCCAGCCGTTCATCTTCCCACCGCAGAGCGTGCTTTTCTCCAACGAGCTGTTCGATGCCCAGCCTTTCTCGCGCGTGGTCTGGCGTGAGGGTCGCTGGCGGGAACTCGGGGTGGCGCTGCAGGGCCGCCACTTGCGCGAAGTGGAGCTGCCCGCGTTCTCCGCGGAACTCGCCGCCTACGCCGAGCGGTTGCCCAAGGTCGCCGAGGAAAATTACCACATCGATCTGCCGATCCGGACGGTG
>JANNDM010000064.1:0-7899 GCA_031387725.1 Verrucomicrobiota bacterium | reverse complement strand
TGTTCACGCGCATGAAGGCCGGTGAGTTCCCCGACGGCGCCCGCTCCCTGCGCAGCAAGATCGACATGGCCTCGCCCAACATGTGGTTGCGCGATCCCCTGCTCTACCGCATCCGGCATGTCGCCCACCACCATGCCGGCGACAAGTGGTGTCTCTACCCGCTCTACGACTACGCGCATTGCCTGAGCGACTATCTGGAGGGCATCACCCACTCCATCTGCACGCTGGAGTTTGTCGACCACCGCCCGCTCTACGACTGGATCTTGGAAAGTCTCGGCCTGCCGCGCGCCCTGCCGCACCAATACGAATTCGCCAAGCTCAACCTCGGCTACACCCTCGTTTCCAAGCGCAAACTGCTCACCCTCGTGACTGAAAAGGTCGTCGCAGGCTGGGACGATCCACGGATGCCCACCCTCTCCGGCCTGCGTCGCCGCGGCATCCCGGCCAGCGCGCTCCGCACTTTTGTCACCAGTGTCGGCGTGACCAAGTTCGATTCACTCACCGAGGTGGCCGTGTTCGAGAATGCCGTGCGGCATGAGCTCAACGCCACCGCCCAGCGCCGGCTGGCCGTGCTTCGACCCCTCAAGCTTGTTCTCACCAACATTCCCGCCGGCGAAACCATCGAGTGCCCGGCCACCAACAACCCGCAGGACGAGAACCCCACCACCCGCTCCACCTCGCTGACACGCGAAGTGTTCATTGAAACCGACGACTTTGCCGAGGTGCCGCCGCCGAAATACTTCCGCCTGAAGCCCGGCGGCGAGGTGCGGTTGAAATACGCCTGCATTATCAAATGCGACGAACTCGTGAAGGACCCCGGCGGCACCATCTCTGAGATTCGCTGCACGGCCGATCTCACGACCCGCGCCGGCGGCCCCAACGTGGATAAAAAAGTCAAGGGCACCATCCATTGGGTCAGCGCCACGCATTGCGTCAACGCCGAGGTGCGCCTCTATGACCGTCTTTTCACCGTTCCCGAGCCCGCCGCCGAGAAAGATTTTCTGATGGTCGTGAATCCGAAGTCGCTCGAAGTCGTCACCGCCAAACTCGAAGCCTCGCTCGCCACCGCGAAGCCCGGGGACCGCTTCCAATTCGAGCGTCTGGGCTACTTCGGCCTCGACGCCAAGGATACGGTGCCGGGCAGGCCCGTCTTCAACCGCACCATCACCCTGCGGGACACGTGGGCCAAATAAGTCAGCTTGCGGGGATGCACCATTAGGCCTAGCAGCTTGGGTCCATGCTAAGACAACTACGGATAATCGGCGTGCTCCTGTTTGTAAGCATGGCCTGTTGCACGTGGCTTTTCTGGAGCTACGAGCACGGCATCAATCCCCGCGTGCAGACCTATGGCGACGCGCTGTGGTGGTGGTTTGTGAGCTCCACGACCGTGGGCTATGGCGATGTCGCTCCGGCCACGGGCATGGGCCGGCTCATCGGGGTCGTCACCATCATCATCGGCATCTACGGCTACACCAACTTCATCGCCATCACCGCCGACTCGCTCCACGGCCTGACCAATCAAAAACACCTCGGCACGGCGGTGGTCAAGGCGACGAACCATGTGGTCATCTGCGAATATACCGCCTTTGCCGACGAGTTGATCCAGGGCCTCGGCCGTTACCCTGAACTCCTACGTCGCGAAGTCGTCATCCTCTCCGACCTGGTCCAGGTGCAGCCCTACCCGCAGTTCCACTTCGTGCGCGGCGTGCCGCTCAGTCCGGTTGCGCTCCAACAAGCCAACATTGCCGCCGCGGCCTACATATTTGTTTTTGCCAATGCCCGGTTTGCTGAGCCTGATCTGAAAACACTGCACACGGTTTCGCGCATCCGTCACCTGGCACCGCAGGCCGGGATCTTTGTCGAACTCAACAACCCGCAGCATGAGCTGGTCGGCCACCTCGGTGCGAATACCGTCATCCTTTCCAGCAAAGAAATGCTCGCCTCGGTGCTCCGCGACGGCTCGATCGATCTGTCGGCCCACTTTGCCCCGGCCGCGACCGGCTGAGACGGCACCCCGTGGCCAGTAGCGCGATGTGATCTGGGGTCCGATCAGCATGACATTGCCAGATGTGCATCAACACGCCATCTAGATTCAGCGAATGCAGGTCTTGATTAGACTCTACTGCTTACTCGGGGCAGTTTCTAGTTTTTGCATAAGCTCGAAAGGAAAAACAGCCGGGGCCATGCGGCGGCGCATTTTGGAATAAACGTCGTTCCATTCCGCTTGTTCTTTCCCGGAATAATCAATCACGGTCATCTTGTTTTTGAGTCGCAGGTAGGCGGCGGCATCCTCCTGTCGGAGGCGTTGCGTCATTGCAGCAGTTGCTGTTATCCCCGTATCAATCAGCACATTTCTTAAGTCTTCCGGCAAGGCGCGCAGACGTTTTAAGGAAAAAGCAACCGCCCCAACAAGGTAGGCATTTTCCTGCGAACAGATGCTGTCCAGATGAGCAGACCACTGGAATTGCTCAGCCTGCAGAGCCGAGGTTGTGACAATGTCGATATCCCCAACCTTGAGGCTGGGCAACACCTCCGGAATATTTAGCGGCACAGGCGAGACACCCTCAATGGCCTCGTAGAGCATAGACTGGATAATATCGCCCCTGCCCAAATGAGGTTTTCTGCCTCTGATATCCGCCGGCTTTCTGACGGTAAATCCCTTTGACATCGTTCGCCTCACTCCGAAATCAGTCCAACCGATGATTCTAAAACCAGAAGCCTCCGCGCCTTGTTCCAGCTTTGCATTCAATTCAGCGCGCACGACATCAAGTTCGGCCCACTTTGTGAACAGCCCGGGCAATTGAAAAACAAGCGCGGGTTGGCAGATCTTCCCTAACCCGACCTCGCCAAACAAACCGCCGTCGAGCTGGTCGTTTTGCATCTTGCTTACCATGGCGGACTCGTCGCCGAGGCGGCCGTTGTAGTTGATTTCAAGTGTAATTCGGCCCCCGGTTTTGGTAGAAACCGCCTGTGCCCAATTAACGAACACCCGGCCACATTCGCTGCTCTTCGGGGCGAGAGTCGCTATCCGCAATGTCTCGGTTTCATTAGCGTAGATGCGACCCCTCAATGAAGAGATCAGCAAAAGCACCAACATTCCACGCAACACGCACCCTGGCAACCAACGGCGATCCATCGGGCTCATCCTCTGCATCATGGCTTTCTAGAGGGCCGAGCATTATTATGCCAACAATTCCCGCAGGGATATTGGGGTGAGGTGATTCGACTTGTCTAAGAGATTGCCAGCCTCTGATGGACCGGCAATTCTCAGGACCGAGGCCCCGCCAACGTCGCTGCGCCATGTGCCCAACTGCTGCCCTGCATCCTTGCTCACGCCCTGTCCCATGCGGATGGCGGAGCGTGGCTTTCCTGATCTGCTTCGGGTTAAATGCCGCCTGTGCTCCGCCGAATGGAGACGATCTTCTCCGTTCGATGGATACGATGCTCAGTCCCACTGCCATCCTGAGCCTGGATTATGTGGCCGTGACGAAGGGGCTGGAGGCAGCGCCGGAAGAGTGGAGAATTGATTCTGTCGAGCGCCTGAAAGTGCTGATTCATGGAAATCAGCGCCTCTACGAGTTTGTCGCGTCCCGTGACATGAGTGGGACAAAATTGCTGATACAGTCACCGGAACAGTCTTATGTATATCTTCCAGCATTCGGTAAAGTAAGGCGAATTCCAGCCAAGCCGGACTCGCAGCCATTTCCCGGCCTGAAGTTCGCGGCAGTGGACTTGGGTGGCCTCCCTTTTTCCACCCTGTATTCAACCCAGATAAAGGAGGAAACCGAGGCCAGTTGTGTTCTAAACCTGACACCAAAACCGGGCCAGCCAACGCCCTACGCCCGCATTGAACTGACCATCACCAAGGATTTGTCCGACGACAAACACCCTCTGCTCTCCACCAAGTTCGAGTATTACGACCAGCAGGAATCAATAGTAAAGACCGAGACACGCCTTCTCTATCAGTCGATCGGCGAATCCACCATGCCCCGCCAGATACGGATGATCGACCACCGACCCGAGGGCGGCACCACCACGCTTTATCTGCTCGACTGGGAAATCCTGACCGAACTGCCGCCCGACACCTTCACCCCGAAAGGCTTGGAACCGCCCAAAATAAAAGACATCCTCGATTAGGAATCTACCGCCGGGGAGCGGAGCACGACTTCGTCCCGGCCGGCAGCCTACGTCTCGGCTTGAAATTTCTGCAGTCGCTGTGCCACCCGCTCCTTGCCCAGCACGCGGAAGATGCCGGTGATGTTCGGGCCGGTGTTCGTGCCGGTGACGGCGAGTCGCGCGACCGCCTGATAGTCGCCAAAGCCGAGCCCTCGGCCCTCGGCGAGTGACTTGATGCCGGCCTCAATCGCCGCATCGCTCGAGAAATCCATCGCGGAAATCGCCTCGATGAGTTCGGCCAGCCGGGCCTTCGGGTCGCCCTTGGCCATGACTTTCTCCTTCGCCTTGGCATCGAGCGGAAAATCCTCGGTGAAGAAATAGACCGTGTAGGCGCCGAGGTCGTCCACCGACTTGATCTTGGGCTGGACCAGCAGCATGATCTCACGGAAATAAGCCGCATTGGCCATGACCGCCGGCCCGTTGGGCCGTCCGGAAAAATAAGCCCTCGCCAGTGCGAGAAACCTGTCGGCGGGCTGCTCCAAAAGATAGGTCATGTTCATGTTCGCCAGTTTCCTGCCGTCGAACTTGGCGTTGGACTGATTGACGGCCGGCAGGTCGAAGAGCTTCACGATCTCGGCGAGGGGCAGCTTCTCGCGGTCGTCATCAGGATTCCAGCCGAGCAATGAGAGGTAATTGACCAACGCCCCGGGCAGGAAATGGCGCTGCTGGTATTCCTCGATGAGAGCGCCCTTGTCACGTTTGCTCATCTTGCCCTGCCCCATCTCGGGTGCCTTCAAGATCAGCGGGATGTGGGCGAATACGGGCGGAGTGACCCCGATGCCCTCGTAGAGTCGCACATGCTTGCTCGTGTTGGACAGGTGATCCTCGCCGCGGATGATGTGCGAGACCTTCATCTCGATGTCGTCCACCACGTTCACGAAATGGAACACCGGATTCCCGTCAGAGCGGAAAATCACGAAGTCCTCGTCCTCCTGCCGCTCGACCCGGCCGCGGATCCGGTCGTGGATGACCACCGGCGCCGTCTTGACCTTCTCGACCTCCTTCTTCCGGTGGTCGTCAAAAACCTTGTAGCGCTCGCCGAGCAGCTTGAACCACACGGCGCCGTCCTTCTCGTAAGCGCGGCCGGAGTCGAGCAGCTGCTGCTTATATTTCTGGTAAATCGCCGCGCGCTGGCTTTGCCGGTAGGGGCCGAAATTGCCGCGCTCTCCCAGGCCGTTAGGGTTCGGGCCCTCGTCCCAATCAAGTCCGAGCCAGGTCAGGCTGTCGTAGATGAGCTGCAGGAACTGCTCGCTGTTGCGCGCCTGGTCGGTGTCCTCGATCCGCAGGATGAACGTGCCACCGGTGTGCCGGGCATAAAGCCAGTTGAACAGCGCCGTGCGGGCGCTGCCGATGTGGAAAAACCCCGTGGGACTGGGGGCGAAACGGACACGGACCGGTGGCATGAATCGAGGAGGACAGAATTAACGAAATGACCCGAGCGGAATCGGGATATGAATCCGTCATCCTGCGAATTCAGTCCACTCTGTCAAAGACTCCTCGGCAGAAGCTGCCAGCAACAGTTCGTCACCCTGTCCGCCAACGTCGCAAGCCATACAGCACGAGCAAACTGGCATAAAACCATACACTGGGCGCACCGCCGCCACCGCCGCCATTGCTGCTGGCCGCGGGCACGGCGGGCGGTGCCTGTGCCGGCACCGGCGCCGGTGTCACGACGGTCAAGGAGACTGCCGCCACCCGGCTCGTGATCGCGCCACGACTGTTGGTGACCGTGACGCTGTAGCCGCCAATGTCGGCCTGTGTAAGCCCGAGGGAATAGCTTGTCGAAGTCGCCCCGGCCAGAATGGTTCCATTGAAGGTCCATTGGTAATTGAGCCCGCCGCCGACCGCGGAAACGGTAAAGGTAACCGACTGGCCGGGAATGGCCACGATGTCCTGCGGTTGCTGAAGGATGACCGGCGGTGCCTCGGCCTCCACACTTTCACTGGCGATGTAAGCCGCGTGGTCGTTGAGGATGCGCACATTGTTGGCTGCGCGCGGGTCTGATTCCGGAAATCCGATGGTCTGGGTGCCCAGCGACAGGAGCGGGCCGGGCCGGTTCTCCAAGGTGGAAGTCACGTTTAGCGTGATGTTCGGATTGCTGTAATAGGGCACGAGGAAATCCGCGTAAGACATCACGGTGCCCGAGGTAGTGGCGGCCCCGGGGTCATTCCACAGGAGCCCATAGCACCAGAAGCCGTCACCCTCGGGTTGCGCCACGCTGCCGTCGCCCGAACCGGCATGCCCGCGGTCATGGTGGCAGCCGAAATTGTGCGCGAGTTCATGGGCCAGAATCAGGGTGCCCGCGGTCAGACGCAGCGCCGCCACCGTGCCGCCGCGTTCCACCGGTTGGTTCCGTGTCTCCCCGCCAAAAGCCGAACCCTTACGCACCCCCGCTCCCGTCCACAGCAAGACCTGATCGGCCCCGTAGCGCGTCCGGGCCTCGCGAACGAGATCGGCGAACGGCCCATCGGGCGCGATCATCAGGAGATCCTCCGACACCGTGACCTTCTCGGGATACTCCGGAACAGGCACCAGGCCCACATAACGCCAGGCAAACGTATCCACCCGGCTGTTCTGCAGCACGAGGTTGGCCGTTTCCAACGCGGCGCGCGAATAACCATCAAGGTAGCCGACCGGATCAGTCGAGCGTTCAGCCGCCAAGGCCAGCGCCCGGCTGTTGTAGAGAAAAAGCACGTCAACATTGAGCGGGGCAGCAACAGCCGAGAACTTCCTCGGGTCGGCCGGGGCATCGGCCCCGTTGGAATAATAAATGGCGGTCGCGCCCGGCGTCTCGACCGCCGGCCCACTTTCCGGGCCTAACTCGCAATCACGCCCGCTGGCCACGACTTCTTCCACGAGCACCTGGCCGGCGCGGACATGCAGATTGATTTGGCTCCCCCCGGGTGCCAGCAGGATGGCGTCGTAGCCATCGGGGGTCGCGATACCGACATAGCTCGCGCCCGGCAGCGCCTGATTGCGTCCGATCCAAGTAAGGTGGCGGCCGTCTTCTTTCACTTTTACCTGCTGAAAGGTTACAGGCTGTCCCCCATAGGGTGCCACGAGGAGAGTCGTGGGATGGCGGTAACGCCAGCTTTCCACCCGAGGGTCGGCCCCCGGAAAAACATCTGCGGCGGAGCGCCTCGCCTCTTTCTCGAAACCCGTGACCCCAGCCCACTGCGCTGCGGCCAGTCTGACCGTGTGACCGGAGCGAGGCGGAGCCAAAGACCTGGGTTCCGCCGGGTCAGACCGCGCGGGTGACGGCGTCAGCCCCATTCCCACGCGCTGTGTCTCCACGAAAACCCCGGCGAGAGTTGCCAGCAGAAGGATGGCTATGGCGGTAAATGTGGATTTCTTGGCCATGGTCGCCAGTTACCGGGCAAATGCGGTAGCCGTGGTTAGCGACTAGCTGCCGTCTGGATTCCTCGCAACAGCTAATCGACCAAACGCAATTCAACTGCGCCCAATCTCATCCACCCCCGATTGCGACCGCTCAGAGCGGGAGGAAATTTCTAGCCGGCGGTGGCGGGCAAACCCCGGGTCACAAACCCGTCAATCAGCCGCTGGGCCTCGGCGGCGGGCAGTTGCATCCGGCGTTCGGCGAAGCGGGCCAAATCCTGCGGCCACGGCGCCCGCAGGAGGTAATCCATTCCCGTCGCCCTCAGGTCGATGGCGGCGCAGTGCAGGGCTTGGCGGGTGAGCGGCAGCAGCGCCGTGTGCCGCTCG
>JANNDM010000057.1:0-58034 GCA_031387725.1 Verrucomicrobiota bacterium | reverse complement strand
CGGTAATTGCCCCGGTTCAGCACGTGATACACCCCCTCCTCGGACTCCATTCGCAACGGTCGCGCCATGTCCGGCAGTTCAGCCGCTCCCGCCTCGCCGTCAACTACAAACTACAAAGCCTGACCCTATTTTCGGCTCCCCTATCACATCGTAGCTCTCGTAACTACGAGGCACCCGAAGCGACGCTTACCCTGCTTGACGTGTTCAGCGCTGCTCAAGAGTCAAGACCTGACGTGTTCAGCGCTGCCCTTCCATACAGGTTACGGTAGTCCAGGGCATCGCCCTATGTGTAACCTATCTCCCCGGATTAAGTGTCACCTATCTCGCCGGATCGAACCCTTAACGACCGCTGGGACATCCCCTTGGCTTGTGGGGTTCACTTTTTTGAACAGCATCGCCGGTTCAGGAAAAAAACAAAAGAGCTCTTTCATCGCCCCAGCAGGCTTCAGTGTTTTGACGTTCACGATTACAACCCCCTTTTCCAACCTAATGCCTTCCTTCGGAAGTTTCGCTTTTAAAGTATCGGCTGCCGAAGAAACACCAATTTGATTTTTATCAAGAGCGAGGAGAGCTAAGTAATGCACGCCAGATGTAGCTAACTCAATTTCTTCAACAGATAGATCGGTTCCGGGCTTAATTTCACCGCCTTCCATAAATAAATCAGCCCACAATTTTCCATCGTATGAAAAAACCACACACCTAAATTTGACCGAGTTTATCCATGAATCGCCGGAAACAGTTGGAGTCACATCTTGGGCACCGAGTTTATCTGCGTCTGTGATCGTGAAGCCAGAACCGTCTTCAGACAAATAGGTGCCGCTAAGCTTATCCTTCGGTCGTTGAATCTGACTTTCCTCATAAAACCGATCATTTCCCGAAATGATTACTGCTCGTGAGATATGTGGAAATAGGATGACCATTATCCCTAGGGCGCGCAAAAGTGATATTTTCATTCGCAATGGGTCCGATACCCCGAAGCTTGCTTCGGCTTGGATGGAAGGGATGATGGGGGATGGAGAGTCGGTATATTCACTAGAGCCACAATGTATCGGTGTTGATTATCCTAACTATTTAGTGCCAACCAGCGGGATCATAATCTTTTCCCTGCCTTCACCGACTGCGACATGGCCATGGCGTCGAGATCCGCATTTATTCGTGCTGCACTAAGTCTGGCTAGCCCCTCCATGCCACTGCCCGCCCCCCATACAGCTGTCGCACGATCAATTTGCCCTTGGGCCATGGCTCTTTTCCATCCCGAATTACTTGTGCGGGCGTCGTCTGAGAGAGGACCAACTCTCAGCAACATATCTGCTACTCTACTGGCAGCCGCGCCGTCTCCTTGAAACCACGGAGTCGCTGTATCACTGGGTCGAGTGTCATTAACCACAATTTTATCTAAAACTACCACACCGGACTGCCCAAATCCACTATTCGACGATGGTCCAGCGCCTCTCACTCCCGTTACAACAAACTTATCCAACGTGATGGTTTCCCCTAACGGTTGTAATGCTTCGTTCGCCGTGCTCCTACCAAGCGTCACCATTAAAGCGTCCACAACATTGCCCAGAGGCACCTGACCGGCTGTCAACCAGTCTGCGGCAAAACGAGTCGCCCGATCCAGTTCACTTCCTGCGCCAGGGTCATAGAATTCGCCCGCGACGTGCTGCACACCCAAAAGCTTGTTCACAGGACCCGCTGTTCCACGCCAAGTTAAAAGCTGTCCGTCTAGGCTGGTATGCGACGGCGAAGTTAAGTCCTGCAATGTATGAAGTGCAGCGGTGAAAGCATCCAGTGATTCATCTTGCAGGCCTAGCATCCGCAATAGTCGAGCCTGAGCCATTTGCTCTCGCACGAACGAATCAACCATTTCTCGCCCGTCCGCTTGCGACTGTCCCGGGGATAGCATCCCATGACGGAAGGAGGTATCCAGCGTCTGAAACTGAGAAGAATCGTAAAATTGAGTGCGGTTATTTACGAGCCTCACACCCGCGGCTGGAAAATAATTACTAAGAATCCGATCGTTGGAGCTTTGATGGGGGGCGCGGCCACCGAACGATCTCCACATCCCCAGATAATCCCACTTGTTCACGGCGTTGTTCCCGCAGTAGGCGTAGAGATTCAACCCGCCTTGCTCGCCGATGCTGTCGCGGTTGATGAAACGGCCCAGGCTGGGCGAGTAGTAACGCGTATTGTATTGGATGAGGCCCGTCTCCACGTCGGCATACTTCGTGGCAAACCGGAAAGGATTGCTGGCCGCATAGGTGCCGCTCTCGCGCAGGGTGTTGCCGAAGGCGTCGTATTCATACGCCGCGTCGATGGAGCCGCTGCTGGCCTTGATCATGGCATGGACATTGCCCAGCGCATCATAGGCGGGCAAGTAACTATTCCCACCTTCCTGCACCATGAGCAGCCCGCCCACTCCACCGGCGCCGCCGAGCGAGCCCGACAGATCGAGTCCCCAGAAGTAATTGGCGGTGATGGGCAGGGCGCCGCTGTTGCCGTCGACCTGGGCAACGACGTTCCAGCCGTGATAGAGGTAGCGGTTCCAGAAATCATACACGGTGTAGGCCGAGCCGTTCCAGCCGCTCTCGCGGCCCTTGACGATGCGGCGGCCGAGATGGTCGTAACCCAAGGTGAGCTTCTGGCGTGTGACGCCGGCTGTGACGGCGGCAGCGGTGGTCTCGGCGGTGATGGGCCGGTTCTCGCCGTCGTAGGTGAAGTTCCAGCGGCCGTCGGAGGTGAGGTTGCCGTCGTCGTCGTAGGTGAGGGCCTGCGGGGTTTTCTCGACATAGGCGGGGAGCGTGGCGGTGCCGCTGCCGGTGATGGTGAGGGTGCTGAAGATTGGCGCGGAGGTGTTGGTCAGGCCGTAGGCGTCGAAGAAGTAGTTGCCATGACGGGTGGCGGTGTCGGTGGGCCCGCCGGACTTGGCCACGGTGACGGTGGTGGCGGTGTCCGCGCCGGCCACGTCGAAATAGCCCGGCACGGTGCGCTGCGTATATTGGTTGAGGCTGTTGGCGGTGTAGGTGGCCGAGTTGCCGTTGTGGGTGACGGTGGTGCGGTTGCCGATCGGGTCGTAGGCAAAGGCCGAGTCATTGCGACCGGTGAGCACGGTGGAGCTGGTGCCCACCTTGGTGACCTCGCTCGTCACCTGCGAGCGGTCGTCGTAAGTGTAGTAGGTGGTCAGGCCCTCGGTGCCGTTGCCGTAGCGGTTGAACACTTCGCCGGTCTTGGCAGTCTGCGTGACGCGGCCGAGGTTGTCCTGCGTGAAGTCAAACTGGGTCTTGATGACCGGCGTGGCGCCCCAGGTGGTTTTCCGCTGGTCGATCCAGTTGTGCGTGGCGTCGTAGGTGCGGGTGTCGGTGGAGTTGAGGGCGGAGTTGGTAACGGTGCCGACAAGATGCGAATTGGCCGTGTAGCCATAGGCGAAGGTCTGGCCGCCGGCGGCGACGGAATTCAGACGACCGTCGGCGGCGTAGCCGTAGACCACGGACTGGTCGGCGGTGGGGTTAGCCGATGTGCCGAGGCCGAAGCCGGCCGGCCGGCCGAGGACGCCCGAGGTGGCGTAGGTGTGGGTGAAGCGCCGGCCGGTGCCGAAGACGCCGTTGCTGAATGTTTCACTCTGCAGCTCGAGGGTGCCGGCCAGGTTGTAGACGAAGTCATGCGGCCCGGCGCGATCGGTGACGGTGCTGAATTGCCCGAGACGATTGTAGGCGTAGGTGACGTTAAAGCTGACGCCATCATTGTAGGTGACGCCGGTCAGCTCGCGGGTCGTCGTGGAATACGCATACGTCGTCGTGACCTTGGTGGAGCCGGAGACGATGCGGGCCCACTGGCGCGTGGCGAGCTGGCCGGCCTGGGTGTAGGTGTAGGCGACGGCCTTGCCGGCGGCGTCGGTCTTGGAGGAGAGCAGGCCGGTGGCGGCCTGATAGGCCCAGGTGGTGGTGTCGGCGGTGCCGGGGCTGGCGGGCCAGGTGGAGGCGGTCCAGCCGGTGCCGCTGCGGTAGGTGCTCATCGTGGTGCGGCGGCCGTAGGTGTCGTAGGCGTATTCCACGGGGTTGGTGGTGTCGCCCCATTGGCGGTAGACCTCGCTGCGGGTGGTGTAACTGGTGTAGGCGTATTTGTTGAGGGCGTCCTTCACGCTGCTGACCCGCCCGGCGGAGTCGTAGGTGTAGGTCGCCTGCACGATGCTGGCCGGATCGGTGACGGTGGAGACCTGGCTCGTGCCGGAGACGTAGGCCGTGGTCGTCGTGCCCGTGCGGGGATCGACCGAGGTCACGGGCCGGCCGAGGGCATCGTAGCCAAAAGTGGTGGTGAGATTAGCCGTGTCCTTCGCCGACATGAGCAGGCCGTTGTAGGCGATCTGCACGGCATCGGTGGTGGAGTCGGGCGCATCGGTGGAGGTGGTGACCTTCTTACCCGAGCGGTCCACGTCGGTGAACTGCGAGGTGACATTGCCGAAGATGTCGGTGGTGTTGGTGAGGGCGAAGCGGTTGGAGGCAAAGCCGCTGAGCTGGGTCTCGACCTTGGCCACCTGTGTGGCGGTGCCGCTGTTGGCGGTGGCGTAGGTGCTGGTGGTGTCGCGCCGCCACCAGTTGCTGCCCGAGGTGAAGAAGGTCCACGCGCGGTCGGTGATGCGGTCGCTGCTGGCGAGGTCGAGCACGGCGTTGGCACCGACATCGAGGCCTTCGCGGATCAATTGCCCGAGGGTGTCGTAGGTGTAGAGCGTGTCGGCGAGACCCGGCTGGGTGCGCTTGGCCAACTGGCCCAGCGAGTTGTAAGTGAGGGTGAGGGTGACCGTGCCCGAACCGGTGGGCGAGGGCTTTTCCTCGGTGAGTAGGCGGCCGAGCCAGTCGGTGGTGGCCTTGACGAGGGCGGTCGAGGTGGACGTGCCGAAGTTGACTTGGCGGGTGACGGTGCCCGGGGTGCTGTTGACGGTGAAGCCGGTGTAAGAAGCCACGACGGCCGTGCCGGTCTGGCTCTTGGTCTGGCCGTCGAGGTAGACCTCATCGATCCGCGTCGCGCCACCGGGAAGCGTCGCGGTGACAATCTTGCCGCCGGAGGCGTAGGCGAAGCCGCTGGTGTAGCCGCCGGGAGCGACGGACTGCGTGACCCGGCCCGCGAGATCGTAGGTGGCGGTGGCGGTCTGCGACAGCGCACCGCCGGTGGTGACGGACTGGGTGACATGCCCCGCGCCGTCGTAGGTGTTGATGGCGGTGATGTCGCCCTGCGCGGCATAGGTGCCCGCGGCGGCACCCTTCTTGACCGTGGTGGCGACCCGCCCGAGCAGGTCGTAGGTGAATTGGGTCTCGGTGCCCGTGGGGTCGAGGGTGCTGGTGAGCCGGCCGTGGGTGAAGGTGTTGGTGACGGTCGCACCGTTGCTGGCGACCCGCGTGGTGAGCCGGCCAGCGGCATCGTAGGTGAAGTCCTCGCCTGTCAGCAGCGAAAAACTGGAGCCGCCGGTATAGACCTGCGTCTCGGTGCGAACCACGAGCCCGGCGGTATTGCGGATCGTGACCTCCATCGTGGATTTGTCGGGAGTGAGATAGACGAGGGTGAAGGGGATGCCCTCATAGCCGTTGAAGCCGGTCGCGCCGGTGGCGCTGGTCGAACCGTGCCAGACGATGCTGCGGAAATGATAATCGGCGGCGCTGCCACCGGCAAAGGTGAAGACCTTGGTGCTGTAATTGTAGGAGCCCTGATAGTGGGCGTAGGAATCCTGCGACAGGTCGGGGCGTTTCACGGACCAGACCAAGCCGTTGTAATCGGGATTGTTACCATACCGTGCGTCGATGATCTCGGAAACACTGCGCTGGTAGGCCGAGGCACTGGCGTAGGCATCAGTCTGGTAAATGGTGTAGTATTGGCCGAGGGTCGTCTGGTTGAGGGTTGGTGTAGTGAAGACTTGTCCCGTGATCACGCCATTGTTGTATTCTACGCGGACCGAGGGAATCCGGCGCCGACCAGTCCAGTCGACTGCATAGTCGTAGGCGAGGACTCGACAAATCGTCGTATTGAAAGTTACCGTCGAAGGGGAATCCTTATACGGATACAGTTCATAGAGCACCTGCCCACGGTAATCCCACTGGTCATAATATATGTAGCCGATCCAGTTGCCGGTGGGCGAGGTGATCGACTTCACTTTGCGGTAATTGCCGTAAGCACTGGAGGTCGTGTAATAGTCATAGGTGGTGGTGAGGGCGGCGGTGTCCGGGTCGGCAATGACCTTCGTCAGCTCCTCGCCCCAGCCGCCGACATTCTCGTAGCGGTATTTGGTCTGGGCGACAATGGTGCCGGAGGTGCCGCCCGTGCGCACGACCACGGTCTCGTCCCGGTAGGTCGGCGCGGTGGTATAGCGGATGACCACGATGCCGGAACCGCCGTTGCCGCCGAAGGCGTCGTAATTGCCACCGCCGCCGCCTGAGCCGGTGTTGGCCGCCGCGTCGCCCCCATAGGCCGCGGCGGAGCCGCCCGCGCCCGCGCCGGCTCCGCCGCCCGGACCGCCCGCATAGCCGCCGCCACCGCCGCCGGCAAAAGTGCCGGCCCAAGTGGACAGGGCCGGGCCGCCGCTGGCGCCGACGCCGGGGCCACCCGCGCCACCCCCGCCCCCGCCGTTGAATATGCTGGTGCTGGAGCCCCGGCTGCCGGTGTTGCCCTGGCCCGAGGTGCCGTTGCCACCGCGCACGCCGCCGGAAGGATAACCGTCACCGCCGCCGGAACCGCCGTCGTTGCCGTATTGGTCCATGCCCGTGCCGGCGCCCCCGCCGATGGCGCTGTAACCCAGCGCCGAGGAGTTGCCGCCATTGTTGCCGGTATAGGGATACCAGGTGCAACCGGCGCCCCCGTCGCCGACCGTGATGCCATAGGAGCCGGTTCCGACCGAAAGTCCCGACAGGGACAGCAGGCCGCCGGCGCCACCGCCGCCGGCATGCTGGTGTCCGCCGCCGCCGGCGCCGGCGACAATCACCGCTTGGGCGCCCGTGAGGGCACTCGTGACGGACAAGGTGCCCGCACCGGTGAAAGTGTGGATGGTATAGCCGCCGCCGGTGGTGACGGTCCCGCCCGTGGCCGCAGCCCCGCCGCTCGCCGTGCTGGTGTCAGTCGTGGTGCGGAGCCAAGTCGTGCCGTCGCCCTCCTGCAGGGTCCAGACGTAGGCGCCCGAGGCCACGCTGCCGCTGGTCAGCGTGAGAAAGGAAACCCGCACCACCGCGCCCTCAGTCTCGGTGAGCTTGAGCTGACCGGCGCCGGGCGTCTCCACCTTGATCGTCCGCCAAGGCGAACCGCTCAGGGTGTAGAGCGTGCCATTCCAGGTGCCTTGCGCCGGATCGTAGAACTTGAGCGTATAGCCGGCGTTGGGGTCGCCGGTGAGATCAACAATATCCACCAGCACCTGCGGAGCCTTAACCTGCCGGAGCGTCTGGGCCGAAGCGCCATCGTAGACACTGGTGATCTGGACGTAGTTGGAGGGAGCCGCGTAGAACAGCCGCTGCCGGTTGGCGGGATTGGTCGTCAGGTCGTATTCCTTGAAGGAGATCAGGCCGGCCCCGCGCCCGGTGCGCAGGCCGCCGAGCCCCACGTCCCACGTCACGGATTTGCCCAGTTGGATGCCACTGAAAATCCCGGCGGCCGTCGAGCCGGGGCGACCCACCGGCCGGAGCTCGACGGTGTAGTCGTAGCTATACCAGCCGCCGACGCCGGATTGATAGGTGAGATCGCTGGACACGCCATTGACGAGCAGTTCGTAGCCGGCCGGGGCGATGTAACCCAGCCAAAATTCATAGGGGCCGCTGGCCTGGAAGTTGACGGTGTATTTTTTGCCGGGGCGGAACCAGGCGAGACCGGTGCCCGACTCGGTCGTGGCGTTGTAGGTGGTGTGGCCGAGGGCCGCAGTGCCCTCCCCGTAAACCGTCATAATGCCGTTGCCCACGCCGGAAATCCTGAAGGAGAAACTGACACCCTCGGTGTAGGGCACGGGCGTGACGGCGAAGAGGCTGGTGCAGAAAAGGCAAAAAATTACGGAGATGAGCACCGTTGCCGGCTGGTGCCGGCCCGGATGTCCGTAATTCTTGCGACGCAAAATTGAGGCAAACATTTTTTTCATGGTGGGTGCCTCCGGTTATTTGGCCTTGGTCCGGGCGACGATCGCGCGGACTTCCTCGGAGCGGCCGCGGCGGACCGAGGGCGGAGTGAAAATTTCCAAAGTGGACACGGGCTCGGGATCGAGCGCGGCGCCGGCCGCAGCGCCGGATGAGACACCGGGAGTCGACTTGGCGGCACCGGTGGGATCGAGCAGGCTGCCCAGTGCGGACTTGAGTTTGGCGGTCGCGGTGCTCGGATCCGATTTGCCGCCTTTGCCGCCGGACCTCGCGTCCGGGGGGTCATCGGTCAGCAGGAGCACGGACAGCAAATCCTGCGGCCAAGGCGCATGGGCCCCAGCGGACAGCACCACCTCTACAGGCTTGGCCGAGGGCGTGCCGGCGAACGACTTGAGCTGGTCCTTCAGGCCGATCAGGCCCGCTCCGGTCACCGGATCATAGGCGAGGATGAGATCGACCGCCGGGTTCTTCTGGTCCATGACAACCGGCCAGGGCAGGTCGATCACGCTGTCCTCGTTGACCACCAGCACGAGCCGGCCCGGTGCACCCGGGCCGATCAGCGCCAGCGCCACCGGGCCGACTTCGAGGATCGGCCACTCGGCTGTCGCTGCGGATAAAATCGGCCGGGATACCAGATGCAAAATGACGGCCGAAGCGGGGAATTCCCGGTTGAGCTGGGCGCCGGCCGGCAAGATAAGTTGCGGGCCCGCAGCAAGGACACCGGGCTCGGCGCCAACGACCGTCCAGCCGGCCAGGGTTTGCGGCGTGACCGTAATAAGTTGTTCGGCCGCGCCGAGGCGAAGGCCGAAGGTGCAGACCAGCAGGGCGAGAATGAGGTGGCGCATGGTGGGGTCCTCAGCCTTTGGGTTTGTCCTTGAAGTGCTCCGCATTTTCTTTCGCGAGATCCTCCTTCACCCGTTGCAATCCCTTGTCCTCGGGCTGCAAGGCGATGGCTTGTTCGAGGTCCGTCTTTGCCTCGGCAACCTTATTGAGATAGCGTCCGCGGATGTGGGCCAGCTTGCGCAGATAAAACGCCTTGTCCGGTGCCGACGCATCCGGCGTTTTCTTTACCACGCCATCCAGGGATTTCTCCGCTTCCTTGAAGAATTTCTCAGCCTCATCCGCTTTGCCGGCGGCGATGAGCCGCTGGCCGATATCGATCGCGGCGTAGGCAAAGTCCGCGTCGGCATCGATTTTCAGCCCCGAGGGCGAGTCTTGTTGCTTCAGCCGGGCCAGCGCCGGGGCGGATTTATCTGTGCCTCCGACAATGGCCGCGACCAGATCGGCGCGGAACTTCAGGCCATCGTTCATGGCCTGGACGGAGGCGGCCACCGCCGCATCGGGCGCGGTCTGCGCCGGGAGCTCGGCGATGAACAAAAGTCCACAGGCGACGGACAATATTGCAGTTGATTTTTTCATGGGTTATCTTCCTCGGCCCGAACCGTTGAGGCGCAGATATTTTTCCCGAAGGAGAAAATCCTAACTAATTAGTGATGTTTGCCGGCTTGACATGCCGCCAATGCAGGGTTGCGCGAACCGGGTCGCGTCATTTTCATGGTGCGCCCATGCCGAGAGCACAGCCCATCCCCGTTGTCTGCGCCGTAATCGAGCGCGGGGGACTGCTGCTCCTGGCCCAGCGTCCCGCGCACAAACACCTGCCGCTGAAATGGGAATTCCCTGGCGGCAAGGTCGAGCCGGGTGAGGAACCTGCCGCCGCCATCATCCGCGAAATCCGCGAGGAACTCGGCTGCGACATCGTCATCACGCGCGCGCTGCCTCGGTTCACCCACGACTACACCCGCGTGGTCATCGAAATGATTCCCTTCGTCTGCGTGCTCGCCCAGGGTTCATCGCCGCCTCATCCTCACGAACACCTCGCGCTGGCCTGGGTCAAGCCGACCGATCTGGTCCGCTACGATCTCGCGCCGGCCGACCTGCCGGTGATCGCCGAATATTGCCGCAACGGGCCCTAGCACTACTCCAGTAAGTGGATTCGATCCGATCGATACACCCCGTCGCTGCGCGCCACCCCTGTTCATCCAGGCTCAGGCCGTTGGCTTGGGTGGAACGCGGCCTCCGGACGCGTATTCTCCTGCGGGCTCCGAGCAAACCCGTCCGGAGGCCGGGTTCCACCTTCCCGTGCATTGACTGTGGGAGCGAGTTTACTCGCGATTCATTCGACCAACCTCGCGTGCATCAGCCGTCGCAGAGCCTATGGCCGACAAGAGCACGCTCCCACATTTTCAATCTAAGCCGGAGCAAAACTCCGAGGTAATAGACCTACGGTGAATAAAACGGCCGGTTCGACCGCCCCATCTCGACGAGCCGTTCGCAGGGTGCGAAATACGGCGCGACCCCGGTGGCCAGCTTCTCCAGGCGCTTCACAATCTCGGCCGCGCCGAGCGTGTCGGCGTAGCGCAGCGGTCCGCCACGGAACGGTGCCCAGCCGGTGCCGAAGATCATGCCGAAGTCCACGTCCTCCGGCGCTTCCACCACCCCTTCCTCGAGCACCCGCGCGGCCTCGTTGACCATCACCAGCACCAGGCGGTCCTGCAGCGTCGCCGCGTCCTGCCTTTGTCCCTTGCCCGTCGTCTGAAGAAAGCCTGCTTCGCCATTCGGTTGTTCCTTGGCGCCCTTCTCTTTCGGGAAAACGTAGAACCCGGTGCCGGATTTTTTTCCGAGCCAGCCCTTGGCGATCATTTTCTCCAAGGTGTCGTTGATCGGCACCGGCTTCGGCAGGCGGTTCTGCAAATCGGTGGCCACGTGCTGCGCGACGTCGAGCCCGACCTCGTCGCTCAGCCGCAACGGTCCCATCGGCATGCCAAAATCGAGCATCAGCTGGTCGAGTTGCGCCACGCCGCAACCCTCGTTGAAGAGGCGCACCGACTCGACCATGTAGGGCAGCAGGATGCGGTTAACGAGGAAGCCGGGGCTGTCCTTCACCAGCACGGGCAGCTTGCCGATCGCCTTCACAAACTGCAGCGCCGTGTCGAGCGCGGCGGGCGAGGTGCGGGGCCCGCGCACGATCTCGACGAGCTGCATGCGGTGCACGGGATTGAAGAAATGGATGCCCACCACGCGGCTGGGATCGGCCAGGCCGGACGCGATGGCGTCGATCGACAGCGCCGAGGTGTTCGTGGCCAGCACCGTGGGTGCATCCGTCCGGGTCTCCAGTTGCCGGAATATTTTTTGTTTCAACTCCAGCTTCTCGACGGCGGCTTCGATCACGAGGTCGACCCGGTGCAGCGGCACATCCTCCGCCACCGGCCGGATGCGGTCGAATCCGGCCGTGGCCTCGGCTTCGGTGAAGATGCGGCGCTTGGCCGCATCGCGGAAAATCTTCTCCGCCGTCTTGAGGCCTTTGGCGAGCATTTCGGGGGCGATGTCCTTCAGGATGACCGGATAGCCGCGGGCCGCGCTCCATTGCGCGATGCCGGCGCCCATGACCCCGGCGCCCACCACGGCCAGAGAGCCCACCTTGCGGCCCGTCCCGTCGGCTCCCGGGGCCTTCAGTTTCTTGGCGCGTTCCTGCAGAAAGAAGATTCCCATCAGATTGCGGCAGGCCCCTGTCTGAGAGAGTTCCAGAAAGGCCGCGCGCTCCAGCGCCAAGCCCTGTTCCAAGGGCCGGCCGTAGGCGGCCAGGCAAACCTCGAGCGCCTTCAGCGGCGCCGGATAATGGCCGTGCGTCTTGGCCAACACGTCCCTTTTTGCCTTCAGCGCGACGATCGGGCGGGCCAGCGCGGAATTGATGAAGCCCGGGGGCGTGGCCGCAGGCCGCTTCCCCCTGGCGAGCATTTTCTTGGCGGCCGCGAGCAGATATTCGGGATGGGCGAGCTCGTCGAACAACCCGGCCTTTTGCGCGGGAATCGCCGCGAGCTGTTTACCCGCGAGAATGATCCCGAGCGCCGCCGGCAAGCCGATCAGGCGCGGCAACCGCACCGAGCCGCCCCACGCCGGCAGGATGCCGAGCTGCGTCTCGGGCAGGCCGATCTTGGTGGCCTTGTCGGGCGTGGCCACGCGCCAGTCACACGCGAGGGCGAGTTCGCAGCCACCGCCGAGGCAGACGCCGTTGATCGCCGCGACCGACGGCATCGGCAACCGCTCGAGCCGGGTGAAAATCCGGTGGCCGAGATCGACCACCCGGCCCAGACCTTCGGCGGTAAAGTCCTTCGTGAACGAATTCAGGTCGGCCCCGGCGATGAAGATTTTGGGCTTCGCGCTGACGATCACGACGCCCTTCAACTCACGCCGGGCTTCGAGTGTGCCGCAGTGGGCATCAAGCTCCTCCAGGGTCGCAATGTCGAACAGGTTGGCGGAAGAGTTGGGCCGGTCGAGCGTGAGCAGGGCGATGCCGTCGTCGCCCAAGGAAAGGGTGGTGTTCATGGCAAGCAGGTTCAGACGGTTTCGAGCCAGAGTGCGCCGCCCTGGCCGCCGCCGATGCAGAGGGAGACAACGGCGCGCTTGCCGCCGCGCCGGTGGAGCTCGCGCAGCACGGTGAGCACGAGGCGCGCGCCCGAGGCGCCGACCGGGTGGCCGAGCGCGATGGCGCCGCCGTTGACGTTGAGTTTTTCCAGCGGAACCTCGCCCAGCGCGGTGTCGCGGCCGAGGTGTTGGCGGCAAAACTCCGGCGACGCCGCGGCGGCCCGGCAGGCGAGCACCTGCGCCGCAAACGCCTCGTTGATCTCGATGAGGTCGGCGTCCGCCAGCTTGAAGCCGGTGAGTTTCTCGGCCTTGGCCATCGCGTAGACGGGCCCGAGGCCCATGCGGGCCGGCTCGCAGCCGGCGTAGGCGAAGCCGACGAGCTTGCCGATGGGCTTCAGCCCCGAACGCTTGAGCCCGGCTTCGGTCATCACGATGAGCGCCACGGCGCCATCGGTGATTTGCGAGGCGTTGCCGGCGGTGACCGTGCCCCCGCGCTTGTCGAATACCGCTTTCAATTTGCCGAGCGCCTCCATCGTCTGGCCGTCGCGCACGCCGTTGTCGACCTCGACGGCCACCGCTTCGCGGCCGCCGCGCGGATAGACGGGCGTTATCTCCACCTTGAACTTCGCCCGCGCCGCCTCGGCCCGCTGGTGGGAGCGCACGGCAAACTCGTCCTGCATGTCGCGGGTCAGCTGCCAGTCGCGCGCCAGTAATTCGGCGGTCTGGCCCATGCCGAGCCCGCAGACCGGGTCGGTGAGGCCGAGCATCAGTGCGATGCGGGGGGCAAAATCGGACGGGCGGAACGCGAACAGCGCCGCGGTTTTCTGGCCGGCGGTCTTCGCCTTGCCGAGCGCGGCGTATTTCTTCACGGCGCTGGCGTTATAAATGAGCGGGTAGTTGCTCATGCTCTCGGCGCCACCCACCAGGAAGATGTCGCCCCGGCCGTTGGCCGCCTTGTCGGAGGCCTGCGTGATCGCCTCGAAACCCGACGCGCAGTTGCGCGACACGGTGATGGCCGGCACCGACTCGGGCACGCCGGCGCGGAGCGCGATGACCCGGGCGACGTTGGCCGCATCGACCGGATTGCCGACGCAACCGAAGACCACCTCGTCAATCAGCGCCGGATCGAAGGCCGTGCGGGCGAGCACGGCGGCGGCCGCGGTGCGGCCCAGCTCGACGGCATCGCACGCGGCGAGGGTCGTGCCCATTTTGGTGAATGGCGTCCGCACGCCATCGACGATGTAGAGCGGTTCTTTCATGAGGGGACCGCCACGGGCGGGCGGGCGGGGCTACTGAGATTGGGGTCGGCCAACGGCGTGGATTTAGGCCGGTTGTCCACCACCCGTTGCTCCTTGAGGGCGACGCCCACTTTCTGGAGTGTGCACATCTGCTCCTGGGTGTGAAAATTGATCTTGTTGGGCCGCATTTCAAACCGGGAGTGGAGCATGTTGCTCAGTTGCGTGGTGAGCGCCTCATTGCTCTGGTCGCCGGTTTTGGTGACATGCAGATGGATCTCATCCAACTCGAGCGGATCATCCTGCGCCTTGCGCAGCTCGAGCTGCCACGAGCCGACGCCCGGGACGTCGTCGAGGGCGTGTTCCAGCTCGTTAAAGTCGAGAATCGTGCCCTTGATCTTTTGGAAACGCATCGCGCGGAAATCGGACACGCGGGAGATGCGGCCCATGAGGCGCGGCATGCGGCGGCCGCAGCAGGGGCACGGCTCGTAGGTGAGCCCGTGCTCAATGTGGTCGCCGGTGCGGTAGCGGAGCACGACGGTCCCGCGTTGCGCCAACGGCGTCCAGACGATCTCGCCGCCGGAGCCATCGGGCTGCACGTGACCGGTCTCGGGCTCGATCACCTCGAAGATGCCGAGGTCGGGATAGAGATGGTAACCCGGCGGCGTCTGGCCCGGCGGATAGGGACACTCCGCCCACGCGAGCTTGGCTTCGGTAAACCCGTAGGTGGCGATCACGGTCACATCGGGCGATCCCAGCTGGGTGCAAAGCTCGGCCAGCTTGCGGCGCATGCCCTCGGGGACTTTCTCGCCGCCAAGCAGCAGGACCTTCGCTCCTTCAATCCGCAGCCCTTCCTGCACGGCCTGGGTGAGCACATGATAGAGGAAAGTCGGCATGCCGGTGATGACCTGCGGCTTGATCTTTTGAATGGCCCGGAGGTTGCCCTCGGTGCCCATCACCTTGCCGCCGCCGGTGGAGAGGCAGAAGATGTTCCGGTCGATGCCGGCATAATACATATACCAGAAGGCGAGGTGCGGCGCGAAGGGAAACATGTTCAGCATCCGGGTTTCGCGGGATTGCACATCCATCTCGGCAATGCGTCCCGAGCCGAGGCCGAGGTTGCGGATGTCGTGCTGCGAATAGAGAAAAGCCACCGACTCCGTGGAGCGACCGGTGGTCGCCGTCATGAAGGTCGGCCGCCATTCGCGGTCGAGTTCGTCGCGCACCCGTTCCCGGCCATGGAGCAGGGCGCGCAGGATGACCAAGGGGCGGCGGGCGAGCTTGGCCGGATCGGGTTGCAGCACAAATTCGAGCGACTTGCGCGGAGCCTCGGGCGTCGGCAGCAGATCCACTTTGCTGGTGAAGGGTATTTTGCGCAGATCACCGACCGTGCGGATGTCATCAGCCGTGAGACCGTGTGCGGCGAAGAGTTTCCGGTAGTGCGGCGAGAAGGGTAGCACGCAGTCGCGTAGATATTCGTGCAGTTTGTGTCCTTGGAGTTCAAGGCATGTGTCCCGGTCCAAGCTGTGCCACTTTTTTGTCAGTTTGGCGTGCGACATGGCATCAGATCACAAAGCAATTGGCTGCAGGGGTGCGTGAAAAACTTGGCGTTAGCCAAGACTGCAAACTAATCAGGCGGACAAGATTAGTTATTACAAGCGAATATTCGCCAACGGCGAATATTCTCCTCGCCATTTTGCTAGCCGCCCATTCGATGGCAATCAATCGCCCCATGGCTGAGTCGTGGAAAATCAAACTGCTGCGCTGGCGCTTCAACTGGTTCCCGGCCTTCCGGAACACCGGAGCCCGCATCATTTATATTTCGGAGGACCTGCTCGAAACCCGGGTGCGGCTGCCCTTGGGCCGGGCGACGCGCAACATCCATGGGACGATTTATGGCGGCTCGATGTATGGGGCGGTGGACCCGCTGCACGCGGTCATGATGGCGGCTCATCTCGGGCCGGACTATCATGTCTGGATGAAGTCGGCGAAAATCGAGTTCCGGCGGCCCGGCTCCGGCGATCTTTACGCTCTGGCCCGCCTGGAGCGGTCGGACATCGAGGCCGTCCGCGCCGCGCTGCAGCACGAGGAAAAGGTCGACCGCGATTTCGCCATCTCGCTCGCCGACAAAGCCGGCACCGTATCCGCCCTCTTCACCCTCACCTTGCATTTTTGCCGCCGGTCAGCGCGTGAACGGCCGATGCATTCCATCGTTTTCCCATGAAACGCCTGCTCGACCGCACCATCCTCGTCACCGGCGCCAGCCGCGGCATCGGCCGGGCCATCGCGCTGGCCGCCGCCCGCGAGGGCGCCAACATCGTGATTGCGGCCAAAACCGCTGAACCGCACGCCAAGCTGCCCGGCACCATCCATACGGTGGCCGAAGAAGTGCGGGCTCTCGGCGTGCGGGCGCTGCCCCTGCAGGTCGATGTGCGCGAGGAGCTCCAGGTCGCCGAGATGATGGCCGCCGTCGATAAGGAATTTGGCCGGCTCGACGCCCTGATCAACAACGCCGGGGCGATCCAGCTCACCAACGTGGCCAACACGCCGGTCAAGCGTTTCGACCTCATGCAGCAGGTGAATTCCCGGGCGGTGTTCATCTGCGCCAAGGCGGCGCTACCCCTGCTCCGGTGCGCGGGCGGCGGCCACATCATCAGCCTGTCTCCCCCGCTCAATATCCGCGCGAAATGGCTGTCTCCCTACGCGCCCTACACCCTCTCCAAATTCGGCATGACCCTGCTGTCACTCGGCATGGCCGGCGAATTTGCCCCGGATAAGATTTCCGTCACCACCCTCTGGCCGCGCACCACCATCGCCACCGCCGCCATCGAGTTTGCCGTCGGCGCCCAGCTGCTGCCGCGCTGCCGCACGCCCGAAATCATGGCCGATGCCGCGCTCGAAATCCTTGCCAGTCCCGACCAATCCCTTACGGGCCAGACCCTGCTCGACGAGGATTTTCTCCGCACGCGCGGCTGGACGGATTTCCGCCGCTACGCCAACGACGCAGCCCACGCCGACCGGTTGTTCCCGGATCTCTTCATTGACCCCTGACCGGCCGGACCGGATGCCCGCGCCACACTTTCCTCACCCCTCGGCCTGACCCGCGCCACCATGCTCTCTGCCCCCTCCTCGCCGAAGTCCCCGCCGGCCGGCCCCCTGGCGCCGCCGAGCGAACAGAACCTGCGTTTTATCCTGGGTCTGAAACTCAATCAGCTCCGCAAGCAACAGGACCTTTCGCTGGCGGAACTCGCCGATCGCGCCGGCATGGCCATCTCCTATCTCAGTGAGATCGAAAAGGGGAAAAAATACCCGAAACCCGAAAAAATCCTCGCCCTCGCCAAAGCCCTCGGCGTCAGCTTCGACGATCTCGTCTCGCTCCACCTCGGGGACAAACTCCATCCGCTCTCCGGCGTGCTCAAGTCCGGCATCCTGCAGGAGATCCCGCTGGAAGTCTTCGGCCTCACGCCGACCGGCCTGCTCGAGATGATGTCCGACGAGCCGCAGAAGATCAGCGCGCTCTTCGACACCTTCGTCAAAATCGCCCGCCGCTTCGACGTGAAGATCGAACACCTGCTGCTCGCCGCCATGCGCTCGCACGTCGAGCAGAGCAAAAATTATTTTGAAAACATCGAGCAGGCCGCCGAGACCTTCCGCCTCGCGCAAGGCTGGGAGCGCCGCCCCGTGCCGGATTTCGCCGTGGTGCGCGATCACCTCGTCACGGCCTGCGGCTACACCCTCGACGAGCACACCCTGGCCGGACACCCGGAACTGCACGCCCTGCGGGCGGTCACCCTGCAAGGTGACACGGCCCACCCCCGGCTGCTGCTCAATCCGCACCTGGGGGAGTGGCAGCGCGCGTTTTTGCTCGCCCGGGAAATCGGCCGCCAGCACTTCGGCCATCACGAGGCGATCACCACCTCACCCCTCGTGCAGGTCGATTCCTTCGAACAACTGCTGAACAACTTCCGCGCCTCCTACTTTGCCGGCGCCCTCCTGCTTGACCGCCACCTGCTCGTGGCGGACCTCCGTCAGTTTTTCGCGCAGCCCGCTTGGGACGGTGCGGCGCTGCTCGCCATCAAAAGAAAATACCAGGCGACGCCCGAGATGTTTTTCCACCGGCTCTCGCAGATTGTGCCGCGCTTCTTCGGCCTGGAGCAGATGTTTTTCGTGCGCTTCGACCACCGCCGCGGCACCCCCCAGGTGCGCATCGGCAAGGAGCTGCACTACCAGCGCATGCACGCGTCGCACAGCATTGGCGTCAACGAGCATTATTGCCGCCGCTCGGTCTCGCTCGAGGCGCTCCGGCTTTTCGAGGAGCAGCAGGCCGCCAGCGGCTCCGCCGCCACCCTCGCCAGCGCCCAGCGCTCGACCTTCTACGGGACCGAAGACGAATATTTCTCCATTGCCCTCGCCCATCCACAGAATCTCGACACGGGCATGAACTCCTGCGTGACGATCGGGTTCCAGCTGAACGACGCCCTGAAACAAGCTGTGCGCTTCTGGAATGACCCGGCGCTGTCCACGCGCCTGGTCGGCGACACCTGCGAGCGCTGCGCCATCGCCGACTGCGCCGAACGCGCCGTGCCCGCCAACCTCCTCGGACGAGAGCAGCAGCATGCCCGGCAGCTGGCCGCGCTCAACCAACTTGCCGACCGCCCCTGAGCCTGCTTGTGTCACACCCCCCTTCCTTCCCCTCATGAAAATTCTCGTCCCCCTCAAGCGCGTCCCCGACCCGGACACCAAGATCCGCGTCAAACCCGACGGCTCGGGCATCGAAACCGATGGGGTCAAGTTTGCCGTCAATCCCTTCGACTCGATCGCCTTGGAGGAGGCTCTGCGCCTGCGCGAAAAAATTGGCACCGGTGAGATCGTCGTGGTCACCATCGGCGGGGAGGAGTGCGCCGAGCAGCTGCGCACCGGCCTGGCCATGGGGGCCGACCGCGCCATCCTCGCCAAATCCGCCACCGCGCTCGACTCGCTCGCCGTCGCCAAGGTTCTCGCCGCCGTTTACAAGAAAGAACAGCCGGCCTTGGTCCTCATGGGCAAACAGGCCATCGACGACGATTCCAACCAGGCCGGCCAGATGCTCGCCGCGCTGCTGGGCATCGGCCAGATCACCTTTGTTTCCAAACTCGAGCTGACCGACGGCCACCAGCGCGCGCGTTGCAGCCGCGAGACCGACGCCGGCATTGAAAACCTCACCATCAGCCTGCCCGCCGTCCTGACGGCCGACCTGCGCCTCAACGAGCCGCGCTACGTCTCGCTGCCGGGCATCATGAAGGCCAAGAAAAAGCCCCTCGAGGAACTCACCCCCGAGTCGCTTGGCGTCAACGCTGTCAGCCGCACCCGCATCCTCAAGCTGGAGCGCCCCGCGGGCCGCAAAGCCGGCGTGCGGGTCAAAACCGTCGACGAACTCATCACCAAACTCCGCCACGAAGCCAAGGTCCTTTGATTATCCGTCTTCCATGAACCGCGTTCTCGTCATTGCCGAACACGACCAAGGGCACCTGAAGCTCGCCACCTTCGCCGCCGCCGGCTTTGCGCAGAAAGTTTGCGCCGCGTCGGGCGGCACGTTTGATTTTCTCCTGCTCGGCTCCGGCTTGACTGCGGCCGCCGAGGATCTCCGCAAATCCGGTGCTGGCGCCGTGCTCACCGCCGACTCCCCGGAACTCGCCCAACCGCTCGCTGACCGCTACGCCAAGGTCATCGCCGACACCGCCAAGGCCCGCGCTGCCACGCTCGTCGTCGCGGCCGCCTCCACTTTCAGCAAGGACATCCTCCCGCGCGCCGCCGGGCTGCTCGACGCCGGCATGCTCAGCGACGTGATCGACGTGCGCGGCGAAGGCGACGACCTGACTTTCCGCCGCGTGATGTTCGCGGGCAACGTGATCGCCACCGTGCAGCTCGATGGCGCCATCAAGTGTGTCGCCGTGCGGAGCGCCGCCTTCACCGCCCCCGCGGCCACCGCCGCACTCTCGCCCGTCGAAGCCGTCGCGGTCGACGCCGCGGCGCTCCCGAAATTCGCCGAGTTCATCAATCGCGAGACCAAGGTCAGCGCGCGCCCCGACGCCACCGAGGCGCGCATCATCGTGTCCGGCGGCCGCGCGTTGAAGAACGCCGCGGACTTCGAACGCCTCGTGGGCGGCCTCGCGGACCTGCTCGGAGCCGCCGTCGGCTCCTCCCGCGCGCTGGTGGACTCGGGCATCACGCCCAATTCGCTCCAGATCGGCCAGACGGGCAAAGTCGTCGCGCCCGATCTCTATTTCGCCCTCGGTATTTCCGGCGCCATCCAGCACATGGCCGGCATGAAGGACACCAAGGTCATCGCCGCGATCAACAAGGATCCCGACGCCCCCATCTTTGAAATCGCCGACTACGGCCTGGTCGCGGATGTCTACGAGGCCGTGCCGGAGTTGATGCAGAAACTGAAAACGTGACCCCCACCCGCGAGACGTTCGGCAATATCCCCCTTTCCTCCCAGCTCGCCTTCTACGCGCTGGCGCTGGCGGCCGTGGCGATATTTTGCTGGGGGGTGTGGCGGCGCTGGAAACTCTGGCAGCTCGGCACGCCCATCAACCTTCGCGCCTTGTTCACCGGCAATCTCCTTGCTGTCTGGCAGAAAATCCGCCCCGGCGCCACGCGCGTGCTGGTCGACGCCGGTGCCCAGCAGCGCGTCCGTGGTCATGGTCTCGGCACGGTGGCGCACCTCAGCCTCTATCTCGGTTTCATGGCGCTGCTTGCCGGCACGACCTTGCTGGAGATCGACAACATCATTTCGGCGATTTCCAAGTCGTGGAAATTTCACCACGGCACCTACTATGTCATCTATGAATTCACGCTCGATGTGCTCGGGCTGTTTTTCATCCTCGGCACGATTTTGTTTTTTATCCGCCGGTTGCGCAAGCCCGCGGCGCTCGGCCACCGGGCGACCGACTGGTATGTGCTGCTGTCCTTCCTCGCCCTCGGGGTGACCGGTTACCTGGTCGAGGCCCTGCGCATCGTCTGGCAGCAGCCGACCGGCCTCGCCGCGCATTGCTCGCCCGTCGGCCTGTGGCTCGCCGGTTTTTTCGCCAGCCTCGGTGAAACCGGCGCCCGCAACGCCCACTTCACCGTCTGGTGGATCCACGCCTTCCTCACCTTCGGCTTCATCGCCTCGATCCCGTTCACCCGGCTGTTCCATTTCATCGCCGGGCCGCTGAACATCTTCCTCGCGCCCCCGTCCCTCGGCGTGCTGCCGGTCGTGACGATGGAGGAGGTCGAGCAAACCGGCCGGGTCGGCGGCAGCGACATCCGCCACTTCTCCGCGCAGGAACTGATGAGCCTCGACGCCTGCATGGAATGCGGTCGCTGCGAGGAGGTGTGCCCGGCCTTCGCCACCGCCAAGCCCCTTTCGCCGAAGCGCGTCGTGCAGGATCTCAAGAACCTGATGGAGACGACCGCGGCGGATCTGGCCGCCGGCCGGAAGGAAACCCGCGCGCTGCACACGGAGACCATCCAGGCCGAGACCCTCTGGAGCTGCACGGCGTGCAGTGCCTGCGTGAACGTCTGCCCGGTCCGCATCGACCAGCTCAAGATTATCGTTCACCTGCGCCGCCATCTCGTGGCCGAGGGCGGGTTGAGCGGCACCGCCGCCACCGCGTTGCGCCGCATGCAGTCCAACGGCAACCCCTGGGGCCTGCCGCCCGCCGAGCGCGCCGACTGGCGCGAGAGCCCGGTGGCCAAAATCTAATCCATGAGCACCGCCCCTGCCCTTCCCTCCGCCCCGACCTGCCCCGAGAACCCGGCCTTTGAGCTTCTCTATTGGATCGGTTGCGCCGCTTCCTACGATCGCCGCGCCCAGCGCGTGGCCCGCGCCATGGTCAAGCTGCTCAACCACGCCAAGGTCAACTTCGCCATTTTAGGCCGCGAGGAGAAATGCACGGGCGACTCGGCGCGGCGGCTCGGCGACGAGTTTCTTTTTCAGGAACTGGCCACCGCCAACATCGCGACCCTCGCGAAATACAACGTGAAGCGCATCGTCGCGCATTGCCCGCACTGCGTGAACGCGCTGTTGAAGGACTACTCGCAGTTCGGCGGCCAATACGAAGTCGTCCACCACACGCAGCTGCTCGCCGCGCTGCTCAAGGAAGGCCGGCTGCCCGCCGTGCCCGGCGCGGCTGAGCCGCCGGCCGGCGACGTCACTTACCACGACCCGTGCTATCTCGCGCGCGTGAACGGCATCCACGAAGCGCCGCGCGAAGTGCTCAACACCGCGCTCGGCGGCAAGTCGCTCTGTGAGATGAAACGCAACCGCACCGGCACCTCGTGCTGCGGCGCGGGCGGCGGCCGCATGTGGATGGAGGAGGACCCGAAGCACCGCGTCTCCACCGAACGCGCCAAGGAAGCGCTCGGCACCGGCGCCCAGACCGTCGCGGTCGGCTGTCCGTTCTGCCTCACCATGATGACCGACGGCGTGGCCGCCCACGGCAGCGAGGCGCGCGTCATGGACGTCGCCGAACTCCTCGTGGAGAAATTAGGACTTTGAGTTAGTTACCCCGCGAACCACACAACCGCCAACCCCGTCCCGCCATGTCCGACCCAAAAGCCCTGCCCGCCCATCTGACGGGTGGCAACTTCCTGTTCTCCGAGACGAAACCCGAGCTCGTTTTCACCCCCGAAGATCTTACCAGCGATGAGCGCGAGATGGCCTCCACCGCCGAAAAGTTCATGGACAAGGAGGTGCTCCCCCATCTGGAGGCGCTCGAACATCGCGAGGAAGGCCTCTTGCAGAAGGTGTTTCACCAGGCGGCGGGACTCGGCCTGCTCGGCCTCGAGGTGCCCGAGGAATACGAGGGCCTCGGCCTGGGGAAGGTCGCGGCCCTCGGCGTCGCCGAGCAACTCAGCCGGCTCGCCGGTTTCGGCATCAGTTGCGGCGCCCACAGCGGCATCGGCACGGGCCCGATCATCTATTTCGGCAACGCCGCGCAGAAGAAGAAATACCTGCCGCGCCTCGCGCCGGGCGAGTTGATGGCCGCCTACTGCCTCAGCGAGGCCGGCTCCGGCTCGGATGCGCTCGGGATGAAGACCAAGGCCGTGCTTTCGCCCGACGGGAAGCACTACCTCCTCAACGGCGCAAAAATGTGGATCACCAATGCCGCGTGGGCCGACGTCTTTGTCGTTTTCGCCAAGGTCGACGGCGAGTACGTCACCGCGTTTATCGTCGAGAAGACTTTCGCCGGCGTCTCCACCGGACGCGAAGAGCTCAAACTGGGCCTCAAGACTTCCTCCACCCGCCGCCTCATCCTTGAGGACGTGCCCGTGCCGCTGGAGAATGTCCTCGGCGAAGTCGGCAAGGGGGCCTACATCGCGTTCAACATCCTCAACCTCGGCCGATTTTCCCTCGGGGCCGGCACGATGGGTGCCGCCAAAGACATGCTCCGCACCGCGGTGAAATACGCGAGCGAGCGCCAGCAATTTGGCAAGCCGATCGCCACCTTCGGCCTGATCCAACACAAGCTCGGGGAAATGGCCGCCCGCATCTACGCCCTCGAAAGCGCGCTCTACCGCACCGCCAGCCAGATGGACCAGGTGATGGCGACCGGGGAAATGGTTTTTTCGACGAAAGCCGGCCACCCCCGCGCCATCGAGGAATTCGCCCTGGAGTGCTCCGCCGTCAAGGTGGCCGGCAGCGAAATCCTCACCTTCGTCGCGGATGAGGCGCTGCAGATCCACGGCGGCTACGGCTTCACCGAGGAATTCTCCCCCGCCCGCGGCACGCGCGACGCCCGCATCAACCGCATTTTCGAGGGCACCAACGAGATCAACCGGCTCTTTATCCCGACCAACCTCCTCCGCCGCGCCGCCAAGGGCAAACTCAGCCTCATGGCCTCCGCCATGGCCGCATTCGCCGACGCCCAGAAGGAGCCCGCCCCCGAGAAGGCCGGCGACGACCTCGCGTCGGCCCAGTTCCTGCTCGGCCGCGCGAAGAAGGCCGTGCTGCTGCTCTTCGGCGGGGCCCACCAGAAATTCGGTGACAAGCTCATCCACGAGCAGGAGGTGCTGGCCGTGCTCAGCGACCTCGTGATCGAGATTTTCCTCGGCGAGAGCGCCGTGCTCCGCGCTTTGAAGATCCGGGGCCAGGGCGCCAACGCCGGCACGCACGCCGATCTGGCGTTGATCTGGGTCAACGACAGTGTCGCCCGCATGGAAAATCGCGCGCGCGACGCCCTGGCCGCCATGGGTTCCGGCGAGGAGCTGAAGATGCAACTTGGCCTCGCCCGCAAGCTCCTCCGCTGGACGCCCCTCAACACCGTCATGCTGCGCCGCCGCATTGCCGCCCGGCTCGGCACCGTGGGCAGCTATCCGGCGCTCATCGCCGCGAAATAGACCCGGCTTGCATCGCAGCCCAACTCCCGGCAACTGATGGTCGGCTCGGCGAACCCTCCGGGGACGCCAGCGCCCGGCTCGGCGGCGATGCCGCGCCCGGCCTGCCTCCTTTCCCCGCCATGAAAAAATCCCTGACCAAGCCCACCTTCCGCTGGGAAGATCCGTTCCTCCTCGAGGACCAATTGTCTGAAGAGGAACGCATGGTGCGCGATTCCGCCCGAAATTACTGCCAGGGCAAGCTGATGCCCGGCATCATCGAGGCGAACCGCCATGAGCATTTCGACCGGGAGATTCTCAATCAGCTCGGCGAACTCGGCCTGCTGGGCTCGACGATCGAGGGCTACGGCTGCGCCGGCGTGAACTACGTCAGCTACGGCCTGGTCGCCCGTGAGGTGGAACGCGTGGATTCCGGCTACCGCTCGGTGATGAGCGTGCAATCGTCGCTCGTGATGTTTCCCATCCATGCCTACGGTTCCGAGGCGCAGAGGCGGAAATTCCTCCCGAAACTCGCCACCGGCGAGTGGGTCGGCTGCTTCGGCCTGACCGAGCCCAACTCCGGCTCCGATCCCGGCAGCATGACGACCCGCGCCCGCAAGGTCGCCGGTGGCTACCGTCTCTCGGGCACGAAGACGTGGATCACCAACTCGCCCATCGCCGACGTGTTCATCGTCTGGGCCAAGGATGACGCGGGCGAGATCCGGGGCTTCATCCTTGAAAAATCCATGAAAGGTCTCGCCGGCCCGAAGATCGAAGGGAAATTCTCCCTGCGTGCGTCACCCACCGGCATGATCGTGATGGAAGACGTCGAAGTGCCGGAGGAAAACCTGCTCCCGCACGTCAAGGGCCTGAAGGGACCCCTCGGCTGCCTGTCGAAGGCGCGCTATGGCATCGCCTGGGGCGCGCTCGGGGCCGCCGAATTCTGCTGGCACGCCGCCCGCCAATACACGCTCGACCGCAAACAGTTTGGCCGCCCCCTCGCCGCGAACCAGTAGATTCAACTCAAGCTCGCCAACATGCAGACCGAAATCACCCTCGGCCTGCAGGGCGCGCTGCGCGTGGGCCGGCTGATGGACGAGGGCAAATGCACCCCCGAGATGGTCTCGCTGGTGAAACGCAATTCCTGCGGCAAGGCGCTCGACATCGCCCGGCTCGCCCGCGACATGCACGGTGGCAACGGCATCGCCGATGAATACCACGTCATCCGCCACATGATGAACCTGGAAGCCGTGAACACCTACGAAGGCACGCACGACATCCACGCGCTCATCCTCGGCCGCGCCCAGACCGGCATCCAGGCGTTCGGGCCGGAATAGAACGGTTTAAGTCGAGTTGTCGCCGCTGGAAAAGGTGGAGCGCGCTGACCTCAGCGCGCTTGCCTTGGAAAAACGCCCTGAGGTCAGGGCGCTCCACCTTACACGATCACCTGACTGTCGCTCACACGATACCCCGTTCAAGCCACTGGTGTTCGCCGTTGATCACCTGTTGGGCGAGGTCGTAACCGTGCTGGTCCGCATTGTGGCGGATGCCCCGGAAATTCTGCTCCACCCGGAGCAGCGCCTGGATGCGAAAGTCGTCCACCAGCTCGAATACTTTCTCCGCCGGCTCGCCCTCCTGGAGCAGCTTCTGCGCGTAGACACAAGTGGCGGCGAGGGCGAAGAGGTCGGCGCCGATGTCGGCGATGCGGGCGAGCTGCACCTGGCGTTTCTCCAGCTTCACCCCGTGTAGCACCATCTGGTGGAAAAGGGTTCGCGCGAGCCGCCGGCTCAGTCCGGCGACTTCCGTCATGTAACCGGCGAGATGCGGATGCCTGCCCGCCGGGGCGCGGCCGCCGATGGGCAGCCATTGCCGGGGATACCAGAACGCGTAGAATGCCGCCGCGCCGAGCGCGCTGCGAAGGCGTTCGCCCCAGGGACGCTCGGAGTTGAGGGCGAGGCCTGCGACCTTGAGGTGCGGATCGAGCGCCTCGCGCATGATGAACAGCCGCATGATTTCGGAGGAGCCCTCGAAGAGGGTGGATACGCGGTTGTCGCGCATCAGGCGTTCGACGGGGTAGGGTTTCTCACCGCGGGCGATTAGTGATTGCTCGGTCTCGTAACCGCGCCCGCCGCGAATCTGCATGACCTCGTCGAGACACATCCACGCTTTCTCCGTGGCCCACAGCTTGCACATGGCGGCCTCGAGGCGGATGTCGGCCTTTTTGTCGCGGTCGACGATGCGTGCGGTGGTGGTGAGCATGGCTTCCATCGCAAAGGTGTGGGCGGCGATGCGGCGGATTTTTTCCGCCACGGCCGCATGCTGGCCGATGGGCACCCCCCATTGGATGCGTGTGCCGCCCCATTCGCGTGCGATCTGCAGCGCCCGCTTGGCGACCCCGATGCTGGCGGCGGGGATGGAGAGGCGGCCGGCATTGAGGGTGGTCAGCGCGACCTTCAGGCCGCGGCCCTCGCCGCCGACGATGTTGGCGCGGGGCACGCGCACGTTGGTAAAGCGCAGCACGCCGTTGTAAATCGCCCGATGCCCCATGAACTGGCTGCGATGCACGACCTCGACGCCGGGTGCCTTGGCTTCGACCACAAACGTGGTGATCTGCGTGCGCGGCTTGCCGTCGACCATTTTCGGCGGCGTCTGCGCCGCGACGATGAGCAGGCCGGCGCGCGTGCCGTTGGAGCACCAGAGTTTCTCGCCGGTGAGCAGGAACGCCTCACCGTCGTCGGTCGGCACGGCCCGGGTGGTCATGCGCGCGGGATCGGAACCGACCCCGGCCTCGGTGAGCGCGAACGCCGAGATCTCGCCGGCGGCGACCCGCGGGAGAAACTGCTGCTTTTGCTCCGCGGTGCCGAACAGCATCAGCGGCTGCGGCACACCGACGGACTGATGGATGGAGAGGTGCGCAAAGGTGTTTGTGCAGTGGCTGGCGATCAGCTGGCAGGCGCGACCGTAGGTGGTTTGCGAGAAGCCCAGGCCGCCGTATTGCGCCGGCACCTTGAGGCCGTAGCAGCCGAGCCGGGCCAGACCGGCCATCACCTCATCCGGAATTTCACCCGTGCGGTCGATCATGTCGCCATCGACCTTCGCTTTCAGGTAGGCCCCGAGTTCGGCGAGGAATTTGTCCGCCCGTTTCTTCTCCGCTTCATCAACCTCGGTGAGGGGGGCGATTTTTTCGGGCCGCCACCGCCCCATGAAAAGGTGGGCGACAAAACTGGGATCATCGTGTGATTCCCGCGCGGCCTCGGTGACCTGGAGAGCCGCCCGTTGCCCCTCGTTCATCTTCGACATGTCGATGACCGACCTGGGCTCTTCGGACGGGGTGGGCGGTTCCTGCGGGGCGGTGGGCATCGGGAGGCGGCGCGAATCCGCGCTGGAGGCGGCGGGCCAGCGGCAAATTTCAGGCCGGACCGGACCACAGTCAACCGACAGCAAGGACCTGACATCCATTTAACGCTTTGGGACTAAACGGGTCCGCCCCACGGGTGTTCACCCGGCTTGCATTCGGGCGGCGATGTGGCACGTTCCCGCTCCCATGTTCTTTGACGGTGTGCTCAACACATCCGGTTTTCTTGTCACTTGTCCCTTGGAACTTATCACTTTCTTGGGGGTGTTCTGGATTCGACCCTAGGTTGGAGCGCGCAGCTGCCTGTCGAGAGTGAAGGTCTCTCGTTAATCCCTCTTCAAAACAAACAAACGGCAACAACGAAGAAATGCTAATGGCTGCCTAAAGGCAGTCACGTTTCCACTCTGACTCCTGCTAGGGGATGGAAACGTCGACAGCAGGAATAACGGTGAGGGCCGTCATGACCTCGCCGCCGTATCTTCAACCATGGCTGGCCAAGAAGGAAGCGCGCGTCCACGCGTCCTTTGAGGCGAGATCCAAACCGACGCTATACAGGTAGATGCTGCACGTGAAGGCCCGGGGCACAGGGGTTCAACTCCCCTCACCTCCACCAATTATTAAGGCCGCGCCCCAAGCGCGGCCTTAATAATTGGTGCCGCGCCGAAGCCTTGGCGAAGGCGGGCTTGCTCATGGCGGGCCAGGCTGCGTCGAATGGTGCCCTGAGCCTGTCGAAGGGCGCTGCTAATGAACAAAGAAAACAAGGTCTACATCCTGCAGGATGCTAGTGGTTCATATTATGTCGCCATACCCGAGACCTGGCAGCCAGGATCTCTGCCCATCAGTCGGGGCAAGGTGGGCTTCATACCAAGAAGCTTATTTCGGCCAAGCTGGTTTACTCTGAGTCCCAATCCACTTTGGCTTCTGCAATGAAACGTAAAAGGCAGATCAAAGGCTGGAGCCGTGAGAAAAAACGCGCATTGATTGAGGGTCGGCTAGGTGAGCTGAAATTGCTCAGCCGGAGCCGAGACTAATTCACCCCCGCTCACACGCCCGTCAACTCGTCGTAAGCCACCCCGAGGTTCGCGGGCAACCGGTTGCCGGGACCGGGCGGCACGTGGAAGTCGGGGAAGCCCGCGAGATTTTCCAGCTTGGTGATCTCGGCCTTGGGTTTGCCGGCCTTGATCTCGCCCTCGACATGCGCCAGCAGCGCCGACAGGTAGTCGCGGAACACGAGCAGATCCGCCGGGCGGCACTCGACGCCGAACTTCGCGTTCCCGTGGCCGCAAAGGTAGGTCGCGTCCTTAGGATAGTCCGCGACAATTTTCTCCAGCACGGTCACCCAGTGGCGGATGTCCGCCCCACCCGGCCGGTCGATGACCGGATAAAGTCGGTTGAAGAGCAGGTCGCCCAAGTGCACGACGTTGGCCTGCTCAAACAGTGTGACAATGTCGCCCTTCGTGTGGGCCGGACCGAGATATTTGCAGCTGATCGTTTCCTCCCCAAAGCCCTGGCGATAGCCTTCGGTGAAACCCAGGTCGGGCAGCATCGCCGGATCGAGCGGACGCTTGTCGGCCTCGGCGCGGGCGCGCATCAGGCCGGGCACGTTGGCGTGGGCCACGATGGTTTTGGTGGCGGGCCGAAAGACCGCATTGCCGCCGGTATGGTCGCCATGGTGGTGCGTGTTGATGACGGCGTCCAGCTTTCGCCCCTCACGGTCGGGCAGGTCCCGGAGAAAGATTGCGGCCGTCTCGGGAAACTGCGTGTCCACCGCCATGACCGCCGCGACGTTGGCCAGGTAACCGATGCTGCCGCCGCGACCGGTAAAATAGCCGACGTTGCGGCGCAACGGCGTGAACTTTGTCACCGGGGGCGGCGGGGCCACGAGTAAGGTTTTGGCGGCGGCCGCCGGCCCTGAGTTTGTCGCGGGACCCTGGGCAAACAGCGGACCCTTCGCGAGCAGGCTCAGAGAGGCGGCCGCACCGGACTTGAGGAGGAAATCACGGCGGTTCATGGGCTAAGCCTAGTCGGCTACGCTGGTCGCGCCAGCCCTTTCGGAAACCCTGTAACCTTTCCGCGCCCGGCCGGTATTACCTGCCGCACACCTCCCATGACCATTTTTCATGCTCCTCGCCCCCGTCACCCAGTTCCGAGTTCCCTCCGCGCCTGCTGTCGCTAGCCTGCCCGTCGCCGTGGAAGCCACGTCCGACCATGAACTCATGATTGCCGTCCGCGCGGGTGAAATCCGCCGCCTGGGTGATCTCTTCGAGCGCTATCACCGGCCGCTCTACGGTTTCTTCGTGCGCCTGACCAACCAGCCTTCGGTCGGCGAGGATCTGGTGCAGATCGTCTTCTACCGCATCCTCAAATACCGGCACACCTACCGCGACGAGGGCAAGTTCTCCGCCTGGATCTACCACCTGGCCCGCAAGGTCGCCGCCGATCACTTCCGCAAGCACGCGTCCACCCCCACGCCCACCGACCCGGCCAATCTGCACGAACAGCCCGCCACCGAGCCCCAGCCCTCCGACCAGGCCGCCACCGCCGAGGATGTCGTTCTCCTCCGCGCCGCCCTCGCCCGCCTGCCGCTCGAACATCGCGAGGTGCTCGTGCTGTCACGCCTCCAGCACCTCGAGCACAAGGAAATCGCCAAGCTGCTCGATTGCTCCGTCGGCGCGGTGAAAGTCCGGGCCCACCGCGCGCTCAAGGAGCTGCGCGAAGTCTATTTCAAAATCCGCAAGGAAAAGGCGGCCTGAAGAAGGCCCGGGTGAGAGGGAAAGTGCCCGACCCACCCAACCAATCACGTTCACCATCCCCATTCACCCTCACTTTCACCTCTCCCCCCCATGAACTGCACCCGTGTCCAGGATAGCTTCATCGATTATCAGGACGGCTCGCTGCCGGCCGACGAGTCCGCCGCCCTGCGCGCCCATCTCGCCAACTGCCCCACCTGCCAGCGCGAGTGGTCCGCCCTCCAGGAGATGACCCGCAAGCTCGACGCTCTCTCCGTCGCCGAGCCCAGCCCGCGGTTGCGCGAGAATTTTTACGCCATGCTCGAGACGCACCAACGCGAGGCCGACGCGCCCAGCCCCTTCGCGCTCGCCCGCGGCCGGATCGACCGCTTTTTCGCCGCGCTGTTGCCCGCGCAGCCCGCCCTGCAATTCGCCTTCGCCCTCGCCTTGCTCTTTGGCGGCCTGCTCGCCGGCCAGCACTATCTCGCGCCCAAGGCCGTTGTCGCCGTCCCCGACGAATCCGCCAAAACCGAGCTCGCCGCGCTCAAGGCCCAGGTCAACTCCATGGGGCAGCTCGTCACCTACTCGCTGCTCCAGCAGCAGTCCACCGGCGACCGCCTGCAAACCGTGCTGGCCAAGATGGACCTCAAGACCCCCGACCGCAAGGTCCTCACGGATCTCGTCGGCGCGCTGGCCTTCGACCCGTCCATCAACGTCCGCCTCTCCGCCGTCGAGGCCCTCGCCCAGCACGCCGACGACTCCCTCGTCCGCGCCGGCGTGCTCTCCGTCCTCACCCGCGAGCGGGCCCCGCTGGTCCAGGTCGCCATGATCGAGCTGCTCGCCGGAGCCCGCGACGCGGCCGCCCAGCCGGTGTTTGAAAAACTTTCCCGCGACGAGGCCGCCGACAAGAACGTCCGTGATGCCGCCCGCCGCGCCCTCGCCGTGCTTCGCCTGCCCGCCGTGCCCGCCGCCACCCTCCCGCAAAACGTCAAACCCGCTCTCACATGAAAACCCGCATCCCCCAAAAACTCCTCCTCGGCCTGCTCTTTGTGAGCCTGGCCGCCACCCCGCTCGCCCGCGCCGGCGATGACGAAGGCTCCACCGCCACCGTCAGGCTCTCGGCCCCGGGCAAGCCCGCCACTCTCCGGCTCGATATGCCGTGGGCCGACATCCACATCATCGGCGTGGACGGCGACACCGTCACCGTCGAGTCCACCCTCGCCCAAAAGAATTCCAAGGTCGATCGCCCCGGCGGGCTCCGCCGGCTCGACGACGAAGTCAGCTTCGAACTGACCGAGAAGGACAATGTCGTCACCCTCGCCCTCGGGGGCGACAATCCCTGGGCCGGCCACGACGCCGAGTTCAGGATTTCCGTCCCGCGCGCCATGGCCCTCAGCCTAAAAACCGAGGCCGGTGGCGATCTCGTGGTCGAGGGCGTCGAGGGCGATGTCGAGATCAACAACATGAACGGCGACATGAAGCTGGAGGGCCTCATCGGCTCCGCCGTCCTCAACACCATGAACGGTGAAGTCCGCGCCGTCTACGCCAAGGCCCCGCAAAAACCCGTCTCGATCACCTCGATGAACGGTGAAGTCGATCTCCGCCTGCCCGCCGACACCAAGGCCAACATCCGCCTGCGCACCCACAACGGCTCCATCCTCACCGATTTCAGCGAGGACGCGCTCAAGACCAAGTCCGAGGGCAGCAAGCACGGTTCTGGTTACGGTTATTCCTACGGTCACGGCGATACCCGGGAAATCGCCCGGGCCGCGGCCGAGGCCGCGCGCGTCGCCGTCGAGGTCGGACGCGAGGTCGCCCGCGAAGTCTCACGGGAAGTCGCCCGGGCCGTGAAGGAGGAATCCGAGAAAGACGCCGAGGGCGCCCGTGACCGGGGCGCCCCCACGGCGCCTCGCGCCCCCCGGGCTCCGCGGGCGGCGATTGCCCCGCTGCCCCCGATCACCGGCGGCAAGCTCGTCACCGGCACGCTCAACGGCGGCGGCGTCGACATCAAGGTCTCCTCGATGAATGGCGAAATCACCCTGCGGCAGACGAAATAATATTTTCCCACACTCGATGCGGGCTTAGCGCCGGGGCTCCTGCCCCGGCGTTTTGTTTTGTCTGCCCAATTCGAAAACCGAATCCCGCCGCTCCACTGCCTCTGCGGTGGGTCATTGACTGTTCGAGCCTGCACGGATAATTGGCGCCCGTGTGCGCCTTGGTCCGAGATTTGATAGTATTTTTACCGCCAGAGCGTTTACAATTTTTTCCTGTCCCGTAATTTGTCGGCAACCTCCGCAGGGCCAACCATATGAATAACAGCGGAAAGATTGCCAGCGGGACTGAGTTCCAGTCTCTGCCGATCAGGGAAAAACCGACTGTTTCGTCGGGCCCGCCGCCCAGCTCATGAAGAAATTCGCCATCACCTCCAGCCCATTGCAGCAATTTGCCCTTGTGTTGGTTCTGGTTTTTGCCGCCGAGCTGGTGGTGATGTTGGTCGTGCCGCAAATCGGCCTGAATCATCCCGCTTGGTTGCTCGCCATACTGGATGCGTTTAGCCTGAGCCTGCTTGTCTCCCCACTTCTTTGGTGGTGGCTGGTGGCACAGGAGAAAAAGCGGCGCAAGGCGGAGCTCGATCTGCAAAAAAGTGAGTTGAAGTTTCGGCACTTGTTCGAGGGTTCGGCCGACGCGCTGCTGCTCCTCGAGCTTGGTTCAAACCAGTTCATCGATTGCAACCAGGCTGCGGCCGACATGCTGGATTATACCAGCCGGGAGGATGTGCTGCTGCAGCGCCCGGCCGAGCTCTCCCCGCAATTGCAACCTGACGGACAGACCTCCGAAGCCAAGGCCGCGGAAATGATCAACCGGGCCATGGAGCAGGGCAGCAACCGTTTCGAGTGGATCCATAGCAGCACACGACGCACGGATTTTCCCGTGGAGGTTCTGCTGACGCCCATCCAACTGGAGGGGCAGCAGCTCATGATGACCACCTGGCGGGATCTCACGGTGCAGAAAATGGCTGAGGCGCAACTGCGATTGCAAAGCACCGCGCTCCAAGCCGCCGCCAACGCCGTCGTCATCACCGACCGCGCCGGCACCATCGAATGGATCAACCCCGCCTTTACCACCCTCACCGGTTACACCGCGACAGAAGCCCTGGGCCGCAATCCCGGGGATTTGCTCAGGTCGGGACGACATGATGCGGCTTTTTTCCGCCACCTGTGGACCACCATCCTCGCCGGCCAAGTCTGGCAGAGTGAAACCATCAACCGGCGCAAGGACGGCTCTCTTTATACCGAATACCAGACCATCACGCCGGTGCGCGCGGCGCAGGGCGCGATTACTCACTTCATTGCGATCAAGGAGGACATCACGGCGCGCAAGCAGGCCGAGGCCCGCCTCCGCGAGCAGGCCGAGGTCATCGACAAGGCGCCGGTGGCCATCATCATCACCGATCTCTCCCATCGCGTGACTTATTGCAATGAGGGGGCCCGGCGGCTCTACGGGTTCACCGAGGCCCAGTTGCTGGGGCATACCGCCGACGAATTGTTTTCGGCCGAGACCATGCGCGTCCTCGGCCCGGGCCGGAGCGCGACACTGGCCACCGGGGCCTGGCGCGGCGTGGTGCCCATCGAGACCCGGGACGGCCGCCGGTTCAGCGCCGAGTTCATCATGAGTTTGATTTGTGACGGTGACAACAAGCCCCAGCACCGCCTGAGTATCGCCCTCGACATCACAGCGAAAGCCCGGCTGGAGGAACAGCTGCTCCGCGTCCAGCGCCTCGAAACCCTTGGCACCCTGGCCGCAGGGATCGCGCATGATCTCAACAACATCCTGTCACCCGTGCTCATGGCCGGGCCCCTCCTGCGGACCCGGGCCACCCACCCGACCGATCTGCGGGTGTTGGATTTGGTGGAAAAGAGCGCGGAACGCGGCAGCGCCCTGGTGAAGCAAATTCTCTCCTTCGCGCGCGGGGTTAACGCCGAGCGGATCTTGCTGCAAGCCCGGCATATCTTGCTCGAAGTCTGCCAGATGATCGCGGACACCTTCCCCAAATCGATTCTGGTGGAGAGCCATATTGCGGGCGACCTTTGGCCCGTGGTCTCCAACTCCACCCAGTTGCACCAGGTCGTGCTCAATCTCTGTATCAATGCCCGCGACGCCATGCCCGGCGGTGGCACCCTGACCTTGAGCGCCCGCAACGAAACCCTGGCGGAAGCGCCCGATGACCTCCCTTCGGGCAATTACCTCCTCATCGAGGTGGCCGACACCGGCACCGGCATGACTCCCGAGGTGCTGGCGCGCATCTGGGAGCCATTCTTCACGACTAAGGCCGAGGGGCAGGGCACCGGCTTGGGCCTGGCCACCGTGCGGGGCATCCTGGCCCAACATGGCGGCACTATCACGGTGGAATCCGCGCCCGGACGCGGATCCGTTTTCCGGGTCTATCTTCCGGCGACCATGTCCGCCGGCGCAACGCCCACGACCTCCGGTTCGCACTATTCCGCCGAAAGTTCCCTCCGCCACGAACTGGTGCTGGTGGTCGATGACGATACGGAAGTGCGCAAGCTCATGGCCCTGTCCCTCGCGCAGTGGGGCTACCGCATTCTCCAGGCCAGGGACAGCGCGGAGGCGATGGAAACCTATCTCTCCCACTCTGCCGAAATCGCCCTCATTATTTTTGATCTGGATTTGCCCGGTCAGGATGGCCTCACTCTGGCCCGCCAGCTTCAGGGCCTCCGCCCCGATCTGCGGGTGCTTTTTGTCACTGGCGTTGATAGTATGAAAAGCTTCCTCCTGCCCCCGCTTCCCGCGGGCGCGCCTCTTTTAAAGAAACCGTTTGCCCGCCAATCCCTGCGGACAGAAACCGAACGCGCACTCGCCGCTCCCGCCTTTGCCCTCTGATCCTGCTGGTGCGGCTGTGCCGCCTGCCACCCTGCTGTGAATTTCCTCTTGATCGACGATCACCCGATAATCCGGGAATCCCTGCGCCTGACGCTCGGCGCGCTGTTTCCCCAGGCCGAGCTTAGTGAAGCGACTTCGGCCAATGAGGCGCTGCGCGTGCTTCCCACCCGGCGCTGGGCGGTCATCATTCTTGATCTCGATCTGCCTGATCGGAGCGGACTCGATCTACTGAAGGATGTGCAGAATCTCGCGCCGGAAGCGCCGGTGCTGATTTTCTCCGGCCGCGGCGAAACGGAATACGGCCGGCGCGTGCTCGCCGCCGGCGCCATGGGTTTCCTCTCCAAGCTTTCCACTGCGGCCCAGATCGAGGCGGCGGTGCGCCGCGTGCTTTCCGGCCGCAAACACATCAGTCCCGATTTGGCGGAGAGTATTATCGGACATCCGCAGACCTTGGCCGGGGCCCCACTGCATGCCGCCTTGTCCGCCCGGGAGCTGGAGGTGCTCGGTCTGTATGCCGCCGGGGTGGCGCCCGCCGGCATTGCGCAACGGTTGAAAATCAGCGCCAAGACCGTGAGCACCTACCGGACCCGGATACTGGAGAAACTGGAGTTGGGCACGACCGCCGACCTCATTCGCTACGCGGTGCAGCACCACCTTGCCGGCTGATTTTCGGCGGCGGGTGTGGGCGGAATCCTACACGCGGAACCGGGTTCCGCCGATACCACGGTAACCGGCGGGCTGTTAGGGTGGCTTCGTGAAAACGATGCGGCACCCTCAGTCTTGGCTCCTGGTATTGCTCACCCGGCCAAACCTGTGCCTGATCGCCGGGGCGTTTCTCTTCGCCCACCCTGGAACCGCCACGCCCCTGTCCGCACGCGTCAAGTCGGAGCGCCTGCTGAAGGCCATCATCGCGCAGACGCCGGCTCCGCAGCTTGTGGCTGAGGGCCAGCAATTGAAAACCGCCGAGCGCGCCGCCGCCCGCATCTCCGGCGCCGTTGCTTACTGGGGTATCGGCGCCTCCATGGAACCCCTCTACGCCACCAACACTGCCATCATCGTCGTCCCGATCGAATATGCTGCTATTAAAAAGGGCATGACGGTCGTCTATCTGAAGAGCAACGGCGGGCGCGTCGCCCACACCATCGTCGGCGAGACGCGCGGTGGCTACTTGGTGCAGGGGATCAACAACGATGAACCCGATGCCGGCGTGGTGAACGAAGAAAACCTCATCGGCGTTATCGTGTCGGCCTATTCGACGGCCGACTCGGCCTTTCGGATCGAACTCACGCAACGCCTCGCCGCCCGCGGGCGTAGCCCCCGCTCCACCGCCGGCTGATCCCGCTTATATGAATACCACGACCTCAATCCTAGTTGTAGAAGATGACAATGACCTGCGTTCCGTGATGACCGCAGGCCTGCGCTCCGCCGGGCACGAGGTCGCCGAAGTCGTCAATGGCCGCGAGGGCTTGCGCCACTTCCGCGCCCACCCCACCGATATTGTCATCACTGACATCATGATGCCCGGCATGGAAGGACTGGAGCTTATCTATGCCCTCCGCTCCGCCACGCCCCACCCGCTCATCATCGCCATGTCCGGCTCCACCAAATTCAGCCAGTCGCTTTGCCTCGCGTCGGCCCGCAAGCTGGGCGCGCAACGCATCCTGTTGAAACCCTTCAATCTGGATACGTTGCTCGCTGCCATCACCGCTGAACTGGCGGCGCCTTGCCTCGTAAACGCTCCCTGACTAACTCACGCACTTGGCCAGCATTCTCCTCATCGACGACGATCATTCCGCCCTCGAAGTTACCGCCGAGGTGCTTCGCCTGGCCGGCCACACGGTGAGCACCGCAGCCGACGGCAAAACCGGCCTCGCGCTGCACGACGCCGGGCAACCCGACCTCATCATCACGGACATCAACATGCCCGAGATGGACGGCATTGAACTGATCATGGCCTTGCGGCACACCGCGCCCCGCCCGCGCGTCATCGCCATTTCCGGCGGCTACCGGTTCAGCGAATCGCTCTTCCTGCCCGTCGCCCAGCGACTCGGGGTGCAGCGTGCTTTGACCAAGCCGTTCCGGGCCGACACGCTGTTGCAGGCCGTGGCCGAGGTGCTTGCCACGCCGGCTCCACCCACCGTGCCGCTCCCGACATAACTTGGCCCGGGTTGGAAACAAAAATATTCAACTTCGCCCGCCCGGCTCGCGCCCGGCGGGCTTTTCTTTTTTTGGGAAACTGCTCTGCTGGCCAGATGCCTCCCGCCCTCTCTCCCCGATGAAAGCCGTCCGTCTTGTCGCCCCGGGCCGCCCGCTGGAAATGCACGACGTGCCGATCCCGGTGCCCGGCTCCGACGAGGTGTTGGTGCGCGTCCATGCCGCCGGCATCTGCCATTCGGATGTGCACTACCGCGCCGGCGTGTCGCCCGCCGGTCCGCTGCCGCTCACCTTGGGTCACGAAGTCGCGGGCGTGGTTGAGCGCACCGGTGAAAAAGTCCGCACCCTCCGCCCCGGCGACCGGGTCTGCGTCCACTACCTCGCCACTTGCGGGACCTGCGCCTGGTGCGCCGGCGGCCACGAGCAGTTCTGCGCCCATGGCCAGATGCTCGGCAAGCACCGTCCCGGTGGCTTCGCCGAATACACCGTCATGCCGGCCCGCAGCCTGTTCGTCCTGCCGCCGGAAATTTCCTTCGCCCACGGTGCGGTGCTGATGTGCTCGTCCGCCACCGCGCTGCACGCCCTCCGCAAGGCCCGGCTCCAACCGGGCGAAACTGTCGCGGTGTTCGGCGTGGGCGGGCTCGGCGCCTCTGCGGTGCAGCTCGCGCGGGCGCTCGGTGCCGCCACCATTTACGCCGTCGATCTCCACGCGGAGAAACTCGCCCTGGCGGAAAAGTTCGGCGCCGTGCCCGTCAACGCCCGCGCCACCGATCCCGTCGCCGAGATTCTCCGCCTGACCGGTGGTCGCGGCGTCAACGTCGCCCTCGAGCTCATCGGCCTGCCGCTCACCATGCAACAATCCGTCCGCGTCCTCGGCAAACTCGGCCGCGCCGCGCTGGCCGGCCTGACGCCACAGCCCTTCGGCGTGAATCCCTATCTGGAACTCATCAACCAGGAGGCGGAGATCATCGGCGTGTCCGACCATCTCGCCCGCGAAATTCCCGAGCTGCTGCGCCTCACGGCCGAGGGCCGGCTGGATCTCGGTCCCATCGTCAGCCACGTCGTGCCCCTCGACGCCGCCGCGATCAACGACGTGCTCGACGAACTGAAAAATTTCGGCGGCGCCACCCGCACCGTAGTGGCGGTCGTCCCCTGACCCGCGTTGACGCGGCCCCGTTGGAGCCTAAGGTGCCGGCATGACTGCCTCCCGCCTGCTCGCACTCTTCGGCGTCTTGTGCGCCCTCGTTGCCTCGCTCCCGGCTCAGATTGACCGCGTGACCGGCCGCGCCTTCGCCACCCGCTCGCCCGTGCTGGGCCAGCACGGCATGGTCTGCACCAGCCAACCGCTCGCCACGCAGGCCGGCCTTGATGTGCTCAAGGCCGGCGGCTCGGCCGTAGACGCTGCCATCGCCGCCAACGCCGCGCTCGGCCTCATGGAGCCCGTGAGCAACGGTGTCGGCGGCGACCTTTTCGCCATCGTCTGGGATGCGAAGACCAAAAAACTCTACGGCCTCAACGGTTCCGGCCGCTCCCCGCTCGGCCTCGGTTACGAGCAGATGAAGACGGAACTCGCGAAGACGAAAACCCCTGATCATATCCCGCCGCGCGGTTTCCTGCCGATCTCCGTGCCGGGCGCCGTCGATGCCTGGTTCGAGCTGCACGCGAAGTTTGGCAAACTCCCGATGAAGGATGTGCTCGCACCCGCCGCCCGTTACGCCGAGGAGGGCTTCCCGGTCACGCAATACATCGCCTATCTCTGGGGTCTCGGCGTGCGCAACGCCCAAACCGACAAGTTCCCCGGCGCCTTCCTCCAAACCTATTGCGTGAATGCAAAAGGCCTGTCCTCCGAAGCCTTGGCGAAGGAGGGCAAAGCCCCGCACGAGGGCGAGATTTTCCAGAATCCCGCCCTCGCGCACACGCTGCGCCTCCTCGGTGAAAAAGGCCGCGATGTGTTCTACCGCGGCGAGATCGCCGACCAGATCGACGCGTTCATGCGCGCCCATGGCGGCTTCCTGCGGAAGCTAGACTTCGAAAAGCACACCTCCACCTGGGTCGAGCCCGTCTCCGTCAATTACCGCGGCTACGACGTCTACGAGCTGCCCCCCAACAGCCAGGGCATCGCCGCGCTCCAGATGCTGAACCTCCTCGAGGGCTACGACCTCAAGGCGCTCGGTTACAACTCGCCCGGGGCCCTGCATCTGATGATCGAGGCCAAGAAGCTCGCCTTCGAGGACCGCGCGAAATTCTACGCCGACCCCGCGTTCAGCAAAATCCCCCTCGCCGGCCTGTTGACCAAGGACTACGCCGCTGAACGCCGCAAACTCATCGGTGCCCGTGCCGCCCGCACCTACGATGCCGGCCATCCCGCGCTGAAGGACGGCGATACCATCTACCTCTGCACCGCCGACGCCGAGGGCAACATGGTCTCGCTCATCCAGAGCAACTACCGCGGCATGGGCTCCGGCATCACCGTGCCCGGCCTCGGCTTCACGTTTCAGGATCGCGGCGAGCTGTTCACGCTCGAACCCGGCCACGCCAACGTCTACGCGCCGGGCAAGCGGCCGTTCCAGACCATCATCCCCGGCTTCGTCCTGAGGGACGGCGCGCCGTGGGAGGCGTTCGGCGTCATGGGCGGCGCGATGCAGCCGCAGGGCCACGTGCAGGTGCTCGTGAACCAGATCGACTTCGGCATGAACGTGCAGGAGGCGGGCGACGCCGCGCGCTGGCAACATGAGGGCTCGAGTGAGCCCACCGGAGAGAAGATGACCGACGGCGGCACCGTGCAGGTCGAGAGTGGAATTCCCTATGAGAGCACCCGCGCGCTCGCGCAGCGCGGTCACACGGTCGTGGGCGGCGCCGGTGCCTTCGGCGGCTATCAGGCCATCCGCTGGGATCCGGTGAACAAGGTTTACTGGGGCGCCAGCGAGTCCCGCAAGGACGGCCAGGCCGCCGGTTATTGAAGCCTTTGTATAGGTCGCCCCACAGCCCTTTCCTGTCATTCTGAGCGTAGCAAAGAATCCACGGCCGCGCCCATGATATCACACGCGAATGCGTGGATTCTTCACTTCGCTCAGGATGACAAAACCGTTTGCGCCTACCTTACCTAATTGATGAAACCCGACTCCAAGAAACCCGCGGTGAAAATATCCGCCGCCCCGCTGCCGTTGTTCAACTGGCTGAAGGAACGCGGCGCCGGCCTGCTGCTGCATCCGACCTGCCTGCCGGGCGATCAGGGCTGCGGCGTGTTCGACCGGCACGCGGTTCGCTTCCTCGATTTTCTGCAAGCAGCCGGCATGAAATACTGGCAGGTGTGTCCGCTCGGTCCCACCGGTTACGGCGATTCACCTTATCAATGTTTCTCCGCCTTCGCCGGCAATCCCTACCTCGTCGACCTTGCGGCGCTCGTTCCCTTCGGCCTGCTGTCGTCCGCCGATCTCGCCCCGCTCGCCGCGCTGTCCCCTGATCGCACCGACTATGGCGAGATCTACCAACTCAAGCCGCGCCTCCTCGCGTCGGCCTACGCCCGCTATGAGGAGAAGAAACCCGCGCTGCCCTACGGCGACTTTGCGGCCTTCTGCCGGCAGAATGCGGACTGGCTCCACGCCTACGCCTATTTCCGCGCGCTGAAGGATCATTTCAAGGGCGTCGCCTGGTGGGAATGGCCGGGGGAGGCCCGCGATTTCAACCGCGCGAAGAAATCTCCGCTGCGGGCCCAGCTCGCCGGGGCCATCGCCGGCTGTCAGTTCGGTCAGTATCTGTTTTTCGGCCAGTGGGCGCAGGTCCGCGCCGCCGCCCGGGAGCGCGGCGTCGAGATCATCGGCGACCTGCCCATCTTCGTCGCCGCCGACTCGGCCGACGCCTGGGCCCATCCGGATTTGTTCGAACTCGATCCCCGGACCCTGCTCCCGCTCGCCGTGGCCGGCGTGCCGCCGGATTATTTCTCCGCCGACGGCCAGCTGTGGGGCAATCCGCTCTACCGCTGGGCTGCCCACCGGGCCGACGGCTACCAGTGGTGGCTCGCCCGGATCCGCGCCACCTTCGAGGTGTGTGATGTCGTGCGGATTGATCATTTCCGCGGGTTCGACGCCTGCTGGCGCATCCCCTACCCGGCGAAAACCGCTCGCGTCGGGGCCTGGGTGCCGGGGCCGGGTCTCGCCTTGTTCCACGCGTTCCAGCGCGAGCTGCCGCAGGCCCGCATTATCGCCGAGGATCTCGGCGAGCTCACCGCCTCGGTGGTGCAGCTGCGCGCTGACTCCGGTCTGCCCGGCATGCTCGTGCTCCAGTTCGCGTGGGGCGGCGACGCAAAGAACGGCTATCTCCCGCACCAGGCGGTGCCGAATTCCGTCATTTACCCCGGCACACATGACAATGACACGACGACCGGATGGTATCTGGCCGCGACCGAGGCCGAGCGTGATTACGTGCGCCGTTATTTGCGGGTCGCCGGCACCGATGTCGCGTGGGATTTCATCCGGGCCAGTTATGCCTGCGCTTCGCGCCTCGCCGTCCTCACGTTGCCGGATGTTTTTTCCCTCGGCTCCGCCGCGCGCTTCAACACGCCGTCGAAACCGGAGGGCAACTGGCAGTGGCGCTGCCGCGCGGCCGCGCTGGAAAAACTTTTCGGCGGCCCCACGAAGTATCTCCGCGATCTCGCCACGCTCTACGGTCGCTGAACGGTGGAGTATTTTCCGCAGCTTGCTGCGGAACCCGGTAACAAATATTGGGACGCCGGTCACCAGGCCGGTGTTCAAATATTTTCGCGGCGCCCGAAAATAAGTTTTCGCGGACAGATTTTCCGAAAATATCCGCGCCGAAATTATTTTTCACCGGCGCGCATATTTTTAGTGCAACTGCGCGGAAAGTTTACGACACTGCGTCATGGCTAAAAAGAAAAAGGCTAAGAAAAAGAAAAAGTAACGTTCGCGTTGCTGATTCTCTCCCCCTCAACGCCGGCTCTTTTTGAGCCGGCGTTTTTTCCCGGGACCCTGCGAACTTATAAGTGCAGGGTTTTTTATTTCACCGCCGCCCAAACGCGCTGCACGTCGTCGTGGTCCTCCAACGCCTGCAAAAACTCGCCGACCTGGCCACGCGTCGCGTCGTCCAGCTCGGGAAACGTCTTGGCCACGTAGCCGATCTCGCTCGTGACCACGTGCCAGCCGTGCTGCTTCAGCCAGACGGACACGGCATGCACCGCCTTGAGCTCGGTGCTAAAGCGCACGCCGGCGACACCTTCAGGGATATCGTCGTTCTGCGCGTGGGTCAGCGCTTCAAAATCATTGGCGCCCGCCTCGATCGCCACCGCCTCCGCATCGAGTCCGGCATCCGCTGCGTGCCACGCCTCGACGAGGCCGACGTGGTCGAACAGGAACTTGTTGCTGCCCGCCGTGCCAAGGATGCCGGTCTTGAAGAGAAACCGGATCTCCGGGGTGATGCGCTGGTGGTTGTCGGTCATGCACTCGACGATGACGGGCACCTTGTGCGGCGCGTAGCCCTCGAAGACGACATGGTCGAGGTGCAGCTTGTCGCTGCCCGTGCCCGCGCCCTTGGCGATGGCGCGCTCGATGGCGTCGCGGGTCACGCTGGCTTTCTTCGCCTTTTCGATTGCGGCGTGCAGCCGCGCGTTTCCTTCGGGGTCGCCGCCGCCGAGTTTGGCGGCCACCGTGATCTCTTTCACAATTTTGCCGACCGTCTGGCCCTTCTTCAGGTTGACGATCGCGCGTTTCGCATGAAGCCATTGGCGTCCCATATGACGGCAAGGTATAACGGGCGGCGGCGGCGGCGGGCAAGGCCGAAGAAATCTCTCGCCCCGGCCGGCTGCCCCCACCCTCCTGACATAAGGTTGTCAGTCTCTCCTGCTAGCCTGCCGCCATCATGAAAAACCGCTGCCCCTGGGCCGAGGCCGAGATCAACCACTCCTACCACGACACTGAATGGGGGGTGCCGTCGCACGACGACCGCCATCTGTTTGAGCTGCTCATCCTCGAGGGCGCGCAAGCCGGCCTGAGTTGGTCGACCATCCTCCGCAAGCGGGAGAATTATCGGGTGGCCTTCGATGATTTCGACCCGGCGAAGATTGCCCGCTACGGCGCGAGGCAACACGCGCGCCTGCTCGCCGATCCTGGCCTCGTGCGCCATCGCCTCAAGATCCGGGCCGCCACGGTCAACGCCCGTGCCTTCCTTGCCGTGCAGGCCGAATTCGGTTCCTTTGACCGCTACCTCTGGCGCTTCACGGGCGGCGGGCCGATCCTGCACCGGTTCCGGCGCCATTCGCAGATCCCCGCCCGCAGCCCGGAAGCAGACGCCCTGAGCCAGGATCTGAAAAAGCGCGGTTTCAAGTTCGTCGGCCCGACGATTTGCTACGCCTTTATGCAGGCCACCGGCATGGTCAACGACCACCTCGTCACCTGCCTGCGGCACCGCGCCTGCGCCCGGCTCCGTTGAGCCCCGCGCGCCCCGCGAGTTATTGTGGTCCGGATCTCACCCGGCTGCGCCACCGGTTTACTAGGCAAATGTTCGTATTACGAACAATCACCTCAGGCTTGCCCTTTGTTACGAGGAGAACCGGCTTGCCTCACTAGGCAATGTTCGTAATACGAACATCATGTCTTATTCCAAACTCGGGCAGTTCATGGCCATGGGCGAGGCAGTTTCGGCGGCCGCACGCTTGCTTGATCGCGTGGCCCGGCAGAAACTGAAGCCCGCCCCCATCCCCCGGGGCGCCACCCTGCGCCCCGGCGTCGAGACCCCGTTGTGGCGCACACTCGTCGTGGTCATCCAGCCCCTGTTGCAACGCCGCGGGGCCAAGGTGCTCCTCGCCCATGAACTGGGGCTGCATCGTGGCCGCATCAGCGACTATTTTGTGACTCAGACCGCCATGCCGGATGCCGAGCGCACCCTGCGGCTGCTCGAGTGGTATTCCCGGCAGCGCCGCAGCGCGAGCCGGGCCGGGCGTAAGGCGTAATGTTCGTATTACGAACATTGCACCAAGGCCGCGCCGTGAATTCCAAGCCGGGCTTTGCTTTTCGCCCCCGAGCGCCTATCTTGCCTCCGATGTTCGCCAACCTGCTCCAGTGGATCAGTCGCCGCGCCCCCGAGACCTATGAACAGGCCTTCGTGACCGAGGTGCATGTGAGCCGGCCGGTGCCGCGCAATCCGCGGCTGGAGAAAATCATTTTGCTTTGCTGGGGCCTGATTGCGGTGAAACACGTCGCCGTCATCTGGACGGTGCACCATTACGTCGTGCCCTTCCATCAGCTCTGGATCAACGGGCCGACCTTCCTCCTCGGGCTGCTCGCCACTCTTGCCTACTATTGGCGGGAATGACTTCCGTCTGGATTTCAGCCGTGTATTCCTGAATTCTGCCGGCATGCCCCGCGTTCCCGGTCTGCGCAGTCCTTATCTCAAAGTCGGCCGCCTTGTCTTTTTCGGCCGCATGCTCGACAAGATCCGCCTGCACGCCGCCGGCCGGCTCCCGCCCGAGGATTATGCCGCCAGCCTCGGCAAGGGGTTCGACGGGCGCACCTGCAGTTTTCTGCGCGTGAATTACGATGAGCTCAAGACGCGCACCCTGGCGGGCGGCACCGATGAGGAGCTTCTCGCCTGGTGCCTGGAAAAAGGCGGCGCCCGCCTCGACGACGAATGCCATGTCTGGAACCAGTTCATGATGAAGTGCGGTTTCCGTGACGGGGTGGCCGAGACCCTGGCCAAGCGCATCAAGCAAAGCGCGCTGGAAACCGCCTCCATCATGACCATGTTCGACTACATCGATTTCGACGAAGGCCGCGACCCGGTCAGCAGCCGGGCCTGGGAACAAGCCTAGCATGGCCGCCTGGCGCCACCGCCGGCGTTGGATTTTCGCCGTGCTCGGCGGGCTCCTCCTGATCGTGGTCGCGGCGGTCGGCTGGGGTTGGTGGCAGATGCGCGGCAGCCTGCCGCCGCTCGATGGCGAGCGGACGGTCGCCGGCCTGTCCGCTGCGGTGAAGATCGAGCGCGACGCCCTCGGCACCCCCACCATCACGGGGGCCAGCCGCGCCGACGTGGCCAGCGCCACGGGTTTCCTCCACGCGCAGGACCGCTATTTCCAGATGGACTTGTTGCGGCGGCGCGGCGCCGGAGAACTCTCCGAACTTTTCGGCGCGGCCGCGGTCGAGCTCGACAAGAGCGCGCGGCTGCACGGCTTCCGCCGGCTGGCCTCCGAGGTGATCGCGCAGGCCGAGCCCGCCGAGCGCGCCGTCCTCACCGCCTACACCGCCGGCGTCAACGCCGGCCTCGCTGCGTTGGGCAACCTCCCCTGGGAATATCTTGTCATCCGCACCCCCCCGGCGCCGTGGCGCGAGGAGGACTCGCTGCTCTGTGCTTATGCCATGTGGTTCGACCTGCAGGATTACAAGGGCGCCTTCGACCTGAACCGGGACGCGCTGCGCACGGCCCTCGGCTCGGCCGGACTGGAATTTCTCGCCCCGCGCGGCAATTCCTGGGACGCCGCCCTCGACGACAGCACCTTCGCGCCCGCCCCGCTGCCACCGTTGCGTTTCCGCAAGGCCGATACGTCGGCCGACGGCCTCGCCTCGCTTGAACCCGCCGGCAAACGCGTCGTGGGTTCGAATGCCTTTGCGCTCAGCGGGGCGCACACCGCCACCGGCGCCGCGCTGCTCGCGAACGACATGCACCTCGACCTCAACGTGCCCCACATCTGGTATCGCGCCCTGTTGCAATGGTCTGATGAAACCGGCCCGCACCGCGTCGTGGGGGTCACTCTGCCGGGCTGGCCCTCGATGATCGCCGGGAGCAACGGTCGCGTCGCCTGGGGTTTCACCAACGCCTACGTGGACACGACCGATATCATCACGCTCGCCACGGAGATCACCGCCCACAGTTTTTATCAGACCCCCGAAGGCTGGAAGGAGATTGAGGAACGCAAGGAGGAGATCCGCGTGAAGGGCGAAAAACCGGTGCCCTTCATCGCCAAATGGACCCAATGGGGCCCGATCATCGACGGCCCCAGGAACGGCCGGGGCCTCGTCCTGCGTTGGGTCGCGCACGACGCCGAGGCGACCAACCTGCACTTCATGGCCATGGAGACTACGCGCACCACGGCGGCCGCCGTGGACCTTGCTCATCGCGCCAGCTTTGCGAACGAGAACATTCTCCTTGCCGACGCCGACGGCCACATCGCCTGGACCATCCTCGGCCGTCTGCCGCGCCGGGTCGGATTCGACGGACGCTTGCCGGTCAATTGGGGCTACGGCGACCGGCGCTGGGACGGCTGGCTGCAACCCGCGGAAGTTCCCGTGGTCACTGATCCGGCCGGGGGCGCGCTCTGGTCCGGCAACAACCGGGCGCTCGGCGGCGAAGCCTACGCCAAACTCGGCGACAGCGGCTACGACGACGGCGCCCGGGGTGGACAGATTCGCGACGACCTGCGCGCCCTCATCGCTTCCGGCCAAAAAGCTGCGCCCGCCGACCTGCTGGCCATCCAGCTCGATGATCGCGCCGTGTTTCTCGGCCGCTGGCAGAAATTTCTGCTCGAGGTGCTCACCGATGACGCGGTGGCGGTAGATAAATTCCGCGCCGCCTTGCGCGCCGCCGTGCGCACGTGGAACGGCCGCGCCAGCACCGATTCCGTCGCCTACCGCGTGGTGAAGGCGTTCCGGCTTCACGTGGCCGAGCGCGCGCTGGCGCCGTTCATCGAACAGGCGCAGGCGGAGTATGCCGCCTTCAACTGGCGTAATCTGATGTATGAGGACGCCCTCTGGTCGCTCGTGCATGAGCAACCGGCGAAACTGCTCAACCCCGCGCACGCCTCGTGGTCCGCCCTGCTCCTCGCCGCCGCCGATGATCTCGCAGCTGATGTGGAAAAATCCGGCGGCTCTCTGGCGAAGTTCACCTGGGGGGGGCGCAACACCCTCGCCATGCAGCATCCATTCGGGCGCTTCCTGCCCAAGCCCATCGCCCGGTTGCTCGACATGCCGGCGGACCCGTTACCCGGCGACGCCGACATGCCGCGGGTGCAAACCGCGCGCTTCGGCCAGTCCGAACGGCTCGTGGTGTCGCCCGGCCACGAAGACGAAGCCATTCTCCACCTGCCCGGCGGGCAAAGCGGGCATCCCCTGTCGCCCTATTACCGCGCTGGTCACGACGCCTGGGTGAAGGGCGAACCCACCCCGCTGCTCCCCGGCCCCACCCAGCACACGTTGACGCTGCGGCCCTGATCATTTCACCGTCGGTCACTCTTCGCTGCGCTTCGTGTGACCATTCCGGATGTATCGGATGAGCTTGTTCCGTCCTCTGTACTCTGACATCTGTCCTCTGCTTCCCCATGCCCCTTCATGTCCTCTCCCACCCCCTCGGCGCTCACGTGCTCACCCACCTGCGCGATAAGACCACCAAGCCCGCGCTGTTCCGCACGCTGAGCTATCAGATCGCGCTGCTCCTGGCCCTTGACGCGACCCGCGATCTCGCCACGGATAAAAAATCAATCGCTACTCCGCTTGAGCCCTTTACCGGCCTCGTGCTGGCCAAGCCGCTCGTCATCGTGCCCATCCTCCGGGCCGGCCTCGGCATGCTCCAGCCCTTCCATGATGTCTTTCCCGACGTTTCCGTCGGCTACGTCGGCTTGGAACGGGATCACACGACCGCCGTCGCCCGCAGTTATTATTGCAAGCTGCCGCCCCTCGCCGGCACGCGCGTCATCATCGTCGATCCCATGCTCGCCACCGGCGGCTCCGCCGTGCAAGCGGTCGAGGTCGTGAAAGCGGCCGGCGGCACCGAGATCGTTTTCGTCTGCATCGTCGCCGCGCCCGAGGGCGTCGCCGCGATGCACCAGGCCCACCCCGAGGTGCCGATCCACGCCGGCGCGCTCGACCGCGCGCTCAACGCCAAGAAATACATCCTCCCCGGCCTCGGCGATTTCGGCGACCGGCTTTACGGGACGTGATCAGTCCAGCCAGCCACCCGTCGCTTGCAGCGGCGTGAGCTCGCCGCGCCGCGTCACCCACACCGCCAGCGCGGTCCGGGCCCCACTCTCGCGGGACGCCACCGGCAGCATCACCTTGGCCGCGCCGGCTTCGAGTCGCGCCGTCTTGAGCACCAGCGCGACAAACTCGTGGTGGAGCGTGCGGCCTTTGTTCTCCCCGCCCCGCACCGCCGAGACAATGCCGCCGCCGAGCAGTGCGACCTGCACCTCATAATCGCCAACCGCATCGAAGCTCACCCGGCATGTGCCGTCGTCCGCATACTCGACCGCGAGGCGGCCGGTTTTTTGGGCGGCCGCGGCCGGCGGACGCAGCCCGCCACTTTTCCGCCACTCCACGCCATCGAGCACAAAGCCCGGCGTGTAGACCGAATTGTTGCTCCCCTGGCTGGCGTAAGCATATTGGCGCGCCGTGAATTCCTTGCTCGCGAACCGGTCGGGCCACCCGAGCCGGTCCCAGTAGACGACATGAAAGGCCACCGGCACGAAGTCGCGCCACAGGCCGGGTGCGTCGCGCAGACCGCCGAACCACGCCTCGGCCGGCGGGCAGCTGCTGCAACCCTCCGAGGTGTAAAGCTCAAGCAGATGCGTGCGATCTTCGCCACTGGTGAAATGCCGGGGCGCCGCCGAGAGCGGCACGGCGAGGAGGCACAGGAGCAGCGGGAAGCGCATGGGCATAAGAGCCGGGGCCGGGCGTGGCATTCCATTTTTTCGTGTTCATCGGCGCCAATCGCGGGCAAGTTGCCTCGCCATGATCATCGAACGCCCGGGCCTCATCGTCGCCGACACCTGGAAGGATTACCAGTTGCTCGATTGCGGCGACGGCCTGAAACACGAGCAATGGGGGCCCTACACCCTCGTGCGGCCCGACCCGCAGATCATCTGGCCGCGCACCGGCGGCAACGGGCGCTGGGAGAACTGGGACGGCTTCTACCACCGCAGCGAGACCGGCGGCGGCAAATGGGAATACCGCAAGCCGCTGCCCGACCACTGGAGCATCCGCTACGGTGAGCTGACCTTCAAGATCCACCCGACCAGCTTCAAGCACACCGGCCTCTTCCCCGAGCAGGCCGTCAACTGGGACTGGTTCACCGCACGCATCAAGGAGGCCAAGGCCGCCGGCCGCGAGGTGAGCGTGCTCAACCTCTTCGGCTACACCGGCGCCGCCTCCGTCGCCGCCGCGCGCGCCGGCGCGAGCGTCTGCCATGTGGACGCCGCCGAGGGCATGGTCAAGTGGTGCAAGGAAAACGCCGCCCTCTCCGGCCTCGCCGCCGCCCCCGTGCGCTATATCACCGACGACTGCCTGAAATTTGTCCGCCGCGAGATCAAGCGCGGCCGCAAATACGACGCCATCATCATGGACCCGCCGACCTACGGCCGCGGCAGCACCGGCGAGATGTGGAAGCTGGAGGATCACCTCTGGGAATTGCTGAAAGAGTGCCAGGAGGTGCTAAGCGACAGACCGATTTTTTTCCTGATCAACGCCTACACCGCACGCCTTTCGCCCACCGTCGTCGTCAACCTCCTCGCCGGCCTCCTGGGCGGCGCCGGCGGACGCATCTCCGGAGGCGAGGTCGGCCTGCCCATCCGCCGCGACGGCAAGGTTCTCCCTTGCGGCATCTTTGGCCGCTGGGAATCAACCTGACGCCCCGCAGCCGTTTCCTCTCCCCCTCATGAAAATTATCATTGCTCCCCAAGCCCCGGCCGCCATCGGCCCCTACTCCCACGCGATCCACGCCGGCCCCTTTGTGTTTTGCTCCGGCCAGACGCCGCTCAATCCCGCCACCGGCAAGCTCGTCGAAGGCGACATCGAGGCGCAGGCGCACCAAGTCTTCGCCAACATCAAAGCCGTGCTCGCCGCCACCGGACTCACCTTGCAGGACGTCGCCAAATCCACCGTCTACCTCAAGGACATGGCCGACTTCGCCCAGATGAACGCGATCTACGAGGCGTCCTTCGCCCCTCACAAACCTGCCCGCACCACCATCCAGGCCGCCAAGCTCCCGCTCGACTGCCGGGTGGAGATCGAAGTCATCGCCCTCGCCCGCTGAGCCACACGGGCGATCAGCCGCCCAGCTTCGGTGCGAGGTTCTTCGCCAGAAATTTCTCTATCTCGAGAAACAGCTTGGTGCGGTTTTTCTCCTTAGTGAAGCTGTGGCCTTCGTTGGAGAAGTAGAGCGTTTGCGGCGGGTGGCCGGTCTTTTCCAGCGCATCGACCATCTTACGCGCCTGCTTTGGCGGCACGGTGCGGTCGTCCTTGCCCTGCACAATGAGCACCGGCGCCGTGATCTTCGCCGCGAAATTGACCGGCGAAATCGACGCAAGAAAACCGCTGTCGTGCTTGGGATCGCCGATCCATTCGCGGAAGTGGAGATAGGCGTATTTGTATTCCTCGCCCTTGCGCTCCTTGATGATATCCGTCCAGTCGGTCACGCCGGCGATGGAGACACCGCAGCGGTAGAGTTCCGGATTGTGGCCGAGGGCGAAGAGCGCGGAGTAGCCGCCGTAACTGGCACCCAAGATCGCGATACGGGCTGGGTCCGCCCATTGTTTGGCGATGGCCCACCGCGTGCCATCTTCGACGTCGTCCTGCATCCCGCGACCGATCTCGCGCTTCCCTTTTTCGTAGAACTCGGTGCCGTAACCCGGTGAGCCCCGGTAATTCATCTGCAACACGGCATAGCCCCGGTTCGCCAGAAATTGCACCAGGGGATCGCATTCCCACACGTCTCGCACGGTTGGCCCGCCATGGGGCAGCACGACGAGTGGCAGGCCGGTCTTTTTGTCTCCCGCCGGGAGCGTCAGGTAACCGTGGATCGTCTCGCCGTCTCGCGACCGGTATTTGATGGGATAAACCGGGACCATCGCCCTCACCGGGAAATCCTTGAAACGCCGCCCGAGCAGGGTCAGCGACGGCTTTTCAGCTTGCATATCAAGCAGGTAGTAGGAGCCGGGGTCGCGATCGGAAAAAGCCAGGATAAGGAACCTTCGTTCACTCCGCGAGCGGCTGATGATGAGATTGACGGTGTCGGGCAACAGCCGATCAATACCGGCTTGGAGTGAGGCCAGTCCTGGGTCGAACCACTGCTGCCGGGGACCGTCGGTAATGTAGCGGATGCCTATGATATTTTCCACTAAATCCGAACCCACGGGGCTGGTCAGATAGACGCCATCCAGGGTGGGCGACCCGTTTTCTGGAATGATGTCGAACTGCTCGTCGCTGGCGATCTCCTCCCCCAGTTTGCCCGCCTCCAGATCATAATAATATACCGCCCGCCGCTTCTGCGCATTCGTCGCCGCCACGATCAGCCGCTTGCCGGTATAATCAAAACCGAGCGGGGTGAATTTACCCTGCGCCTCGTCCAACCGCGGCAGTTGCCGCCACTTGGCCTGCTCATTTTCCCGATAGTTAACCCCGTGGCTCAGGCCACTGCGGGTAATACCCAGCCGGATGACCCCCTCGCGATCAGGCACCCAGCCCACCACGTTACCCGGATTTTTCACCACGGTTTTGACGGACTGGTTCAGCGTGCTGACCCGGATCACATCGGGGTAAACCACGTCGCTCCCCGAGTTGGACCCCCGGTCAATCATTAGGACGCTTTGATCTTCATCCTCAAAACTGTGGATGACCTCCGCAGCGTGCAGCGGAAACTCGTTATAGGGGTTAACATCTGGTCCGGAGTAGGCCTTCCAGCGCTTGCCGTCACAGTCCACTGCGGACACCCCGGTCATCGCCTGTCCGTCCCAGACCGTGGTCACGAAGCTGACCCGCCGGTCGCTGATCCAGCGGAACGAGTCCACTTCCTTGCGGAAGCCGTTGACCGTATACCCCGGCTTGACCCGGATGCTTTTATTCGTGTCCAGGTTCACAATTAAGAGCATCTGGTCGCCCTCCACGTCCTGCAGGCAGGCGATGAATTTACCGTCGGGCGACAGCCGGGCCCGCGAGAAATTCTCGCTCTGCGTGAATTTTTCGACCGGGACGAATTCCGCCCGCGTCTGTGCTGGAAGGCATACCAGCAAAGTGACAATCGGGAGGAGAAGGCGCATGGCGCGGGCGGGCTGGGCGACGGGCCCGTCCGCCGGCTCATACAGCAAAACTCCACCGGGCTGGTCAACGGGGAAACCTCGCCATCCGGGGCAAAGATCCCGGAACGAAGAAAACAATCTTGGGCTGCCCGGCTTTTCGTGTTCTTGGTTTGTCCGTGACGAATCCCTCCTATCGCATCGGCCTCGACGGCGGCGGCACCAAGACCGAGCTCATCCTAATCGATGCCGCCGGCGTAGTCGTCGCCCGGCACAGCGCCCCCGGCTGCAACCCAAGCCAGATCGGACCGGAGAAAGCTGCGGCCGTCGTGCGGGAGGCATTCGCGGAGTTGGCGGCCAAATCGAAAATCGAGAACCTGCACTTGAAAATCTCCGCCACCCACCTTTACACCGCCGGCTCGTCGATTTTCTGGAAGGAGTTCGCCGCCACCCTGCGCGAACACGGTGCGGTCCTCACCGGCCCCGATTCCCTGCCTGTGCTCGAGCTCGCCACCGCCGGCGCACCGGGGCTCGTGCTGCATGCGGGCACCGGTTCGTTTGTCGCCGCGCGCGCGCCCGACGGCTCCATCCATTACGCCGGCGGCCTCGGTTGGAAATTTGGCGATCCCGGCAGCGGTTCCGATCTCGGCCGCCGCGCCATCGGCCACGCGCTCCTCGAACTGCAGGGCTGGGCCAGGCCGACCGCGCTGGGCGAAGCCCTCAAGGCCCACACCGGTCTCGCCGACGCCGTGGCCAACACCCGTTTCTTCTACACCGCCGAGGACGCCAACGCCCGCATCGCCGCCTTCGCTCCGCGCGTGCTCGAGCTCGCCACCGCCGGCTGCGCCCCCGCCCAGACCGCCGTCGCCTGCACCGTCACCGACCTTGTGGAATGCGCCCGCCTCGTCACGACCAGGCTGTTCGGCTCCGCCGTGGTGCCGTGCGGCGTGAGCGGGGCGATCCTCAACAGCCCGCCCGCCATCCACGCGCTCAAGGCCCTCGCCGAGACCCACGCCTGGCCGGTGGAATTCCGCTTCATCACCGAAGCGCCGATCGAGGGCGTGCGCCGGTTGCTGGCGAAAGGCTGACGCCGGCCGGGCCCGGTCCAAGCCGGTCTCAGATTGACAATACCGGCCGGTAATACTTCTTCGAATGGAGTATGACTTTTGCCGTCACAGAAAAAGGCCAGGTAACCATCCCGAAGCGGGTGCGCGACAAACTCGGCATCCGGCCGGGGACGCGGTTGAGTTTTGACGCCGTGCAGGGCAAGTTGGTGGGCACCAAGACGGCCGCCCCCGATGCTTTTGCCAAATGGCGCGGTCGGGGCACACTGCCCGGCGGACTGACCGTGGACGCTTATCTGGCCCGGACGCGCGGTGGTCACCGCGGTTGACAGCTCCGTCCTGCTGGACGTTGTCACCAACGATCCCCGCTGGGCCGACGCCTCCGAGGCCGGTCTTCGGGCCGCCGCCTTGCAAGGCAGCCTCATCATCAGCGAAAACGTGCTGGCGGAAATTTCGCGTGCGATCGGTGCTGCACGGATGGATAAATTCCTGGATGATTGGAATCTCCGCTTCGTCCCCTCCTCCCGGGCCAGCGCCCTTCTGGCGGGAAAGATCTTCGGCCAGTATCTGGCGCGCGGAGGCAAGGGCGGGCGCATCGTCCCGGATTTCCTGATCGGGGCCCACGCCCGATTGCACGCCGACCGCCTGCTGGCCCGGGATCGTGGCTACCTGCGCGATTATTTCAAAAGCCTCAAAGTCTGGTCGCCGTGAGCACCGCCACCTGTGCGGTCAGTCTCCCCGAGGTCGACTGGCACGCGCGCCGCCGCGCCCACGAGGAGCGCGTCACCACCTGGACCGCGCCGCACCAAGCCCGGGCCGCGCGCGGCGAAAAACATCCCGTCCACGATTTTCTTTTCGAATACTACCGCTTCCGCCCGTCGTGGCTCCGCCGCTGGCACCCCGGCCCGGATGTCGTGCTGTTCGGCGCGACTGCGCGCGACTTTCTCCGCTGGCCCGAATACCATGCGGTCGACGGTGGCATCGCCCTGAATCTCGCCCGCGTGCCCCGGCGCGAAAGCCTCGTCTGGATCCGCAACCTCCTCCGCCTCACCGCCGGGCGCGCGCCGGCCTTCGCCTGCTTCGGCCTGCACGAGTGGGCGATGGTTTACCGGCAGACCCCCGCCGAGGTGCGCCACAACGCCTGGCCGCTGCGTTTTCCGCCTGACGAGTTGGCGCGCATCGTTGAGGCTCAACCGGTGCGCTGCTCGCACTTCGACGCGTTCCGCTTCTTCACCGCGCCCGCGCAGCCGCTCAACAAACTCTCACCCACCCGCGCCACCGCGCCAGAGTTCGAGCAGCCCGGCTGCCTCCACGCCAACATGGATCTCTACAAGTGGGCGTTCAAACTCGCACCGTTCACTCCCGCCGAGCTCATCGCCGACTGCTTCGCCTTCGCCCGCGACATCCGCGAGGTGGACATGCGCGCCAGTCCCTACGATTTTGAAAAGCTAGGCTACCCTCCGATCCCCATCGAGACGCCCGACGGCCGCGCTGAATACGAAGCGTATCAACGCGACTTCGCCGCCCGCAGCTCGCCCCTGCGCGCCCGGCTGATTGCCGTGCTGGAACGACTGCTCGCCGCCAGCGGCTGATTTCACCGGTGGATTAAGGCGTTTGGGCGCGCGAATTTACGCCGGGGTCGCTGTGGGGTTGTAGCTCAATTCCCCGCCGGTAGCTTGCTCGCATGAAATCGTCGCTGCTCCTCGTCCTGCTGGCGGCCTCGTTGGCGCAGGCGAAAAGCCCGGCTACCCCTGCATCCCCGCCCATCGCCTCACCACTATTCCGCGCTTACGGCGTGAAAATCAACGTGCCCGAGATGGAGGCCGGGCTCGCGTTCTATTCAGGATTCCTCGGGTTCGCCGTCGAGTCGCGGGAAAAATTCCCCGCCGCCGTCACCCTCAAGTCCGATGAGCGACTTTACACGCACCTCACGCTCGTCCAGCACACGCGCACCGGCCAGGTGCTTTACCGCCGCGACACCCACACGAGTTTTACGCTACAGGTGAACGATATTCGGGCCTTCCTGGCCAAAGCCGCGAAACAGAAAGTTCGGTTGATGGAAAATCACGTCCGCATCGAACAGGTCGGGCTGGCCGTGACGATCGCGGACCCTTGGGGCAACACCCTCTCGGTAATGGACACCACCCGCAAACCCGACCCGTTGCCACCTGAGCCGAGCATCTACAACTACGGCCTCTACCTGCCGATGAACGCTTACGCCAAGGCGCGTGAATTCTGGTGCGACAAACTCGGTTTCGTCACGCTCATGGACCGTTATCTGCCCCTCGACCAGGCGCTGTTCAGCGCTGACAAGGAATGGGGCTTCATGCTGCACCTGCGCGAGGGCACACAACCCCTCAAGGGCGACTATCCCGGCTACACCATGCCGCTCATGCAGCTCGCCACCCCGGATCTCGACGCCGCGCTGGCCAAGCTGAAATCCGCCGGCGCGGAGATCCTGCTGCCTGCGCCCGCGACCGATGCTTTTGGCCGCCGCTACACCGCCTTCCGCGAACCCTTCGGTGTGCCCGTCGAATTGATCGAGATCAAATAGGCGTGCGCTTGCCTCCCCGCATTGATTGATCAGCTTGGGGCATGAGCGACGACGTCATCACCCCGCTCTACCTGGCCGGATGTGCAATCCTGCTGGCCGGGATTCACTGGCGGGTGTGGCGGCGCAGTGTGGCGGGATATCTGGCCGGTGGGTTTTCCCGCGGTTCCTGCTTGGCCCGGGCCGCGGGCTGGCAGTTCCTCGGCCTGCTGGTCCCGGCAGGCGCACTGCTGTTGCTTGTTGGAATCGAAGAGGTCGCCGGCCCGCCGCTCGTGCCGGAACGTATCATTCTCATCACCGCCGCCCTGACCTTCCTCCAATTTGGGGCTGGGCTCACCACTTTCATCGCCGCGATCGGCCGAACCCGCCCGGCGGATCAATCCACGCGCACACCGTAGACCGCGAAGCCCAGCAGCCGCGCACCCGCGGCCGCGCTTTCCCGCGCCGGCGGAGCGGAGCTGGATAGTTCGAGTCGCGCCAGGCCCTGCGTGAGCGTCACTGCGGGCAACGTGATCCACTGCGGCTTTTCGCCAACGTCGCCGCGCCATAACTCGCGCCCGTCCTGCCGGATTTCCAGCGGGCGCACCGTGATGCCCCGCACCGCCAGCTGGATTTCCACCGGTCCGGTCGGGCGCGGCCACAGTTTGAGCTCGATCCCGCCCGCCTGCGCACACCAAGCCCAGGTTTTGTCCCGGCCGCGTTCGATCGCGTGCCAGCGCGTATCGGCCTGGACCACAAACGCCCCGGCGATCCCGCGACCCGCGGCGAGCTCGTGCGGAGCAAGCGGCACTGTCCAGAAAACCAGCACGCCGCTGAGCACCGAGAGGTTACCTGGCACCAGCCAGCTGAGTCCGGCCCGCCCGCGCACGGCCAGCACGTTGAACGCCAGGGTCAGCGGCAGTAGCACGCGCGTCGCCGCCCCGGGATGCCCCTCCCACACCGCCGGGCCGAGCACCAGCAGCAACCCGCCATAGACCGCCCCGAGCCGCCACCAATGGTCCTGCGGCTTGGGCCGGACAAGCAAATAGGCCACCTGCACTGTCAAGGAGAGTTGCGCGAGCAAACCCGTGAGGGCGAGGTATTGGTCGGGCTCCGTCCGCAGGCGGAAGATCATTTCGCCCCACTTCCCCGCCCAGCCCGTCAACGGCAGCGCGAAATTGCGCAACCCCGCTTCCGTCGGGCCCAGCACGGAGCGCAAATACCACAGCCACGCCGCCAGCGGCCCGGCGCACAACGCCGCCCAGCCCGCCGCCCGCACCCAACTCTGCAACGAGGGCCGCCCTGGGGGCAGCAGGATCACCGCACCGAGCAGCACCGTCTCGCGCGCGAGTCCGCCCAAGCCGAGCAGCGCCGTCAGCGGCCCGCGCTGGCCGCGCTCGGCACAAAACGCTGCGCCTGCCACCAGCAGCAGCGCGAGCAGGTCCGTCAGGCCCAGCCGCACGCTGTGCAGCACGCCGGCGGAAAACAGCACGCCGGCCCACGCCAGCGTCTCGCGCCAGGTTGTGCCGGGAAAGGTCCGCCAGAGCAGCGTGGCCAGTCCGGCCCAGAGGACGAGGTTGAGCCCCGCGTAGGCGCGCACCGCCGCCACCGGATCGCCGCCGCCCGCCGCCCACGCCAGCCAGCTGAGCAAAATCCGGCGCGCACGGTAGCCCACGTTGTCGATCGCACCGCTGAGCGCGGGGTCGTTCACCGCCGGGCGCGCGGCGAGCTGGGCGTAGTAGTGCCCGTCGTAGCCGTCGGCGTAGGTGAAGATCGGCGCAGCGCGCAGCTCCGGCAGTGTGGCCGCAGCGCTGGCCGCGTCCATCTGCAGGAAACGCGTGAAGCCGTAATACGGGTGCCAGTGCCGCCCGGCGAGCCAGGCGAAAAAAACCAGCAGCCCCACCCGCGCGAGGCGGTGGAGTGTGGCGGGGCGCAAGGGCGGCATGACGCGATTCAGCCGGTTTTCCCGCCGGTGACAAGGCCGCCCGCACGACGACGCCCGAATCGGGTCGGGCACAAACGGCAATGTTCGTAATACGAACTTTATGCCTGCCGCACCTCTATGAGTGGGTCGAGGGGCACGGTTCCCGCCCGCACGACCCCAGGCCGGCTTCTGGCCATTCCGACCCCCGGCTGAATTAAAAAAAAAGTTTAAAAAAGCCCGGGGGCGCCGCGATGGGTGGCACCACCCGGTTTGGTTTTCGGGGT
>JANNDM010000003.1:0-4216 GCA_031387725.1 Verrucomicrobiota bacterium | reverse complement strand
GGCCGAGCAGTTCACCATCGTCGGCGGCTCCGATGAGACCCACACCAAGATGACCGAGACCGTCATCAAGACCTTCGAGGAGCTGAAGACCCGCGGCAAGCCGCTCCAAGCCGTCGAGCCGCAGGAGCTGGCCGAGATTATTCACCGGTCCACGCCGCGGTGAAGTGGATCGGATGGGGGAACGGGTTTACCCCGCGATACGTCGGGGCCTCAGCCGTCGCTCTGCGAGCTATGGCCGACAAGTAAAGCCCCTCCCACCCCCAAGCCTCTCTCCCCTCACCTCCCCCGGCTTGCCTTTTTCCGGCCACCAACTTAACTCCCGCCCATGTCTGCTAAAATCGCCCACCTCGACACCGCCACTTTCGCCGCCGCCGTTGCTGGCGCCACGCCCACCCTGGTTGACTTCTGGGCCCCGTGGTGCGGCCCCTGCAAGGCCATCGCCCCTATCCTCGACGAATTGGCGACCGAGCTCGACGGCAAGCTGAACATCGCGAAAGTCAACGTGGACGATAACGGCGAGCTCGCCGCGCAATACGGCGTCCGCGCCATCCCCACCATGCTGCTCTTCAAGGGCGGGCAGCTGGCCGAGCAATTCGTCGGCATGATGGACAAGGCCTCGCTCAAGGCGAAGCTCGCCGGCAAGATCTGAGCCGGTTCGCCCCGTATTCGTGTCAGGCGGGATCAGTGATCCCGCCTTTTTTATTGGTGGCCTGCTGGCCCGTCACCGGGTGCGGGAGCCGGCGGCCCGCTGGCTGATGTCAACTAATAGTTGACATCAGCCAGTGGGCGGCGGGGTGACGCCGAAAGCACTCTCTACCACCGGCCGAGAAGCAGCCCGGCGCTCAGCAGCCCGCCAAACATCGCCAGATATCCCGCTGTCCCGCCGAGCAGCGCGATCTGCTCCGCCGGTTCGCGCGAGAGCGCCAATCGGCGCGTCAGGGCGGCCGCCCAAGGCACCAGCACCAGCGGCAAGAGCACCGGCCAGCGGTAGCCATAAAGGATCAGGGCCGCCGGGCAGAGCAGCGCGACCCCATGGGACAGGCCGTATTGCCACACGGCGAATTTTTTCCCGAAGCGCACCACCAGGGTCTTTTTGCCGGCCCGGGCATCGGTCTCGGCGTCCCGATAATTATTCGCCACCAGGATATTCGCAGCCAGCAAGCCAATCGCCGCGGCGCAGGAGGTCGCATCCGGGGACAGGCCACCGGCCTGCACGTAGAAAGTGACGTCCACCGCCACGAGACCGAAGAAGACAAAGACAAACACGTCGCCGAGTCCATGGTAGCCGAGCGGGAACGGCCCGCCGGTGTAGGCCAGCGCGCAGATGATGCTCATCACTCCGACCGGCAGCAGGATCCAACCACCCTCGCGCACCAAGAGCAGGCCAAGCGCAAAAGCTACGCCCAGCACCAGCCCCGTGGCGCGCAGCATGGTCGGCGGGGCAATCAAACCCGCCGCCACCGCGCGGCGCGGGCCCACGCGTCCGGGCGCGTCGGCTCCTTTCACGAAATCGAAATAGTCATTGGCGAAATTGGTGCCGACCTGCACCAACAGCGCGAACAACAGGCATATGACTGCCTGGCCAAAATCGGCGGTGCGATGCGCGGCCGCCAACGCCGTCCCGACCATGACCGGTATGACCGCTGCCGGCAGCGTCTTGGGGCGCGCCGCTTCGGCCCAGTGGCGCCATGAGGGAGCCGCCATCAGGAAGGGACCGCGGCCTTCGCCTTCCGGGTAAAGATTACCATCGGTCGTTTGGACAGCAGGCTCAGCAACGGTGGGAGCAGGATCAGCGCCGCGTTTACCCCGACCAACGAAAGATCGGCGTTAAAAATAAAACCAAACGGCAGCAGCAACAGCCCGTAAGCGGTGAGAAACATCCGGGGATTGGGGATGATTGGGTTGATCGCGAGCACGAGCGCGAAGGCAAACAATCCGGCATAATGCCCGCTGGCACCCACGCTCATACCCACAAAAAAAAATACCGGGGCAAAGAAACTCAGCCGCTCGTTATAGCGAATCGCCTGAATCAACACCGCGACCAGCAGGATGGCCGCTTGAATCAGGAAGACAGTCTGGGCCGCCTCGGCATCCCGCGCCACAAAGGCAAACTGCGTCAGGCTGTAACCCCCGGCGAGCGCGCGGAGCAGGTCGACGTAATTGCGGAAATTGGCGAACTCCCGGCTGGGCTGCACCGACTTGTCATCGGGATCGCGCGCCCCCATGCCGGCTAGCCGCTCCAGGGCGCCGTCGGGTTTGCGGCGCTTCTTCAGGACCCGGGCCCCGGTGCGCAGCCATTGGCGCGGAAACCAGAGCATGGCGACGGCGGTGAGCAGGTAGGACCAGCTGACAGCCAGTTGATCGATAATTTGGTCAGGCATGCGGGGCCAGCAGTCCAAGCGGCTCGGCGGGCCGTGTCAAAGGCATCGTCAACGCCCGGCCAATTCCTGTTCCAGCGCCTCGATTCGTGCCTGGACAACGGCGCGCCGGGCCGCCGGGTCATCCGCCGGCAGGTGGGGCAGAATCCCCCGGAGCCACTTCAGCGCCTCCTGGGGGCGGCCCAGCTCGCGCAGGAGCTCGGCATGGATGCGCGCGGTGTAATACGGCGCCCCGGGCTGCTCCGCCGCCAAGCGGTAATAGCGCGCCGCGCTGGCGCCGTCGCCGAGCTGGCGCAGATGGATGTTTGCCATCTCGACATACATTGCGGGATCGGCGCCGTGCCAGTTGATGCCCTTCTCCAAAAACTGCAGGGCGCGCTGCGCCTGTTCTCCCCGCACCTGGCGTCCGACTGCCAGCGGGGTATCGCCGGACCGCCACGCCGGCACGTCGTAGGCGAGCATGCGCGCACCGTTCAGCCAAAAATACAGGTGCCGCTCGTCGGCCGCAATCGTGAGCCCGAGGAATGTCTCCATGCTGGCGGCCTCGTGTTGTTCCCAGGCGAGGTTGGCTCGCAGCCAGTAACTACCGGCCACCACCGCGCGCAGACCTCCGAGCACCGAGGCCAGTCCGCCCCGCCCCGCCATCGCCACCAGTTGTTCACCCCGCCAGGCCGTTGGCGGTGCCAGCCCCGACTCCACGGCGCGCAGTAAGAAGCCCGCCACCACCCATGCGCCCACGGGCAGCCCCCAGCGCCAGGGCTTAAAACTCGCGGTGCTTGAATGCATAGGATGCCAGGACGCCGGATAGCAACAAGCACACCGCCCAGTAGCCGAGCAGGCCGAGCAGCGCGGAGACGGTAAGCGGCAGTCCGGACGCGAGCAGGGCCTCGGCGTCGAACAACGCGAGGTTGGGCCAGAGCCGCAGCAACTCCCACGCGCCGCCCCGCGCAAAAGGATGCAGATGCCCGATCACCGCCAACAACAACCCACCGCAACTCGCAAACAACGCCGTGCCGGCATAGGAGCAGATGCACAGCGTCAGGGCGGCCACCACGGTGAATTTCATCCATTGGAGTGCGCACGCACTGAGCAGCACCGGCAACGCCACGGGCACCACGCCCAATTGGCTGCTTCGCCAGACGAGCAGCCCGCCCAGCAGCGTTCCCAGCGCCACGGTGAACAGGGCCAGCAAGGCGCTCACCCCGGCCAGCTGGCCCGCGATATACTCCCAGCGCCGCACCGGGCGGGTGAGCACGCAGGCCATCGTCCCGTCGGCGAGATCGGCGAAGAACAATTGCGCCGGAGCGAGGGCGGCCAGCAGCGTGCCCAGCAGTCCCATCGCCCCGAGACCGAAATCGCCCAGCAGTTTCAGCTCCGGCGGGCCAAAGTTGAATTCCCGCAGCCAACGCGTGCCCCCCATCATCAAGACGGCCGCAACCCCGAGCAGCAGCGTGAGTTTCATCCGGAGAGCGGCGCCAATCGTGTAGGCCACCAGAAGCCTGATCCGGCCCAGTGAAGCGGAAAAGACGTTGCGGGCCGGTTCAGTCATGCGCGGGTAATTTATCAAGATACAGTTTTTCCAGCCGCGAGGGCTGGAGCGCGGTGGCCGGCACCGGGCCGAGCAATTCCACCGTCGTTCCCTCCGCCAACAGCCGCCCCTGGGCCAGAAGCGCGATCCGGTCGCAGAGAGCAGCGGCCTCATCGAGCAAGTGCGAGCTGTAGACGACCGTCTTGCCGCGCATGGCGAGATCGCGGATCAGGACGTTGAGTGCCAGCCGCCCCGGCGGATCAAGGCCGCTGCCGGGCTCATCCAACAAGACCAGCGCCGGGTCATGCAG
>JANNDM010000209.1:0-20154 GCA_031387725.1 Verrucomicrobiota bacterium | reverse complement strand
CGCCGAGCCGGTAGCGGCACCGCTGTGGCACACGAATTTCCGCAACTTTGACCGGTTGCCGGACACCAAGGTCGTGCGCACGACCTTCTTCGTCAACACCGCCGCCGGTGCGCTGGCGATCGCCTTGTTGCTGTTCGTGGGGTATCGGGAATACCGCATCTACAACCTCGGCGAGCAAATTGCCGGGGCCCAGCGCGAGATCGACGGCAATGCGAAGAAAAACACCGAGGCGCTGCGGTTGTCCCAGATCTTTACAGATGAAGACAAGAAGCTCACGGAAGCGGAGGCTTTTCTGAAGGTGCCGATCCTCGTGTCAGAATACGTGGAAATGATCGGCCAGACATTACCCAAGGAGATTTCCATCGATTTGGCCGACCTGCGTATCCCGGCCGATCCCAAGAGCCAGATGTTTGTCTTGCGGGGAGTGGTCGCCGGCACCCGCGAGTTGGCGGCGGGCACGGCGTCCAGTTATGTGGATCAGTTGCGATCTCACCCGCGTCTGGGCGCGCTTTTTGATCCCATCACCCTGGACAAACTTACGCCGGATCCATCCACCGGGTTCATGTCCATTGAGATTTCTTTGAAAGTGAAAACCGAGGGAAAGAAATAATGACCTTCGCCGACATCATTGCTCGCATCAAAAAGCAACCCATCGGATTTGCCTGTGGAGTGATCTGCCTGCTCTGCGCCGGCTGGCTCTATTTTCGGAGCGACGAGATCGACCAACGGCAGGCGGAATTCAAGACCACGGCGGAGAAAGCCGCGGTAATCAAATCCAACGTGGGCTTTGCCAAAAACCTGCCCGAACAGGTGGCAGAGCTGCAAGTTTCCACCAAGGACTTGGAGGGGCGCCTGGTCCGGGCGGGCCAGCTGGCGGTGAATCTCCAGTATTTCTACAAGCTGGAGGCGGAAAACGAAGTCAAGTTGGTCGATGTGCGGCAAAATCCCCTGCCGAAAAACGCCAAGGGCCTCTATGCGGGCATTCCCTACAATGTGAATGTGCAAGGCTCCTACAAGCAGGTGATGGCCTTTCTGCAGCGTTTGGAAAGGGGCCGGCATTTTTGTCGCATCAATTCCGCCACCTTTACCAAAGGCGCCGGGACGAGCGAAGGCCCGTCGTCAGCAGCCAGCAACATGACCTTGGCGCTCAACCTTGAACTTCTTGGACAGCCATGAACCTTAACTCCACTCGGGTCAGCTGCGCCGCCCTTTTCCTGCTGGCCGGCATGGCATTGGCCGCGGAAAAAACCGTGCTGACACCGGTCACACGCCAGGCGGCCTTGGAGCGCGGCAAAACACTGGTAGCGGTCCGGGAGGTCACGCCGGTTACCGCCGACCCGTTTAACCCGGCGGCCTTTGCTGAAACCGTGGCAGGCATTGGCCGCGTGTCTGGCGTCATTCCGCCCGTCACCGGCGGAGAAACCGGCAAGCCCACCCCGACCGGCCCGCGCACCAATCGCGATCTGTTGCAGGCCATTGCGCAGGGCTTGAAGCCGAGCGGCTATATTGTCCTCGGGGGCACGCCATCGATTTCTTTCGGTCAAAAGCGGGTCAAAGCCGGCGGCGTTTTGACTATTACCTTTGAAGGCAACCAATACACCCTAGAAGTCACCAACATCGATCGGACAAATTTTACCCTTCGCCTGAACCGCGAGGAATTTACCCGGACCATCAAATAAGGAACGAACTATGAGCACACGCACCCTCCTCACCGCGCTCTTCGCCACGGCACTGACCCTGCCCGCTCTCGCCCAATCAACCGAAACCCCCGCGGCCGCGCTGCCCGCCGCGGCGGCCCCGGCCGCCACCGTCGAGGGCGCCGCCCCCACCGGCTCCCCGGTGAGCCGCGACAAGGACACCCTGTCGGTGGACTTCCCCGACGAGGACATCAAGACCATCCTCCGCAACGTCGCCGACCTCTTCGAGCTCAACCTCGTGGTGCCCGACACGCTGACCGGCAAGACCTCGATCAAGCTTCGCGACGTCACCTGGCGCCAGATCTTCCAGGTGGTGTTGTCGCCGGTCGGCTACACCTACATCGAGGACGGCAGCATCATCAAGATCGTCAGCAACGAACTCCTGCAACAGGAGCCCGGCACGACCGAGGTGTTCATCATCAACAACGCCAAGGCCGGTGACATCAAGCCCACCATCGACGGTCTGATTGACGCCGCGACCGGTGGCAAGATCGTGGTCGACGCGCGCAGCAACGCCCTCGTCATCACCGAGCGCCCCTCCCGCATGGGTCGCATCCGCACCATCATCGAGCAGCTCGACAAGGCCACCGACCAGGTGATGATCGAGTCCAAGTTCGTCGAGGTGACGGACCGCGACATCCGCAACATCGGCGTCAACTGGGCCTCGCTCCAAGGCATGCAGTTTGGCGTCAGTGGCATCGGCCAGACCTTCACCCGCGACCGCGGCCAGACATTTAACAGCGGCAATTTGGCCAATACGGCCGCCGGCTTCAATGAAGCCGCGACCACCACGGGGGGCAACACCAACAGCACGACCAACGGCACGACGGCCAGCACGAGTGGAGGCAATGCGATCACCTATGTGACAGGAGTTGCGCCCGCCACGGCGTTTCCGACCACCTTAAATCTCCAGACGGGCGCAGTTACTGGTCTGCCTACGGCGGTTTCGAGCACGACGCAGCAATCAGGCTTTGTTCCTGCCTCAGGAACAACGCCGGCATCGGCCACGGCCTTCAACACTTTCTCGGGCACCAATAACAACGGCACCACCGCCAGCACGACCAACGGCACGACCAGCTCCTTTTCTGACGTGGTGTCCAATACCGCCTCCAACGCCGTCAGCAGCCTGCTCGGCCTGAGCAACACCGGCGGCACCTCGCGCGTGGCGACGGCGGTGTTCTCCGCTTCGGATTTCAATGTCATCATCTCTGCGCTCAAGACGCAGTCCAACACCAAGGTGATGTCGAATCCCACGGTGGTGACGCTCAACAACACCGAGGCCATCCTGAACATCGGCCAGGAGTTCCCGGTGCCGAGCTACAACTACAACAGTGAGCGGGGCACCTTCGAGGTGTCAGGCTTCACCTACAAGCCGATCGGCATCATCCTGAAGGTCACGCCGCAGGTGAATGCGCGCGGCCTCATCAACCTCAAGCTGGAGCCCGAGGTCAGCCAGCAGTCCGATTCCACCACGTTCGGTGGCGCTGGTGGGGCCTCGATCCCGATCATCTCGACCCGCAAGGTTAAGACCCAGGTTTCCCTCAAGGACGGATTCACGATGGGGATCGGCGGCCTGATCACGGATTCCAAGCAGGATGGTGGCAACAAGGTGCCGGTGCTGGGGAGCATTCCTCTCCTCGGGCGCCTCTTCTCCAACAAAAGCGTGAACAATGTTGCGACCAACCTGCTCATCTTCATCACCGCCAAGACCGTCTCGGCGGATGGTGGGGCGCCGGAGGATGTTTTCGATCCCCGCGCCATCACCGCCACCGGCATGACCCGCGACCAGCTGCCGGGCTTCCGGGCGCCGAAGGGAGCCGACGTCTTTGCGGCTCCGGCGGCCCCCAAGAAGTAAGCGGCGTAGCGCTCAGCAATTTCAGACCGGCGGATAATTCCGCCGGTCTTTTTTGCGGTGGGGCAGTCGGCTGGCGGGCTTTTCAACCCGTCGCCTCAGCCGGACTCATGCAGTTGAAACCCCTTTCAATCAGAAGTGGCCGCACCAGAAGGTGGAGCGCGTTGACCCCAACGCGCTTGAGGATGTCCGCTCGCGAACCCAGCGTGTTGAGGTCAACCCGCTCCACCTTGAGCTGCATCGCTCCGGCTTAACGATTATACGCTCCAGCCCTTCCGTTCAGTCAGAGCCCGGGCTTGCTCTGGCTAGGAGGAAACGTAGCCACGAGCGTGAGCGAGTGGTGGTTCGTCCACTCGCTCACGCTCGTGGCTACGGGTTGAATGCTGAAACATTCCCCGCAGCTGGCTGCGGGGTTTCCCAAGTGGTATTAGGACGCCGCCCGGCCAGCTCCGCAGCAGCGGGGCTGTGCAAGCCGCGCGTAGATTCCCCGGGGCTTGCTCCGGGGAGTAGCGCTGGCGAAAGGGCGGCGTTCAACCGAAAATGAGAATGACGGCGGACCATGGCAATGGTCTGGATAAAAGCCCGGAGCCTTGGTCGCCTTTGGCGCCGCCAGTCACCACCAACCACTGACGAATCCTTGGGCGTATTTGATCGCGATGACGCCGAGGTTTTTCGCCACGTGGGCCGCGACGCAGGGCAACAGGGAGCGCGTTGGGTTCAACGGGAAAAAGCGCACGGCATAGAACCAGAGCGATCCCGCGAAGACCGCCCCGGTGCTGAACCAGGCCTTGGCCCCGCTTTGAAATTGAAGCGCCCCGTCCCGCCATTCCCACAAAAAGGGGTGAAGCAAGGCGAAGCCGAGCGAGGCACCCACGATGCCGGCGAGCAAGGCCGGGCGACCCCGGTTTTCGACCACAAGGTAGCCGCGGAATATCAATTCCTCCACGAATGCTGCCACCAAGGTATAGAGACCAAACAATCCCGTCATCCGGCTTTGCTGTTGTGTCAGCCCGAGCGCGTATTCCCCGCCGGTTTCAATCGCCAGCAGGACAAGTGCCCCGCCCGCTGCGACGAGCATCGCCGTGGTGCCGGCCGGGGTCGTGCCAGGGAAGGCACGCGGGTGGGGCGCTCCTCTCCGAGCAGCTTGGTAGTCCTCATGCCACCATTTGGCCACGATGCCTCCGGCGAGAATCAGACCGGCGAGCAGCCAAGGATTGTCCTGTTCCATGCATAACAGGAACAGGATCACCTCGGCTCATGGCAAGACTGTGGTGTGATATTGTCACAGGGGGCCGGGGGAGGGTGGTGCGAAATGAACCATGCTGTCCGGGCTGGGTTCGGCGTCTCATACCAGCGTCCCGTGATATCTGGACTTTGGGTAGGGCGAGTCGTCTCGGCGAGCCGCTCCGAACCACGGCTCATCGGGAGGATTCGCCCTACCCTGAGCGGTCTATTTCTCCCGGGACGCTGGTATAATACCAATTACGGATTGGTTTGAGTCGATTCACTGGTGAGGGCACCCCGCCCACAGAAAGTCCCTAAGCAAAGAGTAAATGGTATAACCCGCGAGCTTGAAAATGGAAAGGCCAGCACCGATACGGAGCTGGCCTTGATCGGCAGATTGTGCGCCGGCAGCCGATGAGTTGCGCTCAGGGGATGGTCGTCAGGCTCTCGAGGAACGCTTTCCGGGTCGTATAATCGGCCGCGGACAGCTCCCGGAAGCCGAGGCGGTCGGCACCGATGACGAGGGGCTCGAGCGGAATATCGTGGCTCGCCTGGGTGAACCCGTAATGCAGGCCCCAGAAACGGTTGGGGGCCGCGTAGCAGCGGATGTTCCAGGGTTCCATCGCGACCCGGCTCTCGAAGAGCGCGACCATGGAACCGCGGATATACAGGTTGGCGTTCCCGGCGATGCCCGCGTCGAGATCGGAATGCCAGTCTTCCAGCAGGCGGGGGAAGTTGTGGGCGCCGCCGCTGTATTGGGCGTTCGCGGCGCCGATGGGGGCGCGGTCGGTCAGGGCCGTGGCGTTGTGGTTGCTCGGGACCATGCCCATGAGGAGCGCGGTGGAGAATTCCGTGGCGGCCGGAGGGGGCAGTTTGGTCTGCCAGGTCGTCGCGCCGCCTAGGCCCGGGGAGCTGCTGGTCGGCAGGGCGCCGGGCTTGATGGCGGTGGCGGAGGTGCCGAGGCCTTCATAGTTGTTGGTCCCGCTGGGGGCGGCGGAACGCCAGGTGGCCAACCAGCTGGTGTTCGTGATGCGGAACGCGCTCAAGGCGTCATTCCAGCCGTTGATCTGGAAGTAGGGGACGCTGGCGTTGCTGAACACCGGCTGGGACAGCAGGGTGATGGCATCGGCCATCACCGCGGCCAGTTTTTCATTGGCGGTATCGGGGTAGGTGGCGCTGAAACCGCCGGGATTGGTGTTGTCGGTCGAAGTGGCGTTGATCGTGCCGTCGGCGTTGAAGTGGCCGATGATGTAGGCGGCGTCGTTGGTGGCAAAGCTGAAGCCGGTCTTGGTGGCGGTGGCGTAGGAAGGCAGGGGACCCCGACCATTGATCAGGCGGACACCGGAGTCGACCCGGTCGTTTTTGCCGGCGGTGACGGTCTGCGCCCGCTGTTCGGCCTCCACGGAGTGGATGTAGATGGCAATGCCGTCATACCAGGCCAGGGCGAGGTCGGCGGCCGGCACGGCCAGGGTGCCGGGATCGGCGGGGACCAATCCGGGGGTGCCGGGGGCGAGAAACGCCGGGGTGTAATAGAGCCGGAAAGGATCCGGCCGGTTCAAAGTCTCAGGGTTGGCGACGGCGGGGAAAACCGTGTAGGCGAAGGCCGCGACATTGTCAGCATCCATGCCGAGGTCGATGGCCACGGTGGCTCCGGCGGGATTGAAGATGGAGTTGGCCCAGTTGGTGACGGTGGGCAGGCCGGCGTTGTAGCCGGTGCTGGTGGTGGTGCCCGAGACCGTGCGGTGGAACATCATCTTAAAGCGGGCCATGTCGAAGTCGATCTTGGCGATCGCGCGGGGCGCATAGTTGGTCGTGCCGCGGGTCGTGCCGCCGGCGATGTTGGAATTGTAGCCGACATTGCCGTTGGCGCGGCGCAGATCGAAGAAGTAGGCCTCCGCCGGGAAGGGTGAGGTGGCGGCCTCGATCGGGAAGTTGTCACCCGATCCGCCGCTGATGCTGTAGCCGGTATAGGGCAGCGGATCCACGGTGACGACGGTGTTGTCGGTGACGACGTTCACAAGTCCGGGGACGATGGTGATCACTCCGCCGTTGAGGGAGGAGGCGGCAAGGTAGCGCTGTCCGCCGATGTAGAGGATATTGCCGGCATGGATCTCGCCGACGCCGGTATCGAGCACGATTTGCTGGGTGCCGATGGCATAATCGAGGACGTTGTTCGTGAAAAAATCCTTACCGGTGCCCATCACGCCGCTGTTGGGATCGATGGTGACGGCGGTGTTGTCCACGATAAGCACCGAACGGATGCCGGGTGAAGCGATCCCGATGCTAATGGTGGTGGTGGGCAGGGCCGGGGCGGCCGTAGGGACACGGGTGACGAGGTAGCGCTGGCCACCGATGTTAACCATGTTGCCCGGCACAATAATTCCGGTGCCGCCATCGACGTTCAAGGCGGTGGCGCCGGTGGCGTAGCCTGCGGCGTTATTGATCACGTAACCGGTGCCGTTGCCGCGCGGAGGAGTGGTGACCGTAATGGCATCGTTGTCGGCGGCGGCGGCCGCGAGGCCGGGCGCACCGATCTTGACGATACCGCCGGTGAGCGCCCCGGTAACCAAATAACGGAAGGCTCCAATGGTCAGCATATCCCCGGGCACAATGATGCCGGTGCCGGTGTCCACCGCCAGGTCAGTGGCGCCGATGGCATAACCGGCGGCATTGTTGATGAGGTAGCCGCTGCCCAGCTGGTAGGCGGTCTGGACCGTGCGCAGCACCTGGTTGGAGCCGACGGCGGTGCCGTTGGTGTAGCGATTGGGCAGGACATTCGAATACATCGTGTCGTCGGCCATGAGGGCGATGGTGGTGCCAGCGGTGCCACCGTCATTGTGCCCATAGGAGGGTTGGCCGGGCAGGACGACCTCGCGAATAGTATGTGTGCCATCAGCGTTGATGATGTTCAGCCATGCGCGGTAGGAACGGGGCAAAATCGGTTGATCCGAGCCGTCGGGCAGCTTGCCGGTGCGGGCGGTGTCGTCGGGGTTGACGAGAATGTGGAGGCCGGCCTTGCGGGAAAATTTGAGTGCCGTCGTGGCGGTGTCGTCGGCATCGAGGGCAAAAGTGGCGCCGTTCCACTTGTAGGGGTTGCGGGGCTCGATGAGCTGGCGGCCGCTGTTGCGATCGTCCTCGGGGGTGGAGGCGAGGTTGGTCTCATTGTAGGAGCCGATGCCGGGGAGCTCGAGTTTGGAGACACCGTGGGCGTTGGTGCGGACATTGCCGCCGTAAGTCGTGGTGGCAAAGGTCCGGAACTGATTCTGAGTGGTGGTGGTCTCGGAGGCGGTGCCGTATTTGTGGTCGCGCCACACCCCGCCGCTGGATTGCAGATTGACGGCGGCAGCAGCGACGGGCGTGTAATTGACGGCGCCGGTGCCGCCGGCCCCGGCCGAGGTTGAGCCGTCGCGCTTGACATAGGTGGCCTTCATCTGGCCGTCGGCATAGAGACCAGTGGCAGCGGTGACCCGATGGGTGAAGGTGACCGTGGCGGTGCCACCTTGTTCGCCGCGCGCCATGAGGCGGTTATTGGTGTGAACGGGACCGGCGATGGTCATGTTCTGGCCGGGAAAGAGCTCGAGATCCATGTTGTAGAACATGCCGAACTGGAAGAGCGGCGTGATGCTCATCTGCATATCCTGCTCGGTGTAGGCGTTGACCGAGCCCATGCTGGGGTGGGTGGCCGTGGCCTTCGCGATGATCGGGATCTTGGCGGTGCTGACCTGCAGGCCGTTGTTCGGACTGGTGACATCGCTAACGAGCGCATAGGGCGAGGCGCTCTCAATGCCGGCCCGCATTTCCATCCCCACGGTGCTGGTGGTGAACGCGGTGTTCAGGATGATGTTCGGCGGCATGTAGACGCGACTGGCGCTGGCGCCGGTCCAGGGGAACACCCCGACCGGGGCCGAACCCATGCGGTTGAGCTTCGGGATGAGCTGCTCGGCGGAATAGAGCGCAATGTTTTCGGCCATGTTCTTGGCGCGCAGGATCAGGCGGTTGCGCTCATTGCCCCGCCGCTCACCGACACTGTAGGAGAGCATGCTCGCCGTCAGGAGGGCAAACATACCGGTGAGCATGACAACGGTCAGCAGGGCCGAGCCGCGTTTTTGGTGGAGGAGTTTTTGGAATGCGCTCATGGTGGTTTATTTCCGGGGGGAGATGGTGTAGTTGAAACTGCTGCTGGAGAGCATGTTGGTCACGGTGGTCCCGTTGATGAACTCGACGTTGATCGAGATGAAGCCGTCGGCCGGATTGGCGGTGGGGGACTCGGTCGAAAAAATCGGATAGAGATCGCCCGATACATAAGATCCATTGGGATATGTGCCCGTCACCGGGCTGACCGGCACGGCGCGGCCTTTGCTGCGCGGGTTGAGCTGCCGCGTGCCGGCGCGGTTTGGATTACCGGCCAGGTTGATGGCATTCAACTCGGTGGCGATAGCGGTGGCAAGGTGGCCGTTCGAGGCACCCGCGGTGCCCTCACCCCAATCGGTGGTTTCGTAATAGCGCACAGGAGCCTCCGCGTTGACCCCGGCCTGGTTGGTGGTCACGCGGTAATAGATGCGGATTTGCCGGATATCGGTGTTGCGATAAAGGGAGGTCAGGGTGACCAGGACGAGACACTCACCGTGGGCGATCCATTTGTCGTAGTCGTCGTTCGCCGAATCTATCTCCGGGCCGACCGGGAAAATCGGGTCGGTCGTCAGATTCACGCTGGTGTCCAGCTTGGTGTAGTAGTCGAAGAGATAAAAGACCGAGGCATCGAGGGTTTCCTTGGTGATCTGGGCGGTGAATGCGCGCAAACTGGCGTTGGTGATCAGGCGCTGGGTGTCCTTATACTGGGTGCGCAGGCCGAAGAGGAAGGTGCTCATCGTCATGCCGAGCACCATGACGACAATCGTCATGCTGATCATCACTTCGACGATCGTGAACCCGGCGGGGCCGGGGTGGAGGCGGGAGCGGTTGGTTTTCATTTGTCGAAGCGGCTGCGGAGAAACACTTCCCGGTCGCGCACCGTCCGGGTGGCGCTGCCGTCTTGGTAGGAGTAGGTGTAAATCACGGTGATCTTCTTCACCTCGGAGACGTAGGCGTCGGGAATCTCGTCGATCCAGATCCAGATATTGAGGTTGATCTGCTGGGACATGGAACCGGTGACGGTGGAGAGCGGCATGGCTCCTATCCAATTGTCGACGGCGTTGGATCCATCAGCCCCTATACCGGTGCCGGAGGCGATGCCCGCCGGGGTCGTAGTCGGCCCTTTGGGCGTATCGGCGGTGCCATTGGCCAGGGTGGGGGTATAGACGACCCGGAGCCACTTGACGGTGTTTTGGTTGATGCGGACCCGCACATTGGGGGCTGCTGTCGCGGCGGCGTCTGTCGGATCGACCACCAAGTTTGGCAGCAAAGTGGAATACTCCAGCTGCTTGATCTGCTCCATGATGCCGTAGACCACGCTGGTGCAGGCGGCATGGAGCACGCTCGCCTCCGTCGTGCGACGGGACTGGATGAAGGTGCCGATAAAACCTAGCATCACCGTCGCCATGAGGGTGAGTGATACCATGACCTCGACGAGGGTGAGGCCGTGTTCCCGGGGTTGGCGCGCCGGTCGAACAGGCGTGATACGGATGGAAGGGGCGCGGGCCGCGCAGTCAGGAGCACAAGGCGTGCATCCCGACGGAGGTGAAAGATGTGTAGTGCTGGGCTCCATTGGACACTACTCTATCCGATAATAGAACCGAGCGACACAGCCCTAAGACTGGAGCTAAAGCCTCTGCTCTCAATAGAGGCTAAAGCCTCTGCTTCATTTGCGTTGGATCCGATATCCTGGAGCTTGTCGCCGACCGTGAGCGCAGTCGAATGGCTTTGGTTTGGTTGAGGTGTAGCCACGAGCGTGAGCGTGTGGACGAGACTCCACTCGCTCACGCTCGTGGCTACTTTGGAGAGCAAGGAAGTGGTGATGCCTGGGCCTGACGGGTCGGGTCAAATGCCCCGAGGCTTGCCCCGGAGATGTTTACGTTCCGGCCCAATTTGGGGCTGGCAGGCGAGCCGCCCGGGTAAGTCGAAGGAGGCCCGGCAGCTGAATTTGGTAGACCACTCTTGGCATGGTCAGACGGTGGCACCGTATTTGTTAGCCATTTGGGGCCGCCGGACTAGTTTCCGGCCGATGGCCAGTGCAGTAACGCCCCCCGGCTTGCCGCCGCAGGATTTCCCCGAGCTTTTCGAGCGCGTGCGTCCGCACATGGCAGCGCTCGACCGCTTCATGCGCCGGGAGGTGGAGCACTTCGAGCCGGAGATCCGCGAGATGGCGGCCTATTGCCTCGACACCACCGGCAAAAGGCTCCGGCCGGCCCTGGTATTCGTCAGCGGCTGGCAGGGCGACGGGGTGGTGGCGGATGACCTGGTGCGTGCGGCTGGCGTGGTCGAGATGGTTCATCTCGCCACGCTCGTGCATGACGACATCATGGACCGCGCGGAGATTCGCCGCAGCCGGCGCACGGCGTCGCGGGAATTCGGGCCGGATGCGGCGGTGCTGCTCGGCGACGCGCTTTTCTCGCAGGCCCTGCACATCGCCTCGCAGTTCCCCACCACGGAAGTCTGCCGGCTCGTGTCCGAATCCACCCGCAAGGTCTGTTCCGGTGAAATCATGCAGACGCTGCGTCGTCGCGACATCAACATCACGCTCGCGGAATACCGGCGCATGATCGATTTGAAGACCGCCGAGCTTTTCCGGGTCTCGTGTTTTCTCGGGGCCCGCTTGTCGGGCCACGACCCGGCCTTTGCGGCTGCTGCCGACCGGTTCGGCCAGCATCTGGGCATCGCTTATCAAATCTACGATGATTTGGTGGATTTCGTCGGCGAGGAGCAGCGCATCGGCAAGACCCTGGGCACCGACCTGGCGACCGGCAAACTCACCCTGCCATTGATGCTGTTGCTGGAGCACGTGTCAGGTGATGAGAGGGCGGCCATTATCGCGGCTTTGCGGGGCGGGCAGCCCCTGGGCCTGTCGGCCAGCAAGCAGCGGATGAAGGATTTGGGCATCGCCAGCGGGGTGGTGCGGGCCATCGAGCAGGAATTGGCGGCGGCGGGCGTGGCCCTGGCTCCCTTCCCTCATCTGGCCCCGGTTCCGCTCATGCTCCAGTTGGGCGAGATGCTCCGCAAACAAGTCACCCTCCTGTCCGCCACGGCGGTTTCACCATAATTTGCGTTTGCTTGGCTCCACCGCGGCCCTAGCCTGTCAATCCCCGCAATGAATCTGTCCAAGGTTTTCACCAAGGCTATCATTAGCTCCCCCGAGCGCCAACAGGAGGCTGATGCGGATTTTGCCGTCGTGAAACAGGTGCAGGCGGGCGAGGTCGCGGCCTTTGATCGCTTGATCCTCAAATACCGCGAACGTGTCTTCGGGGTCGTTTACAACCTCACGGCCAACCGGGAGGACGCCGCTGACCTCACCCAGGACGCCTTCATCAAGGCCTTCCAGTCGATCAACCGTTTTCAGGGCAATTGCTCCTTCTTTACCTGGCTCTATCGGATCGCCGTCAACACGACGCTTAGCCACCTGCGAAAGAACCGTTTGCGCAGTTTTTTCAGCCTGGAAAAGCTTCATGAAGAAGGCACAAATGCGCAAATCCTTGAGCAATTGACGGATAAGAGGGGAGCGGATAGGGACACCTACCTACAGGAGCTTAAGGAAAAATTGAACGAAGCGCTCCAAAAATTGTCTATCCCACACCGAACAGTGATTACCCTTTTTGAGATCGACGGCCTCAGCCACTCCGAAATCGCCGAAGTCATGGGCTGCTCCGAAGGCACCGTCCGCTCCCGTCTGCACTACGCCAAGCAGTTCCTGCAAGGCGAGCTCGGCAAATATCTCCGCTCCTGAACCGCATGCTCAAACCTGATCAACGCCCCAAAGTGACCATCGAGGATCTCCTGCGCCTCAAGCGCGCGGAGCGCCCCGTCGCTGAATTTTGGACCAAGTTCGAACAAGAGCTGCGCCAGAAGCAACTCACCGCCTTGTTGGAAAAGCGCCCGTGGTGGCAGGAATTGCCGCAGATTTTTACCCGCCGGGCCTACCTGCCGGTCGGAGCGACCGCCATTCTCGCCTTCACGTTGGTTTCGGTGAAATATTACGCTCCGGCCCAGTTGGAGCAAGTGACGGCTCCCTCGGCCAATTCCCCGGTGGTGGCGGAACGCACGGCGTCAAGCCTCGCTCCGGCCAGTTCCCCCCTGGTCAATCGCAGTGAATCAGCGCCAGTAGAAATCGCGATGGCCGCACCGGAATCGGCCGCCCCAGAAACCGCTTCTGCCCCGGTGGAGTTGATGCCTTTGCTGGTGGCGCCACGTGAAACGGAGAAACCTTCAGCCCGACTCCTCGCGAACCTGATCGGGTTGACTGAAAACGAGGCCGGCTTTGGGCCCGATGTTCTCAGTAACCGCCTGAGTGCCCCGGTCCGCGGGCCAATCGCCGCGGTCACCACCGAAGAACTCACTTCCGTTTCCGCGAATTCAACCCGGCGCAACCGGCTGCTCGCCCGTTATGACGGTCGCCAGCTCAGCCCGGAACCGGCCCCGCCGGCGGTCGTGCGCGAACGCCTGGCTCGCCGTCTGGGCAACACGGAAAATACCGACCGGGACAGCCGCCTGGCCCGGGACATTGATTCATTCGGCACGCCGATGCCGCAGATCGTGGCGCTCCGATTCTAAGCGAATCTCGGTCCGCTTGCCAGCCCGCCTGACGGCGGGCTTTTTTATTTACGGTGGGTTTAATACCCCGGAGCTTCAGCCTTAGCCGAGCCTATGGCCGACAGGGGCTCCGGCTTGGATGGGGTGTAGCCACGAGCGTGAGCGAGTGGACGAAGAACCACTCGCTCACGCTCGTGGCTACTTGGGAAATCTAAACCGAGAGGGAGGATGAACCTGAGGGCGTTTTCTGGTTAATGCCCCGGAGCTTGCTCCGGGGATCTTTATGACTTCAGCGACCCGGTCATGTCCTCCGGCCGCACCCAGGCGTCGAACTGCTCGGCCGTAAGGTAGCCGAGCGTGATGGCCGCGGCCTTCAGCGTGGTGTTTTCTTTGTGCGCCTTCTTCGCAATCTCGGCCGCCTTGGCGTAACCAATATGCGGGTTGAGCGCGGTGACGAGCATGAGGGAATTTTCGAGATGCAGTTGGAGCACGGGTTTGTTGGCCACGATACCGTCGGCGCACTTCTCGGCGAACGACACACAGGCGTCACCGATGAGCCGGGCGCTCTGCAGCACGTTGGCCGCGATGACCGGCTTGAACACATTCAGCTCAAAGTGTCCCGTCGCGCCACCGATGCCCACGGTCACATCATTGCCCATCACCTGGGCGCAGACCATCGTCAGCGCCTCGGGCTGCGTCGGATTGACCTTGCCGGGCATGATCGATGAACCGGGTTCATTGTCCGGGATGATGAGTTCGCCGATGCCGCAGCGCGGGCCGGAACTGAGCATCCGGATGTCGTTGGCAATCTTCATCAGCGAGACCGCGACGCGCCGGAGCGCACCCGAAAGCTCGACCATCGCATCGTGCGCGGCGAGCGCCTCGAATTTGTTCGGCGCGGTCACGAACGGCCGGCCGGTGAGCTCGGCAATCTTCCGGGCCACGAGCACATCGTAGCCGGCGGGCGTGTTGAGCCCGGTGCCCACGGCCGTGCCACCCAGCGCCAGTTCCCGCACCATGTCGAGGGCGTTGCGAATGGCCCGCATGCCGTTGTCGAGCTGCTGCACATAGCCGCTGAACTCCTGGCCGAGGGTGAGCGGCGTGGCGTCCATGAAATGGGTGCGGCCGGTCTTCACAATCTTGGCGAAGGCGGCGGCCTTGGCGGCCAGGCTGTCGCGCAGGCGCTGGAGGCCGGGCAGCGTGATCCCGACCGTGGCCTCGTAGGCCGCGATGTGCATCGCGGTCGGAAAGGTGTCGTTCGACGACTGGGACTTGTTCACGTCGTCATTCGGATGCAACACCTTGTTCGCATCGTTCAATTTCCCTCCGGCGAGGACGTGGGCCCGGTTGGCGATGACCTCGTTGGCGTTCATGTTGCTCTGCGTGCCGGAGCCGGTCTGCCAGATCACGAGGGGGAACTGGTCGTCGAGTTTCCCGGCCTGGATCTCGTCACAGACGCGGGCGATGTGATCGCGCTTCTCGGCGGAAAGCACACCGAGCTCATGGTTGGCCAGCGCGGCCGCCTTCTTGAGCACGGCGAAGGCGTGGATGATTTCGCGGGGCATGCTGGCCTCCGGCCCGATGCGGAAATTGTTGCGGGAGCGTTCGGTCTGGGCGCCCCAGTATTTGTCGGCGGGCACCTGCACCTCGCCCATGGTGTCCGTTTCGATGCGAAAGTTCATGGCACCAGCAAGGACAAGGCAGGGGGGCGCTGGCTGCAATACGGAACCGGGGCGGTGCCCGGGGGCTTCGATGTATTATGGCCCGGTTTGGGTCTTATCAGCCGGCCTACAGGATCTTCAGCTTGGGCAGGTCCTGCACGTCAATATAGCCGGTGGGCCGGCCTTTGGCGTCGAGGGCGAACAGGTCGGAAATCTTGAACTGCTGGAAAATTTTCAACGCCTCCACGGCCAGGGCCCCGGCCGGCACGGTCTTGCCCCCGCGGGTCATGAAACTGCCGACGGGTTTCTTGAGAAAATCCGCGCCGCCGTTCAGCGCGCTGCGGCGCAGGTCGCCGTCGGTGAAGATGCCGCTCAGCTTGCCCTTCGGGTCCACCAGCGCCACGGCGCCGGCCTTGGCCTTGGTCATGGCGAAGATCGCGGCCTGCACCGTGGTCTTTGCCTCCTTCAGCACCGGGCAGGCGTCGCCGGTGCGCATGATGTCCTTCACGCGGAGCAACAGCGTCATGCCGAGCGTGCCGGCCGGATGGTATTTGGCAAAATCCTCGCGGGTCAGGCCGCGGCTTTCCAGCAACACCATCGCCAGGGCGTCGCCGAGGGCGAGGGCCGCCGTGGTGCTGGCCGTCGGGGCGAGGGCGAGGGGACAGGCTTCGCGCGGCGCCGAATAAACCAGCCGGTAGTCCGCCCCCCGTGCCAGTTCGCTGGTGGGGGCACCCGTGAGTGCGATCGTCTTCAGGCCGAATTTTTCAAACAAGGGCAGCAGCCGCAGCATCTCATCGGTCGCACCGCTGTTGCTGAGCAGAATTGCCAGATCCCCCGCCGCGCACAGTCCGAGGTCGCCATGCAGGGCCTGGGTCGGATCAAGAAAACAGGAGGGCACGCCGATGCTGTTGAGGGTGCCGGTGAGTTTTTGCGCGATGTGGGCGTTCTTGCCGACGCCGGAGAAGATCACCTTGTGGCCGGCCGTGACCGCCGCCTCCACGGCGCGCACGGCGGCAACGAATTCCCGGTCGAGCACCTTGGCCGTGGCCGCCAGGGCTTCCGCTTCGATGGCGAGGCATTGGCGGGCTTGGGCGAGGATGGTCTGGTCGGTGGGGGGCATCAAAAACTTGTGTTGGCGGAGCGCTCGCGCAAACCTAGCGGTCGCGTATCCTCGTTCAATTCATTTCCGCCCGTGCCACGCCCTGCTGTTCAATTTACCTCTTGGTTGCGCCCCTTGCTGGGGGTCGCAACGCTGGTGCTGGCGGGGTGCACCGACAACGACCGCGTGAAAACAGCGGCTGAGATCGACGAACCGGCCTATCGCGAGGGCCAGTCACAACTGAAGGCCGGTCGCCGGCAGGAAGCGCTGTCGGCTTTTCTCAAGGTCATCGACCAGCGGGGCGATGATGCGCCGGAGTCCCATCTCGAGGTCGGCTTGCTCTACGCGCAGCACATCAACGATCCGCTCTCTGCGATCTACCATTTCAAAAAATACCTCGCGCTCAGGCCCAACAGCCCGCAGTCCCCGCTCGTCCGGCAGCGCATCGATGCCGCGACCCGCGACTTCGCGCGCACCCTGCCGGCCCAGCCGCTCGAAAACCAGCTGCAGCGGGTCGATCTCGTGGCCGCGCTCGACCGGCTCAAGCAGGAGAACGCGGCCCTCAAGCAGGAGCTGGCGGACGTCAAAGCCGGCCGCAACGCCGTGACGGTGCCCGGGCTGGAGGGATCCCCGCCGGCCCCGGCCGCACCCGGCATCAATTTTTCCGTGGAGACCATTCCCACGGTCCGCACCCGGCCGGCGCCGCCGGTGGTGCGCAATCCGACCCCGGTCCCGGTTCGCTCCGCCCCCCCTCCGGTGGTGGTCGCGAAGCCCGCCGGCGGCGCGCGGGTGCACACCGTGCAGCCCGGCGACACGCTCTCCAAAATCGCGCAGCACTATTACAGCAACCGCGCCAAGTGGCGCGACATCTACGCCGCGAATCGCGGCGTGATGAAAAACGAATCCGACCTGAAGGTCGGCATGGCCCTCAAGATTCCCTGAGGCGAACTCAGGCAGTTGAATTCGGGTGGGTTTGCAAAAGAGGTGGGAGGGGCTTTATGCCGCGACTGCATGGCGGCATCACAGGTAGAGTCGGGGCGTAAAGCCCCGACTACATTTCCACCACCGGATTTTTGGTCTTTTGCAAACACACCCTAGCTGGAACCGGGCCTCCGGACCGGTTTTTCGGAACGCACATCTGACCAACCCGTCCGGAGGCCGGGTTCCACCAGTCGATGCAGGCCGCTGCTGAGGGGACGACCGCTTCAACAGCATGATCCCGGCTGAGCCGGGGTCAGGCCGGCCCGGCGCCAATCGCCTCGTCGAGGACGGCGAGGAGGAAGTCCGCATCGGCCTTCGTGATATTCATCGGCGGGGCGAAGCGGATGGTCTGGCCCCACAGGCCGCCTTTGCCGAGCAGCAGGCCGAGCTCGCGGGCGTTTTCGACGGCCTGCGCGCAGGCTTCCTTGGCCGGCTCCTTCGTGGTGCGATCCTTCACAAACTCAATGCCGAGCATCAGGCCGCGGCCACGGACATCGCCGATGACCTTGTGCTTCGCCTTGAGCCGGTTCAGCCCGGCGAGGATGTAATTGCCGAGCTCAAGGCAGTTGGCCTGCGTCTTCTCCTGGTCGATGACCTCGAGCACGGCCTGGCCGATGGCGGAGACAACGGGGTTGCCGCCGAAAGTGTTGAAGTGAACCTTCTGCGCCATGACGGCGGCGATCTTCGGGGTGGTGACCACGGCCGCAAGCGGCGCGCCGTTGCCGATGCCCTTGGCCAGGGTGACAATGTCGGGAATGACGCCCTGCGTCTCGAAGCCCCAGTAGTGCGTGCCCGTGCGGCCGAAGCCGGTCTGCACCTCGTCGGCGATGCAGACGCCGCCCGCAGCGCGGACGTGTTCGTAGGTGTGCTGGAGATAGCCGGGAGGGAACTCGACGAAGCCGCCGACCCCCTGGATGGACTCGGCGATGAACGCCGCGACTTTGCCGGGCGTCGTGTAGTCGATGACCTGCTTGACGTCGTCGGCGTATTTGCGACCGGCATCGGGATCGTCGTAGCCGAAGTGCCCGCGATAGGGGTAGGGGGCGACGGCATGATGGACGCCGAAGGAATGCGGGGTGTTGAATTTCCAGGAGCTGTGCGCGGTGACGCCCATACCGGCCGCGTTGCCGCCGTGGTAGGCGTTGCGCAGCGCGATGACGTCGTAGTTGCCGGTGGAGAGCCGCGCCATGAGCAGCGCAAGGTCATTGGCCTCGGAGCCCGAGTTGACGAAATAGCAGACCTTGAGGTCGCCCGGCATCTTCGACGCGAGCTTCTCCGCAAAGGCGCCGATGTTCGGGTTGAGATAGATCGTGGTGGAGTGCTGCAGCACCTGGTTCTGCGCGTTGATCGCCTTGAGCACGTGCGGGTGGCAGTGGCCGACGCTCACCGTCACGATGCCCCCGAGGCCGTCGAGGTAGCGCTTGCCGGTGGAGTCCCACACATATTGCATTTTGCCCTCCACGATCATGATGGGCTGCTTGTAGTAGAGAAAGAGCCCGGGGTTGAGGAACTGCCTGCGCTGCGCGAGCACGGCTTCAAGCGAAGGGCCGGCGTAAGTCGCGGGCGTGTGGCTGGTGGGCGGAAGGGGAATGGGTTTCATATAGGAAATTTTCTTTAACAGGAGGTAATGGAAAAAACAGAGGGAAGTCAGCAATCTATACTCCGTTAACTCTGTTACCTCCTGTAAAATTCAAGGTTCAACTGTTGGGGGCGAGTTTACGCAGAACGAGATAAACGGCAAAGGCCAGACCGAAGCCGACGAACCACGCGTAATGGTAGAGTCCGAGCAGAAACGCCGGCAGGCCCGCGCCGTCGATGAGCTTCACCGTGACCAGGAACCCGGGCAGGCTGGGCAAAGCGCCGGCAATCAAGGCCGCGAGCGCGACCCAGCTGACTCCATTTTGGAAGGCATAACCTCCGGTGGCCGAGTAGAGCGAGGCGATATTCAGCTCTTTTTTTCGGATGACGAAGTAGTCGGCGATCATGATGCCGCCGATCGGGCCAAGCAGGGCGCTGTAGGCGATGAGCCAGGTGAAGATGTAGCCGCTCGGATCGGCGACGAGCTTCCAGGGCATCATCACGATGCCGATGAGTCCGGTGATGAGGCCGCCGAGGCGAAAGGTGATCCGGCGCGGTGCGAGCTGGGCGAAGTCGTTGGCGGGAGATACGACGTTGGCGGCGATGTTGGTGGCGAGCGTCGCGACGCAGAGCGCCACCATCGCGAGGACGAGCACGGCGGGGTTCTTGAAACGCGTGAGCACATCCACCGGATCCCAAATGGTCTGGCCGTAGATGATCGTGGTCGCGGAGGTGACCGCGACGCCGATGAAGGAGTAGAGCGCCATCGTCAGGGGCAGGCCCAGCGCCTGGCCGACGACCTGGTCGCGCTGGGTCTTGGCGTAGCGCGAAAAGTCCGGGATATTGAGCGAGAGCGTGGCCCAGAAGCCGATCATGCCGGTGAGCGCGGGGAAGAAGAAGCCCCAGAACTGCCCGGCTTTCGGCTGCCCGGCGTCGAACGCGGACGGCTGCGACAGGATGGGGCCGAAGCCCCCGGCATTTTGGTAGGCCCACCCGAGCAGCAGGAGGCCGAGCGCGATGAGCAACGGGGCCTTGATGTTCAGCAGCAGCCGGATCGACTCGATGCCCTTGTAGATGACGAGCATGTTGATGGCCCAGAAAAACATGAAGCAGGCGAACTCCGGGACGCTGATGCCCAGAAATTTCGCGGCGCCGGCCGTCGCCAGCGACGGGAAGAACACCGCGAGAATCTTGTAGATCGCCTCGCCACCGATGTAGGTCTGGATGCCGAACCAGCCGCAGGCGACGAACGCGCGCAGCAGCGCCGGGACATTGGCGCCGGTCGTGCCGAACGACGCGCGGCAGAGCACGGGGAAGGGGATGCCGTAGCGCGTGCCGGCGTGCGCGTTGAGCACCATTGGCACCAGCACGATCAGGTTGCCG